>UROG01000017.1 GCA_900549485.1 uncultured Eubacteriales bacterium
AGAGCGCCCTGACCTCGGGCGATTTAAGCAGCTTTTTCTGCTGACCCTGATTGAGATTGTCAAAGACCGTTTGCAACGCTATCTTTGTTTCTGCCGCTACAGCTTCGGCAGCTGTTGTCCACTTCCCCTTGTCACTCATTGACCGACACCCCCATAACATTCAGCGCATTTTGCATATCGGCAATTTCCGCCGCGCTCTCGCTCTGTGCCTGTTCATACGCCGCCTGTGCGGCGGCAAGGATCGCGTAATCTTTCCACGGGGAGAGCATCTCCCCGGCAAACACCGCGCCGTCTGCGCGTGTCCACGTCTCCCCGGCAGGGACATATCGATAGCCCTCAACAAATGCGCTACACTTATCATCAAAAAACTGCACTTCAAATTCTCTGCGTCCTCCGGACGAAACTGTGTAGCATTTGTAATCACTGTCAATGTAGATTTTCATGCCGCCGCCTCCAATTTAACTTTTGTCACTTTGAACTTGCCTGTTACGTAGTAGCTGGTGTTATAGCCTGAAGACTGTATTCTTACGTAGTACGCCCCGCTCAGAGCGCTCACATCAAGGCTTGTCACTGTTTCAACGGCGGAAGAATCCAAATTTGCGCTGGCGGCAATGGTTTCTTTGCCTGCCGTATCTTTGGTGTATAAGATAACTTTGCCCAGCATGTACTGTCGGTTTGTCGTTGACGCTGTTACCTTGAGCGTGGCAAAATCCGACAGATCAACGGCGTTCGTCGTGTCCACCGTTCCGAAGGAATAGTCTTGTAAAGTCGCTAAATATATATTGTCATCGTTAAACGTGACTGTTCCGCCCGTGCTGTGCCTTATCCAGCCGCCTGTGATGTTAGTATACTGGTTGCCAGCATCATAAAGCTCACCGTTCCAAAATGCGAGTGTTACCTTCTCCGCCTGACCGGCTGCGGTAATGCTGACGCTCTCGGATTTTGTGTCAGTCCCGTTGCTGATTGTCACCGTCCACGTTCCGGCGGCGGGAACCTCAAAGACGAACTGTCCCCGCGCAAGTCCCGCCGCGTCTGCCTCCAAAACCGTCCCGCCGCTTGAGCACGTGCAGGATGCAGCCGTAGTCGGGAAGCTTGCAACGATGTACCCAAAGGCGCTTCCGCCTTTGCTGATAGTTACCGGAATTATCATGTGACCACCTCCACATCTCCCTGCACCGTCCAGATGTCGCCGTTCGCCGCGTCGGTCGTCATCTTTTTCAGAGCGACAAGGGTAAACATTTCTGACAGCTTTAAGCTGCCGTTGACAAGCACGTCCTCGCCCGGCATAACGATCCGCATCGTGCCGGTGAACTGAAGTTTGACGCTCGTCCCGGCCATCCAGAACACGGCTATTTCCGTGCCTATCGGCATGTCGGCGCTTACAGCGGTCGTCAGCGTCACGGTGTTTTCCGCCGCGCCGCTGCTTGCAAGGGTCTTTCCGATGTCCGTCGCGGAAATGGCGTGCGTCCCGTCAAAATACTCAACGGGGCTGTACAGCGCGGTACGCGCTGAATCGACGATCTCCTGCTTGTCCGCCGCCGTCCAGTAATCCACGCCGCGCACGGGCGATGCGCCGGTATCACCCTTCTCGCCTTTTTCGCCCTGCGCGCCCCGTGACGGTTTCCCCGTGTCGGTGGCGCCTAAATACCAATCGCCGTTTTCCCCGATCGTCGGCGTAATGCCGTCGCTGCCCGCCGGTCCTTGCGCACCCGTATCACCCTTCTCGCCTTTTTCGCCTTTTTCGCCGCGAAGAAGCTGTCCCTGCGATACCCATGCGCCATTGTCGTACATATAAACGGTGTACGGTGCGGCCGTGCCGACGTTGTACATATCGCCCTGCTCCGCCGTTTCCGGCAGATCATCGACCGTTCCGACGGTGCCGAGGATCTGCACGCCTTTCCCCGGCGCACCGTCGGCGCCTTGCTTTCCATCCTGTCCCTGCACCCCGCGTGCGGCGATCATTTGCCAATAAGCCGAGCCGGCATAAGGGCGTTCGCCTTTATTTTTTCTTTTGGCGCAGTAACCGGCGCCGTCGATGCTGACAATGCTTAACCTTTGGTATGTCGCGTCCGGCTGCCATTCGCCGCAGAGCACGAATGTTACTTCTCCAAGATCCTTACTTGGCATGTTTTCCCTCCTTATCCCAGTCCATAGGCTTTAAGCAGATTGATAACATCCGTCAGCGTCGAGGATGTTGTCAGATATTTTTTTGTGCTTGGCGTGCCGCCGAAAAAGCCGAGGCTTTGACAGTTGCTTGACAGCGCACCGTAGTTGCTCATTGTGACATTGTAGGAGCCGTTTTTTATTTGCTTAGGCACGGTTGCCGCGGGTGTCTCCCACGCCGCGCCGCCCGCTCTTTTTGTCAGGACCTGTCCATTAGAGCCGCCGGCAGGCAATTCGGTTTTTTCGTTCGCCCACTCCGCCCCGTTCGCCGTGCGCTTTAAGACCTGTCCGCTCGACCCGCCGGCAGGCAATTCGGTTTTTTCGTTCGCCCACTCCGCCCCGCTTGCCGTGCGCTTTAAGACCTGTCCGGCGGAGCCGCCAACCGGCAGTCCGGTTTTTTCGTCGGACCACGCCGCCCCGCTTGCGGTGCGGCGGAGGATCTGATCGGCGCTGCCGCCGGTCGGCAAGCCCCACGGCACGGCGCTGTTCGGTGTGCCCATGGGATATTCAACGACATACGTCCCGCTCATTTTGTGGATCTTTACGCGGTCACCCGCCTTGAACTTTACCCCGGCGTTGCATTTGTAATCCTTTTCCCGCGCCGCGTCCTCGCCGTCGAATTTCAGCACGAGCCCGCTCGTACCAATGCTGACGATCGTCGCCAGTTCGACTTCTGTATTTTCCTGCTCTTCAGTCGTTTCAATCTTTTCTTCGGATAATCCTTCAATCATACCGTGCTCACCGCCCTTTTTGCCGTATGCTTCATCGGTTCCCCCGCGGCAAGCGTGATGCTCCACGCCGTCTCCTCCCACACGCCGCCGAGGTCCCGGTTGTTTATGCTTATGATGTCCCCGATGCCGTGGCCGCCCTCGGCGAAAGTCTCAAATGTCAGCGTGTGCGCCTCAAACATCGACTCCTGCATCAGCTTATTCGCGTATGCCTGCAATTCCTCCGCCGACGCGATGTTCCGGACAATGCACCGCCGGGCGATCCTCATGCCGCGCCGGAACACCGATGTGCTTGACGATGCGTTTTCGTTTACTGCGACCGCCGTCATCGGCTCGCCTATTTCCGGATTCGAGCAAACACAGATGAAAACATTCGGCTTGGAAAAAATGTCCGTTTCCATTTTGCTTTCCGACAAAGCCGGATTTAAAACCTCCGGCGCGCCCATATCGCCGTACACATGGGAAATGCGTTTCGCATCCGCGGATCGATACGGTTCGACGTGCGCCGTGCCGTCCGCATCAAACCACAGCGGCGCGTAATTTATTTCTGCCAAAAGCTGGTTGACTATCGTCAGATAGTCCGTACCTATCTCCCAGTCCTCCCGATCTGTCTGAAGCGTGGCGGAGGAAGATGCCACAAGGCGGAGGGATATGCCGCATTCGGTCAAAAGTCCTTCAATTACGGATATGTACGCAGTTCCCGCCGCGTAGTGCAGCACACTTTCCGTGCGGCGGCAGCTGAGACGCCAGCAGCGGTCATATGCCTCGACGCGCACCGTCGGCGAATATTCCGACCCGCCGGTCGTCACGGTCGCGGTACGGAATATCCCTAACGCGTATTCCGTACCGTTCAGGATCAGTACAGGCTGCAATTCGTCCGTCAGCAGATCCACATCGGCGTTTTTGTAAAAGCTTCCGCTCATTGAGGCTTTTATGTTTCCGGCCTTATCCCACATGACGACTGGGGCATTGTCTTCTGCCCACAGCAGTTCCGACGCCGCCGCGCCGTTTTTCAGCACCCGGACGCGGTATTGCACGTCCCGTGTGTCCGAAAGTGCGGCTTGTCCGGCAAGCCGGTGTACCCGTTCGTTTGTCCCGCTCACCATGTCACCCCCAGATGTCCGGCATCGGTCAGGCGGAACTGCGGTCCGTCGTAGTTGTCCGATGAGGTCATTATCAGATGCCCGTTCTCGAGATCGATCTCAAAGCTTGCCGAAGCGGTCGCAGCATAGCTTGCCACGGCGGACACACGGGTCAGCTTGAAACTTGCGTCCGTGCGCACGCTTTGCGCCGTTATTTCGACGTTGTTTAGGATGCCTATATAGTTTGTCCCCTGCGGCGTCAAAACGCACACAAGCCGTCCTGCAAGGCTTTCAAAGGCCTTTACGTCGCCGGCGGCGAAAAACACCGCCGCGCCGTCTATCGCCTCGTCGTAGAATTCGCTTCGTTCCGCGACCGGATGCGCATACCCCGGCACATGTGTAAGCGTCACGCCGCGGCTGTTTGCACGCGTGATCTGTTGGTTTTCCAACCCGCAATACCGGACTGTCAGGGTCGCGCCGCTTTCCATGTCGTAAATTTCGTAATATTTGCGTTCGACCGTGACGGCGGTGGTGTTCGACAGCCCATAATTATTGCCGTCCTCATAGCAGCCGCGGACTTGATAACGCACGGCGCCATTGGCAAGCGCGTCGGTAAAATTCTTGACCGTTGTGCGGCCGATGGCTTCAAGGTCGCGGTAGATGAGATAGTAATCGTAATCCCCGTCCGTCTCCCACCAAAGCTCCCCCGCGTCCGCCGTCAAAGTGATCACCGCGCCGGGCACGTTGGCGACGTTGAGGATGACGCTTGACACGCGGCTCCAGCGGCCGTATTCATTTTGTACCCGCACCGCAACGGTGTGTTCCCCGTCCGGGAGGTATGCCGTGCTTGTCCACGTCTTATCCGTGCCGTAATAGCGTTCGCTTTCCCCGTCAAGGCTTATCTCATATGCCGTCTGCTCGTTTGTCTGCCACTTTATCGTCGGCTTCGGGCTTGTGTCGGCGATCGTGATTATAGGCGTTGACGGCGTTGCGACCGCGATAAATTGCCCCGCCACGCTCCATTCGCCCGCGGCGCCGTCGGCGTTGTAGGTGCGCACCCGCCAGTACCATGTCCCGCTCGTGAATGTGTTTGCCGCTATCATGGCGGACGTTTCCGCGCCGGTAACGGTCACGAGGTCCGTCCACGTCTCGCCGTCGGCGCTCTTCTGCAAATCGGCCTTTGTCTGTCCGCTTCCCGTGCTTATGATGTGCGCCCACCGGAACATTGCCGCCTCGTCCGAATCTATGAGCGAGCCGACCGGGTAAAGCGGCCGCGCCGTGCTTGACATATCGACGGTGGTAAAGCCTATCCATTTTGATTGCCATTTTTCGTTGTAACGATCGGTTGCCGTCCAGCTGTATTCATATTCCGCACCGTCGGTTATCGTGTTCGCGGGCATGACATACCCCATGTTGTCACCCGCGTCGGCTTCGGTGTAATCCTCCGCCCCCTTTTTCCGATAGCGGAATTTTTTAAGCGTGACGCCGTCATAAACATTGCAGTCAAACAAAGAGTTTTGGAATCTGTTTACAAACGCGCCTTCGCCGGGGGAAAAGCTCCTGAATACGTTTTCCGTAACGGCCGCTTCGATCCACGGCGTTGTATCGGTGCCGCCGTAATTGTCTTCGACCGCGACCTGCATCTCTATTGTGCCTTGCGGTTTCGCCCCCGACGGGATCATGTTGCCCTCAAGCGTAAGCTCTGTTGCCGCCCCGAAGCTAAATTCCGTCTCCGTCGTTTCCCCTTTTACCCGGAGACGCAGTTTGACGGCCGTCAGTTCCGGCGGCGCGATTATGCAGGACGTGTTGTCAAGCAGTGAGATCTTGATCGCGTTCGGTTGCGTGCAGCTAACGCTGTATTTCCGGATGGATATCGCCGGGGCATAATCAGGCCCCATGCCTTCGACCCCGTTGATCGACAGGCGCCAGATTTTTTTCTTTCCGGTGTCTCCAAAGACTATTCCCGCCGTCTTTTTCGGCGTGACGGATGTTCCTTTGTCCCCGTAGAAAACCGCGCCGTATTTCAGCGCATACGTTGCTTCCTGTGCGCTAAATTCCACCGCCCCGTCCGCACTGTAAACATTTTCCGGAAAGCTCCATGAATCCCCGAAATTGAGGCGATTGAAAGCGTAGTTCCGGTACGTCACCGTTTCCGGGTCGAAATCCGCCCTTAATGCGCCGGCGTATATAAGGGCCAGCAAATCGCCTTTGCTTTTTGTCGCCCCGAAAGAAAACGTTCCGCCGAGGATCTCTCTTTTTTTCAGGTCTTCGGCAATGCCGTACTTCGCAAGAAAATAGCGTTTGGAGATCTCGCTTGACCAAAATCCGGGCTGCGTCACCGTCGTGCCGACGTGGTCGTTTTTGTCCCATTCGCCGTCTACGGCGCTTATGATCGCATGGGCGCTCATCGTCAGATTTATCGTTTCCGGCATCAGTTCACCCCCATTCTTCTTGTTACCCTCTGGTTTTCCGCTATCCGCGCCATGTCGTTTATTTCCTTGACGCCGGACGCGTCCACGGTCATGTTGTAATAGTTGTAGTTGGCGGTTTCGCTGGTCGTGCTTCCGTTGCCGACCCACCCGCCGGCTTCCGGATCATAGACGCTTGTTTCAAGCCCTCCGGCATAATCTATTTTCTGCTGATTCGACAGCATGCCATACTTCATATTCAGCCCCAGGCCGGTGTTGACCATTGTCGGGTTGAGCGTCAGCAGGCCTATGGCCACATTGGCCGTGTCGGCGATCAGGGCAAGGAGACTTGCAACGGGTTTTAATAGCGTTATCAAAGGCGGGAGCAGGACGTTTATCAATGTGCCGATCGGTTCAAGCAGGCCTAATGCCGCGTCGAGAATGTCCCCGAACGCCTCCGCCGCGCCGGTCTTGTTGAATGTCTCATCAAGCTTGTTGATGAATTCGACGCCCTTGTCCGCAGCCTTTTCAAATGTCGGGGCAAGCTTTGCAAGGATGTTGTCCTTGAAATTGCCCACGGCCGCGCCGAGCTTAGCCGTGCTTTCCTGCACCGCTATCTGGTTTTCCCTATGCTGAATAAGCTGCTCGTTGTTCTGATAGAAAGTGTCCGCCGCCGCGCTGTATGTCCCGCTCAGCGTTTCCATGATCATTTGATTGCGTTCGCTTTCATCCGAGCAGGCGGAAAGGGAAGCGTTGAAGGCTTCCTCGCTTATGCCCGCCCAATTCAAGGCGTCCGCAAGCACCCCCGTCACCTGCCCGACCTTCGCCGTCTCGTTGGCGGATTCTATCAGGCCGTTTATCGGCAAGGCGTCGCCGAATGTTCCGTATACGCCGGCCGCGATGTTCGTCCATTCCGACAGATCTTCCGCGTTGTCCGTAAGCTTCGCCAGCAGCTGCGCCGCCTCCGTTGCCGTGTCGGTGTCGCCTATGATCTTGTAAAAATCGCTATAGGCTTTCTTCGCGTCCTTGGCGCTGAAGCCGGCCGCTTCAAAGGCGGTGTTGAGCTTCCCCTGCGCCTCCCTGTATTCCTCCGTGCTTTCGTCTAAGGTAAAGGCCCATTCGGCCACTTGCTTAAGTACGCCGACAACGCCCTCAATGGCCATCGCCATAAGCTGGCCTTTCACGATCGCCGCCTGCATTAGTCCGGCAAAGCCTTTGATCCCGCCCGCAGCGCCGTCCGATGCGTCGTCCGTATCGTTAAGGTTTTTATTGACTTTTTTTAGCGCGTCGCCGTAGGTTTTCGCTTCTTCTTCGGCTTTTGCCAATTGGACTGCAAGCAGCGCGGTCTCGTCCGACGCCGCGCCCGTTTCGTCAACCGAGCGGTTCAGCGCCTTGGACAATTCCACCACGTTTTTTTGAGCCATGTCGTACCGCGCCTGGACGATCTTTATTTTGTTCGCCAGAGTTGTGGCCGATAACGCCGCTTCTTCCCCGGCGTCGCCGACTTTTCCCGTCGCCGCCGCCGCCCCGTCGGCGCTGCTGCCCATATCGCCGAGCGCCTTTTCCGCTTTTTTCGTACCTTTGGATACACCCTCGGCGGCGTCGCCGAGGGTGTCAAATTTTTCCGCGGACTTGTCCACGGCCTTTTCAAAATCGCTGTCGTCAAGCGACAGCTTTGCGAATAATTCAAATACGTTCATTTCGTGGCCCCGATCTGCTTTTTCACGTGCTCAACTATCTCCTCCGGCGTGCGTTCCGGCGCCGCCGGGTGCAGAAGCTCAACATAGCGCCGGTCAAGCCCGACGGCTATTTTCAAGGCGTCCGTGACATACGCCTTATACAGTCTCTCCTCTTGCACTTTTCTATCGATGTCGGGCAAAAGGGCGATAAAGGCGCGTGCGCTTACACGCGGCGCGGCAAAAAGCGCGTCGGTTATCCGTTCGCGTCCTTTTCCGCGCAGGATGAGAAAAAAGCAACCATTTCCTCATCCTTTATCACCTCTCGCATCTGCGCCATCGTCGCAATGATATTCTGCTTTTTGATTTCATCAGCTGTGCAGCCGTTCAGGATCGCCAGAATGGCGCACACATCGTCGCGGTGGCTTTTGAGCAGGACCGGGATAAGCTTTGACGCCTTTCTTACGCCTAAAAGCACCCATGCGGCGGCGGTCATTTTTTCGCTTTTGGGGTTTACTTTTTCCTTGACTATCCGGACAAGCTCATCGTCGCCCATGATGCTGTCCGCATACGGCACGATCTCGCAAAGCACATCGAGTGCGCGGTCCGTAGAAAATTGGGATATTTTCATATTTTTTCCTCCTTAGGCTTCGTCCGTGCCGGCCTGAATGTACAGTTCGAACGGGACTTCATCCTGCGCCGCCAAGCTGAAATGCGCCTTGAAGTTGAAAGCGAATTTCATTTTCCCCTTATCTGTGGACACCAAAGAAAAGCCGCCGACGGACAAAGCGTTTTTGAGATGTACGGCAATAAAGCCGCCGTTCGTCGCGCCGGTCTTGTCGGAGTAGTCGCCGACAAACCAGATGTCCTTGAAGTCCGCGGCTTTGAGGTCGCGGCGCGGCACGATCTTGTGTGTGTTGGTTCCGTCGATGTCCGCCACGGCAAGCAGCCTCTGCCCCGCCGTCTCGTCCATCGTGACCAATGTCCCGGTGAGGGCGATGTCCCAATCGTCGCACTGCATCAGTTCCATTGTGTTTTTGGGGCAATTGTCAACATCCTCCCCGAAATCGATGAAGCTCGGTGTTGCCGCAAAGGTGTTGCCCCCGCTCGTCGCGCCTAAGATTTTCCCGTCCTCGACCTTTGGATCCGCCGGGTCGAACGCGGTGAGTATCACGCCCGCGTTCAGGCCAAGCTTTTTGAATGTCGTGGTCGGCGTTTTTGTGTATTTCATTTTTTGTCACCTCAGTCCGGTGTAATATATTCCGCGGTCAAAGTTATGTACCGGCCGCGTATTTTATCGTCGGCGGCGTCGCTTTGCGTCTGGGCAAACGGTGTGCCCCTGCGGATGATCACCGCGCCGCCGTCGCAGGGGAGGTATATTCCTCCCATGCCTATTTTCTGTGATATTTCCCGCGCCTTTGCGTTTATGACATCCTCCCGCTCGCCGTGGTACCAGAGGTTGACCACGATGCCGACCTCCCCGTCGCCGTATGCGGCTGTATTCGGCTCATATACGAGATACGGTAATGCCGTGTCCGCGGGCGCCTGTGTGGCGAACGCGGGGATGCCAAAGCCGGAGAAAAAGCCGTAGAGCGCCGCTTCCTTTGTCATGGCAGCGCCGCCAGTTCCCGCACACTGTAGCGTGCGAATTGGAATGTTGCCACGCCCGGCGCGGCGGGGAGCGGCGCGACGACGAGATAATACCTCCCGCTCGCCGCGCGCTGGAAAACATCCTGCTCGTCCAGCGTGACGTTCGCGGGCGTCGTGATCGTGCCGGTGTACTGCGCCGCGGCTTGCTGCGCCACGAGCTGCGCCGTCGGCGACAGCTCCGGGAACGCGGCGTCAAACTCCGCGCCGGGCGTGTAGGTGTTTATCATACCGCCCTCGCCGTCCGGCACTTTCGTCTTGTCCATGATGACGCATTTCTCGTAAAAAGTCTCGTAAAGGCTCATAGCTTCCTCCATCTGGCGAGCTTCGCGGCGTAGACGTTTCGCCACGTGAGTGTCTTCTGCGCCCCGCTCCCGCCCGTTTCGGCTTTGGTATAGGAATACCCGCCGAAGCTTTCTGACTGATAGGGGCTTGCCAGCGCCGCGGCGTTGGCCGCCTCCCACGCCGTTATCTCCTCCGCGATCTTTATCACCGCCGGGGGGATCGCCAGCGCCCACACCGCGCCCCGGAAGCTCTCCGGTGGGAGTACGTCGTCAGTATCACCGGCGCGGTGGATGCCATCAGAAAACACGCTGCCTATTATCCGGTAATACTGACCGTCGGCGAGGTGCGGCAGCGCGAGCTTGCCATCCGTGACGGTGTAGTTCCCGGCGTGGACGCCGTCCGGCACGAGAAACCAGTTGTTGAGGTATCCGCATACCTCGTCAAGCATATCATGCACGCCGCCGTCCTCCTTTATCAGGTCTTCGCCGTTACGGTCGCCGAGCCTGCGGCGGTCGCCGCGCCGAGGGTGTCCGCTTCGACGACGGTGATGGTCTTACCGTTGGTTGCGGTCACGTCAGACGTGCCGTCCCAGGTGTCCCAGCCGGACACGTCGTCCCCCGCGGCTACGGTCGCGGCGGCTTCTCCAACCTTGTACTTGTACGCGCTGCCTGCGCTCTTTGCCGGGGTCACGGTCAGCTTAGTCGTGCCGGAGGTCTTGCCGGCGGCGCTGGCAACGGTCAGCGTGCCGAGGGTGGTGTTGATCGCGCCGACGACAATGCCGTCAATACGCTCGGCAAACAGCTCCATGCCGCAGATGACGGTGTCATTCGCGGTGAGGTTGTCGTAGTTCGGCTCCTCGTGTATGCCGATGTAGCCGGTTTCATCAGTCGTAAAGCTGAATGCCTCGCTGATGTCGCCATTGTTTGCGTCGATGTAGTAGCACACGACGTTCCCTGCGGCGGTCGCGGCAATCTTGCCGCGCGGCACGGAGGAGTTGAAAAACGTGGTGCCGATGCCGAGGAAGTCCTGCACGTAGCGCATACCGAACGCAGTCTGCACCGAAATGTCGTGATCAGCGAGGTAATCCGCCACGTCAAGGGGATTCATGAAATACACGGCCTGTATCTCATCGTCCTCGAACAGCACCTGCAGCTGCCCCCACATGCGGGCAAGCGCCGCCTGGAAGTTCTTCGCCGACACGGTGGTCTCGCCGGTCATGAGGAAATCGAAGAAGTTCTTGCGGATATTGCGCTGCATGTCTCTCAGCATTTCCGCCGTGGTGTCCTCGACCGCCTGGTCATAGCCGCGGTCGTTGATGGCCTCAATGCTCGTCCCCTTTCGCCATTTGAGCAGGGTGATCTCCTTGTAGGGGACCTCCTCCACTTCGTACTTGCTCAGAGGGATAGTCTCGCCTTCGCCGACGAGCCCGCTCTCAAGCTTGCCCTTGGCCGTGTAGCTCTTGAGGATGGTGCCGGGCGTTTTCTTTATCTTTCTGGTCGTGCCCAGCGCCTCGAGAAGCTTTTTGACGGAGTAACCGAACTGGTCGACAAACTCCATTTCGCGCACACGCGCGAGTTCAGATCTTTTTATCAGATTTGCATCTGCCATGTGTTATTCTCCTTTGTCTGCATTTATGATTTTTGCGTATTCCGCACGCCGGGCGTCGCGGTCGGGCATGGCGGCGATCTCCGCGCGGGTCTTTACCCCGGTTGGGTTATTCGCCGGTGGGACCTCCACCTTTGCCCGCTGCGTGAATTTCTTTCCGACCAACCCCGCGAAATCGCCCGCGACAAGCGCATCCAGCGCCGCGGTGTCCTTGAGGCTCTCGCCGTCCAGCTCCGCCGCGTCTATCTCCGCCCCCGCCCCGCGCATCGCTATATCAAGGCCCTTGCCGGTGATGCCCTTGGTCTCAAAATACCTGCGCACGGCCGCGCTTTTCGCCGCTCTGGTTTCCTTCTTGCTTTGGTCGGATTTGTACGACTCAAAAGCCGCATGCTCATCGTCGTACTTTTTCTTGTAGTCGTTTTTTTTCAGCGTTTCCAGCTCCGCCTGTGCCTCGGCAAGCTTGTCCGCATCGGCCTTGTACCCGTCGCGCTGCTCCTTGATCGCGTCAACGGTTTCGGTGTGCATTTCCACAACGCTGTCCACCTGTTCGTCCGTAAGCCCCATTGCCTTGAGGGCTTTCCTTGTAAGTGCCATTTGTTTTACTCTCCTTCTTCATTTCTTCGGCGGCGTGCGCGCCGCAAGGAAACAGGCCGTGTTTTCCCTTTTCCCGCTCCTCTTTCTTTTCCTCGGCGGCGTGCGTGCTGCAAGGGGCGGACGGGTAAAAAAATAGCCCGCAACTTTCGTTGTGAGCTAATTTTAATATATTATTTTGGCTCTTGTGGCTCATCTTTTCAGCCGCCGGAAAGGTATTCCTTGATGATCGCAATATAGTCCTTGGCGAATTTTTCAAACGTGTTTTTGAGGAAGCGGCGGGGCTTCTGCGGCACGCCGATGCGCCATTCATCCGTCACGGGATCCTTGTAGGCCCAGCGGCTTTTCGGCGTGCCTCCGCCGCCCGCGGCGTACTTGCCCGTGCCCTCATGCACATAAACAAGATATTCAAGCGACGAACCGACATACACCGCCTTTTCGTCCTCCGCCACTTGATGCGTGATGCTGGCGCGCCCGCGCCCGGTGTCCACAATGTCCGTGCCGGTCTCTGCCCATACCTCGGTCATCGCGTCCTTCACGTCGCCCTCAGCCTGTATGCCCACCGCCTCCAGCGCCGCGCGGATCTGTTCCGCCGCCGCGTTTTTGATGAGGTCGCTGTTATCAACAACGCGGATTTCAAGTCCCTTGCTCATTCCCCAACTCCCATACTTTTCAAATATTCTTCATAGTCGTAAGGGATGCCTATATCGTAGTTCTTGTAGTAATGCAAAAACTCATAGGGAAAAACGAAATCACCATCCCAAAACGCGCCGGCATGGAGTTTTTCTCCCGTGAACATATCGTATGATTCTGGTGACGCAAGCCCGGCTTCAAGACTCTCCATGTGCTCAATAATCTTGCTTTTGGGGATGCTGTTTTTCAGTTTTCTGTATTTTTCAAAATCCTCGTTACTATCCTCATACGGCATGCCTTTAAAGTAACCAAAATCTTTCATTTTCTTCTCCCCCTTTGATTCGGATAATAGTCAACGAACTTCCCAACTCGATGTTTTCCTATGTACATTCTTCCGCTCGGCATAATATACAACATATCGTTCGGTGCTTTTACGGCAACGCCAAGCGCATTTGCAAGCTCTTCCGCGAAGCAATAATCATCGCCGTTTGCCGCCCCCGTGCTGCACGACAAAAGCCTTATCTTTTGCCCGTTCCACCCCTCGCTATGCCGTATTACAGACGCAAGCAATCGGGGCGACATATTTGTTTGCGTTGAGCCGAATCCCACCGCCGACGGCGAGCCGTGCAGCGCAACATCAAAGTACGTTTTCAGCGGCTTGACAGCTTTTACATATTTTTGCAAAACGTCGTTTTCCGCAAACGCCGCAATGCCGTTTTGCAGCTTAAGTGTACTCCTCATTACGATTTTTTGCAAGTCGTCTCTTGCATCCGCGCCTAAAAAATCAAGTGCGGCCGCATCGTCCTTTGCCGCGGCCTCCGCCGTTTCCGCTTTCTTTCGTTCTTCCCACTCCGTGTACGTTTCCCGGCTGCGCTCGTGCCCCTTGATCGTTGCTTTGATCGCACAGCGGCAGTTGTAGATGTTCCAGCCGTGCGCGCCGAGCGAGCTGTCGCCCGGAAACATCAGCTTCTCCCCGCCGACGAGGAACGGCTCATCTATTCCCACGCGCTGCCCGTCGGCGCGTCCATGCTCTGGGCGGGTATGTGCGTCGTGCGTCGCTATCCACTCTCGCGTCATTTTCACGCCCATGTCAGCCGCCGCCTTGTAGCTGGCGCTGCGCCCGCCGTTCTCGGCGGCCGTGGTCGCCGTGCGGGCGGCGCGGATGGCGCTCTCAATGCTCATGCTGGTTATCCGCTCGCGCAGGTGCGCGGCGATCTGGCGGTTGCTCTCGCCCATCAATATCCCGCTCGTCACACGCGAGGTTATGATCTTTCGGCCAAAGTCAAGGTCTATTCCCCGGTTGACGGCTTTTTTCGGCGGGTAGTACGGCATCAAATCCGGCTGCTCGACTATCAGACGGCGCACCGTCGATTCGTCATAGAGCGAAAAGTCGATTCCCGCTCCGGCGCTCTCAAGCTCATAGGCGGCATAGCTGCGGTTAAGGGAGTAGATGCCGGGCGTGGCGTCGTTTATATATGACACCGCCACTTCATTCGCGTGCGTCGCCCGGTCGGCAAGCTTATCACGCAGGGCTTCAAAGCGCTTTCCGCGGCCTATCTGCGCAAGCCGCCATTGCTTATATTTCTCGCCGTCTATCTTCCCCGCGTCGAGCATGGCTTGCATTTCCTTGTCTCGGACGGCAAATTTATCAAAATAGTCGTCTATGATCTTTTGCAGCTCCCGCGCGGAATCGTTGTACATCTTGCGGATGCGCGCCTCAAGCGCCGCTAACTGCTCATCGGTCAGCTTCCGCCCCTTATCCATTCGGTTTTTCTGCATATCCCGCTCCTATGCTGTGAGGGAGACTGCCGTCAGTCTCCCCCGTTATCTATGCGCGTCATTTCGCCGCTTTCCATCATCTCAAGCCGTGCCGCGACCTCATCCGGGGTCAAAAACGGAAGCTTTTTCAAAGCAAGGTCATCCCCTATGAGATTCCAAGCCTCCATGATCATGTCCGTCTGTTCCTTCTGGTTGCTGATTCGGTTTCGCTTGAAACTCGGCGTCGCGTCCTCTTCCGACACGCCCTGCAAAGCGAGCAGCGCAACGACCGCCTCGATGATCTGGTACTCAAAATCATCGGCCTCCTCGTCCAAGGGCTGATACGCCGCGTCGATGTGGTCGTTGGTGTCGCCTGCCGCGATGGTGTGGACGTCGAGTCCTCCGTAGTCCTCATATATTCCCGCTCTTATCTCGTCGAGGAATGCTTTCCGCGCCTCGAACGGTATCTGTTGAGTGTACGGGGACACGGCGTCGCCCTCGCCGTTGTCAAATTCGGAGTTGACCGACGCGATGTGCTGTGTTTTCAAGCGGTTTCTGAATTCGGCGAGGTCCCCCTCGCTCATTCCTCCCGCTCGTTTCACTATCCAGTATATTTCCGCGCAATCCTGCAAATTGTTTGCGAAGCCGGAACGGATAAGGTCAAAAGCGTCTATCTGCTCACGCATACCCACAAGCGTGCTTTGCCGCAAGTCTGAGCCGTACAGAGGGATTATCGGCAGCTTGCCGTCCCAATTGTCTTCACCGACGACCTCCATCTCGCCGGTCAGCTCCACCGTGCGCAGCGTCACTTTATAGGCAGTGTATCTTTCCTTGTCCGGCGGTATGATCTCCGGCTGTTCGCCGTTGCGATAGATAAACTTCTTGTAGCCGTTCTCCGTGTACAGCACGGCTATCAGCGGCTTATCCTTCGACAGACGCCAGAAGCGTATTCCCGCTCGCACAATCCCGCTCTCTTCATCCGGAAACGGTTTGAATTCCGTCACCGGAAAGATGTGCATTTGCCGCCCGTCCCAAAAAATGAACGACCGCCCATGCTTCAGCGCCTTGTACGCCGCTTTTTTTATCAAAACGTCGGCATTCCTGCCGAGCTTTGCCTTCGTCTCCTCGTCTGCAAACGTCAGGCCGTTGCCCAGCGAGTACATATTCCGCTGGGTATTCAGCCGGTGAAAAAAGTTTGAGCATATTTTGTTGTTCGCCGCGGTAATGTCCACGATGCGCAGCCCGGTCACGTCCATAATGGTCTGTACGTACTTGCATATCGTGGTGTTGCGCTTGCGGTCGTATTCGTCCGCGGTCGTGGCCGTGGTGTATTCCGCGCTGTTTTCATGTTCGCTTATCGCGCGGCGCACAAAATCGGCGAGGTTTCCTCCCTTTTCCGCCGCCTCGAAATCCTGAAATGTCAAAAAGCTCATAGGTATCTCCCTCTAAAAATCGCGAGCACGCTGTCCTGCGTGTCCTTGTAGGCAGTGCGCAGTAAGGCGCGCAGGATCGTGTATGCGAAATATCGCACATCGTCCATCGCGTGGTCGTTTTCTTTGATGACCGCGTCGGTCGTCGCTTTCTCATTCCAGCGGTAAAGCCCAAACTCCCGGCGGCAGTCGGTGCAGTCGGCATGTATATTTATCAAACCGGCCTTCAGGCACGCCGCCGTAAAGCGTATACCGTCCAGCACGTCATTGTTTGCTTTTTTTACCTTAAAGCGTCTTTTTTTGCGTATCAGCGTTATAAAAGACGCTGCGGACGGGTCTATCACAATGCAGCTTATCTCCCGCCCGGCGGCGAGCTGCTCCACCTTGGTGTAATACTCATCGTCCGTCAGCTGCTCCCGCTCCTCGCGCCCGGAATAGTAAAATTCTTTTTCCCGCTGCGCCGCGCGGCCGTCCCATGACCACAGCCCCGCCGAAAAGGCGTTGAATGTGCCATAGTCTATCGAGATGAACCAGCGCTGGGGATTCGCCGCGTGCTCGGTCTTGATGTTCGCTTCTGCGAATTCCGTGTAGACAAGCCCCTCGGCCACGCACCACTCTCCGAGGATGAAGCGCTGATAGAACACGCCGCTGTACATCCCCCGGTATCGGGCTTTCGTTTCCTCGCTTAGGGAGAGGTTATCATCCATCGTGAAATGGAGATAGATCAGATGCTTCCCGCTCTCCTCACCGAGCTTGTCGATCCATTCTTTTTTGAACCAGTGTTCGGGGCTGTCCGGGTTGCAGTTAAACCAGAACTTCGAGCCCTCGACCGAGCATCGCGCCGTCGCTTGGTTGACGAAGCTCTCAGGCATCAGCGCCACTTCGTCAAACAGAACGCCCGCGAGCGTTATGCCCTGCACCAGGTCCTGACTGCTCTCGTCCTTGCCGCCGAAGATGAAAAAATAATTCGTGGCCGTGCCGCGCCGGATCTCGATGTAATTGTCCGCACGGTGATAGGCGTATCTGTACCCCCGAGTCCGCAGCATTCGCTGCAGCGGGCCGAGGACGTTTCTCCGGAAACTGCCGATTGTTTTTCCGCACATGCCGAAGTTCTCTTCTCGGAACGACGACATCGCCCATATAACGTAAGACAGCGCCATCGATACCGTCTTCCCGCTCCTGATCGCGCCGTCGGCGATGATGCCCTCGTATTCTGACACTCCGCTCGACGGCAGCCACCACGTCAACACCTGCTGCTGCTTGTGGGAAAACGGTTGAAACTTGAATCCGGCACTTCTTACGCTTCGTCTTGCCATATTCTCGCCGCCTTCTCGTTCAGTGCTTCAAGGAAACCGTCGTCCTCAAGCAGCTCCTGTGTCTCGGTTATGATCTCACGCCACACTTCCGGCTTGCGGTTTTTCAGCCAGAAGATTATGGCAGCCACATCCGGAGGCATGGTTTTCTCTGTCACTGTGACCTTTGCTGTGCCGTTTTTTATGCCATTTACGGTGCCCTCTTTCTTGACCTCCGTATACGTGTAGCCGAGAGCGCGCTTCAGCAGCGCGTTCTCGACTTTGATGTCCACAATTTCTTTTCCCTTGGACACCGCTGCGGCGATGTCCGGGAAGCGGCGCTTCCAGTCGTAAAAGGTCGACGGAGCGACGCCTATTTTTTTTGCGAGGTCTTCATCGGTGCAGCCGTCGCGCGCCCAGGCAGCGAGCAGCTCGCGCCCGCTCTCGGTGCGCCACTGTTCATATTTGCCTTTTTTGCCGGGCTTTCCTCCGGCTGCCGGTTTCTTCTTTGTACTGGGCTTCTTCCTGGCTGCGATCGTGGCTCACCTCCTCCTGTCAGCTTTATCAGGCCCCGCATTGCTCCCGCGGCATCTCCCGCTCGGAGCTGGCCTTTTATCGTCCTGTACTGCTGTTTTGTCAGCAGATGTTTGTGCCGTTCAAGCACTTGCCACTCATTCATTCAGCAGCACCGCCCGCTCGCCGGTGAATTTCTCCCAGCGGTCGATTATCACGTCGACGTAGTGCGGATCGAACTCCATGCAGTATGCGCGCCGCCCGTTCTGCTCCGCCGCGATGATCGTCGTCCCGCTCCCGGCGAACAGGTCGAGGACGCTGTCCCCGGTGTGCGTTGAGCATTGCATCTGGTAGTCAAACAGGCGCACCGGCTTCATCGTCGGGTGCTCCTTGCTCTTTATCGGCTTCGGGAACTCAAGCACGGTGGATTGTTTGCGGTTTTTGAAGAAATAGTGCCGTGCGCCGTCTTTCCAGCCGTACAAACACGGCTGTGTCTCATCGCCGAGTGGTATTTCATCTTCCTCGATCTCCCGCTCTCCGTACAGACACGGCTCGTGCTTCCACTGGTAGTCCTGCCGTCCCATCACGATCTGGTTTTTGACCCATATCAGGCACTGCCGGATGCGCAGCCCCGCGTCTATGCACGCGCCGCGGAAGTTATATCCCTCCGAGTCAGCATGCCAAATGTAAAATCCCGCTCCGGGCTTCATCACAGCAGCCGCATTCCGGAACGCCGCCGTGAGGAACTCACGGAACTTATCCGATGCCATGTGGTCGTTCTTGATCTTCCCGGCTGCGCCCTCGTAGTCCACGTTATACGGCGGGTCGGTCAAGAGTAAATCCATCTGGGCGCCGGCGCACAGCTTCTCCACATCCTCTCGTTTCGTGCTGTCTCCGCACATCAGTCTGTGCCCCCCCAGCTGGTACACATCGCCCGCTTGAGCTTTCGGCTTTTCCGGCAGCTCCGGCACATAATTGTCCTCGACTGCCTCGGCGCTCAGTTTGTCCTCGAACCCAAAATCAAAATCGAATCCCGACAGGTCGACCTTTTCAAGCTCGGCTGCGAGTGCGTCCATGTCCCACGGGGACTCCGCCGACTTATTATCGACGATT
Organism: uncultured Eubacteriales bacterium; assembly: GCA_900549485.1. GTDB lineage: Bacteria > Bacillota > Clostridia > Oscillospirales > Oscillospiraceae > Limivicinus. The sequence goes on from UROG01000017.1 coordinate 18,925, forward strand.
CTGAACTGTGCTATCTCTTCTTCGGTCAGATCATCGGCTATAATGCACGGCACAAGCTGGTCTCGCAGCACGTTTGACCGCTGTGCCGCCTGTACGCGCCCGTGTCCGACGATGATGACTCCGTAGGGGTCTATTACCACCGGCTGCTTCCAGCCATAATTCTCGATGCTGTGGGCAATGTTGGCCAGCTGCGATTCCGGGTGGGTCTTCGCGTTGTTCTCGTATGGCCGCAGCTCATCGAGCCGCTTGTAAACGATGTTCATCTTTTGCATGATCCCGCTCCTTTTTTATGGACTCCGGATTCTCCGGATTCATTTACCCGCTCGGCAAACCGCCTGCGGGTGTGGAAAATGCCCGTCTGTCCGGGCTGTCAAGCGTCTTTCCGCTTTGCCGTCAAAAGGAGGTGCGAATGAAAGAAAGCAAGACGACCTTCTGACTGTATGATACTCGATTCATTTGGCTCTTGTGGCTCATTTTTTCCAGCGGTCTAAAAGTCCTAAATTCTGTGCGACAAGGCGCAGGAAATCCCGATGCCAGCGCTTGGCCGTCGCTTCCGACACGCCAGGCAGCGCCAGCGCCGCGCCTGGAATGCTGTACCGGGTGTTTGCCCAGTATATCAGCCGCACCAGCTCAAGCCGCGCTTCCGCGTCCGTGCAGCTTTCCCTCGTCTGCCGCACGGCTTTGTCTATCGCCCGGTTTTCCGCGGAGCGCTGGCATTTTGGATAGCGGTAGAGCGTCCGCTTGACGTACCCCCACCAGTCATACCGTGGTTTACTCATTGCGCTTCTCCCTTTCATATCCGGCCGGACGCGGAAATGCGCTCAAGCCTTTCAAATGTCTCCCGCATCCATGCGCTGCTTTTTTCTTCCTCCCTTTCCGCCTCCGTCCGTCGGAATTTGGGTGCTTCGGCGGCGCGCCGTGCCTTTATCGCCGCGAGTTCTTCCGGCGTGCGCTTGTCCGCCGCCGGGTCATAGCGGCACGCGGTCAGCGCCCCGCGGAAATCGCACAGGGCGCACTTGCCCGTGCCCGCCCGTGCGTACTCCGCCGGCACGTCATGCAGGACGTACAGCAGATCCATTTTCCTGTGGCATGTGGCGCATAAGTTTGCGTATACATTTTTTTCCCGTTTCATTCTTCTTTCCTTTCCGCGGCGGTGGTTTACCGCCGCTGTTTCCGTCCGCCGCGCTTCGGCGGGCGGGGCAATATGATCTGTCGGCCTCTAACGGTCGGCTTGCAAGGCAAAATGCAGCGTATGTAGGTGCTGACGGCGCGCCCCTCCTCATCGTCGAGCCGCTCAAAAGCGGTCTGACGTGCGGTCGGGATGATCTCTATCTCCTCGACGTTATCAACAGGTGTCGGCTCGGTGTATATCGGCTTCTCAAGATTCCCGCGGGACGTGCTCCACGCATTCTCCCCGCGCGGGCGGCCGTGAACGTTATCGACGAGATAGACCGCGAGCGCCGTGTGATCGGCGCGCCCGTCTATCGGCTCAATGCTGACACCGTTCGGGGTCGGCCATAGATCGCGCAGCATGTCCCAGGAGCAATTCTCGATCACGATGTGATGATGGAGACGCGCCGGGCAGTCCTTGGTCGGATTCCAGTTTGCGTTGACCAACACCATGCGGGGAGTGCGTCCGTTCGCCGCCTTAAAGGCCGTGCGCAAAGAGCGGCAAAATTTCTTCCCGCTCTCTTTCAAGGTTTCATAGTCGGCCGGGAGATGCGCATCGTCATATTTTAAGGTGATGAGCAGCCAGCCCTTCCCCACGTTCGCGTTCAGTATCCGGGCGAGCTGCTTTTTCTTCTCGATCTCATTCTGACGGATCTTCCGCTCGGAGGTGTTCCCGGCTATTCTATGTCCGCGGGGCTTTTTGACGTTCGGCCGGGCATTCATCCACGTCCTTTTGACCTCCACAACAGAGCCGCTTATGATTTTATATTCCATCGGTATCCTCATCCTTTTTTCCCGTGTCCTTATCTTAGCCTCTTAAAAGTCTTGCAAGAAACGCACGTGCGCGTTTCTCTTTCTTGCTCATCGCACGCGAGTGTTTTTGTCCCCGCGCGCGAATTGATATAAGTAGAAAAAGGTGCAGAATGGTCTCGAAGCCGTCCGCGCCGTGCGCGGGCGCTTTCCAAATCATTCTGTTTTTACTATCTCTACCCCGCCGCGTATATGCGGCGAGGTAGAGATATCAGTCGTCATAGCCGTCTTCCTCCCCTAAAATCATCACCTGCACAAGCCTCACGCCGATAAAACCTAAAAGACACGCCAAGGCAAGGCATCCAAGCGATATGGCAACTACCTCGATCTCCGTGTAGGTCGTCATCCATATGCAAAGTTCGGCTATTTGTTCGGACATATCCGGCACCTCCAAAATTTTTTTATTTTTTTGATTTTCCCTCTTGACAATGGGCGCCCATCGTGATACAATAAGGGCACAGTTGAGAGGGGGACACCCCCTCGGAAAGAAAAGGAGATTAATAAAATGAAGGAAACTAAAATGGTTAAAAACCTCAATGACACTGAGATCTGCTATGACGCCGCCGTCGAACTCATGGACGACGACCTCCGCGAAGAGCTCGCCGCCACGTATGCCTATGACACGGAGCAGGAGTTCTTCTCGGCCTACGAGAAAGCCCACGCCGCAAAGTACGGCGAAGAGTGGGAGCTCAGCAAGGCCAATCCGTGCTACTGAGGAGGACGACGATGCCTAAAACTGAGCACATCAACCTGCGCATTTCGCCGGAGTTTAAACAAAAACTCCGGCAGGCGGCGGCGGCGGAGAACCGCAGCGTTGCGAACTATGTTGAGTGCCTCCTCGAGGAGGCACTGGGCGAAAAACGCCCGGAAAGGGAGAAAAATGAAACGAATCATATCTGACTGCCACGCGCTTGAAGGCGAACGCCTGTACGACGGGGAGCCTATCCTTCTCCCCGTCGAGGAGCGCGGGAACTATACCCTGCTTGACAACGGCGTGTGGCTCACGAACCCCGGCGACGGCCGGTATTACAACGACGAGGACGATTGTGACTACTACGGCGCCGTCTACGACTACGACGAGGACAACGACTGCGGCGACCTTGTCGGCTTCGTCCGGCTCTGATTCCCGCGGCGCTCGAAAAATCCTTGACAACTCTGCGCCGATATGCTATCATAATCTCGTCAGGGCGGAAAACCGCCCCGTGGGTTGAAATGAATTCTGCGTGAAAAAGAACTGAGAGCTTTGGCTCTTGGTTCTTTTTTTCTGCCCGCAGCGCTCAATTCATCTATTCCGCACCGTCCATTCTTGCGCCGCAGTTGGGACAGTAATCATGTTGGCAAGCGGGTACTACGCCACATTTAATTTTGTAGCCTCTTCCGCAGTTGGAGCAATACCACGACCCGTGCCTCAATTCCCACATCCCATGCACTACCGGTGTAAGCTCTTTGATTTCTTCATACGGGCAGGCAGGGTTGCAAAAGGTTCCCTTCCTTTCGCAAAAGCCGCCGTGCTTTTCGTGGGCGCAAAATTTATATGTCATCATCTTCTCCTTTCGGCGGTTCGAGCGGCGCACAGCGCCGCATATATCTTGTCACTCATCCGCGCTTATCAGCATGGCGAGCCTGCTCAGCTCCTCCGCCAACCGTGCCCCGTCGAGCCTGTACGGCAGCAGCGCGCCGATGATATTCAAGCCGTCCATGCCTACCACATACTCAAGGCTCTCCGTCCTGCGGTAGTAGAGCTGCCAGTTTTTGTAATCGTCAAACGGTCTGAGATATCTCTCGTCGATAAGAACGGCCTTGGTCTCTCCGGTCGTCTCCGTTACGTCATACGCCTGGATGTAGTTCCCGCAGTGCTCAAACTCTATGATCTGTCCCTTGAGCTGGATGTCGTTCGTGTTGTAGTCGCAGATATCCAGGTCTTCCGGCAGCTCCGCCTGCCCGATGTACATCTTTTCCCGTTCCTTTTTGGTCAGGCTCAGCGCATACGGAAGAGTGTCCGCATTCAGCTCCGGCATTCCGAGCAGCGGGTAGTATGCATCGCCGACGCACAGCCACTGCTCTCCGCCCGTGTCGTGCAGCACCGCCTGACCGCTGCTCTTTGCCAATCTTGCAAGCTTGCTTATTTTCATTTTCTTTTTCTCCTTTCATGCGGCGGAGCTGTCACTCCGCCGCTTCCTTCTCCCTTGAAAATTTTATTTCCGCGCCGTTAAGGTACGCCTCTATCGTCTCCGCCGCCGCCTGCCAGCCGTAGCACACCGCGACGGCGTAGCCCTTCCCGCTGAGCTTCTCTATCCAGTCCGCCTGTTCCTTCGAGAGCTTGCCGAACTTCCGCCGCTTCATCTCGATGAATAACCCGTGATTTTCTCCCTTCGGTACGGGCAAAAAGATGTCTGGCACTCCCGCCTTCATTCCTTCCTTGACCATGCGCCCGCCCGTCACGCTGCTCCTTTTCCCCTCGTTCGGGATGTGGAACATCAGCTCAAGCTCCGGGTACCTTCCCCGGCGCATCGCCGCCCAGTTGAACAGGCTTGCCTGCTCAACCCCCTCCGTGGGGATGAGCTTTCTTTCCGCCCCGCTCATCCGTTCAGCTCCCTCCGGAAGCCGTCGAGCACCGCCGACACCGCCGCCTTGAGCTTCCCGCCGCGCTCCTCATCCATCGCGTTTATAAGCTCAAGCATCTCCCTGAACTCCTTCTGCACCGCGTCGAAGTGCACCCGGAACACTGCCACTGTCGGGTCATTCAGCTTCGCCTGCGCTTCCGCCGCCTTTAGCTTTTCGGCGTACTTCTCCTCAAGCTCCCTGAGCTTTTCCTCCGATACCTCCGGATTTTCCCGGAGCTTCTCGCTCTCGGCCTTGTATCTCTCCGCCTCCGCCTGCGCCGCCTGAAGCTCTTCCTCCGCTTTCTTCCGCGCCGCCGCCGCTTTCCTGACGTTGAGCTTTGCCGTGTTCACTTCCTCTGCAAGCTGCTTTGCCGCCGCCGCTCTGCCCTCTTCGCGGGCGGCGGCGGCTTTCCTTTCAAGCTCCTCCTGCGCCGCCGCGCTGTCCGCGCTTGCCTGCCTGAGCGCCGCCTGCAGCGCGTCGTACTTTCCGTTCAGCTCCTCAAGTGCATCGGCGGATTCCCTCGCGTTCTCCTCCGCCTCCTTCTTCTCCTTGAGCAGCTTCTCCATTTCCCGCACGGAGATCTCCGCTATGTCATTCTCCTTTACAAACTCTTCCCGCTCACTTTCCGGCACGGAAATGAGCAGATAAAGCTTCGACACCGGCAAATCCGAATACGTTTTCGTATTTATCCCCGGCCCGAAAAGGCTCTTCTGACTCTCCCCGAATTCGCGGTAAACCGCCATCAGCTTCTGCGCCGTGCGGTCAGTCCAGCCAAACTCATCCTTAAGCCACGGCCCAAACTCGCCGTGCCCTAAAAGCTCCTTCGCCTCGCACAGACGCTCCCCTATCTTGAGCGCGCCCGCCGCCGCGTACTGCTGTACGTCGTTCTGTATGTAACGTATTTCTGATGCTATCGTGTTGATGTCCCTAACCGGGACCGTGATCGCGTTTTCGTTCATGCGCTTATCCTCTTCTCTTTGATTATTGCCCTGCCGTTCTTGTCGCGCGGGCTGCCGTTTCTGTACCATTCCTGCCATTGCTGGAGCCATGCGCCGTACTTCACTTCCGGCCTTACCGCGTGCGGATAGCCCTCGTTCCGGTATCCGTGGATCTGCCGTATCTCTCCCCGGTCGCAGAAAAGATAGTTCTCGAAAAACCTACGGCACTGCTCAAGCTCATCTGTGCTGTGCGCCCAGAGCTCTTTGCGTTTTAAGTATTCTTCCCTCAGCTCCGGCGCGAGGTTGCACTTTGCCACATCCGCACCTCCCTCACAGGAAATCGCCGAGATCTATAATGATCCCGCCGCCCTTTGCCGGGTTGCTGGGAGCCTCGGCTCGTACTGCCGGAGGGGCCGCCGCCTCCTGCTCGTCAACTATCTCCATCCGGAACAAAACCTTCTTGTCCGGAAAGTAGAATTTCACCGCACGCGAAACCGCCTCAAGGTCGCTTATGCTTTGTCCTATCTTATTGCAAACAGCCTTCATGCAGTCTCCAAAGCTTCCGCCCTGCGCTATCGCCTGTGCAAATTCATCGTCCCGATCGCAGAACTCCTCAAGCCGTGCGCGGATGTAGCCGTGCATTGCCTGTCCGTAGCGGTCGTACTTCGCCGCCGCGTCCTCGCGCTGAAGCTTCTTTATCGCCTCGTCTCTGTATTCGCTCATCAGTAGTTCTCTGCCTCCTCCCGTGTGATGAAAAAGTGGATGCCGGACGCACATTCGTTCCAGCGGTTGTCGTCGAATCCGTTGACAGGTTCTACGGTTTCGCCCGTGCGGTAAACGAACGTGTTGTAATACTTGCTCACGGCGCTGTCTATCTCGTTGCCGTCCTTGTCGTAGACGGCAACGACAACCGCCTTGGACGCACGGCATTTCCGGCCCGTCGCGGATGAGCGTTTCGCATCCGCGGGGATCAAGAGCTGCACGTTCGTGCCGCCGGTGCATTTTTTCCATGCCGTAAACTCTCCCGTGTCCGGGCAGGCGAGCGGAAAGAACAGATTTTTCGCCCCGGTGAGGTCTGCCCCGGTAAGGTTTGCCCCGCGGAGGTCTGCCTCGGTGAGGTCTGCCTCGCTGAGGTTTGCCTCGCTGAGGTACGCCCTGCTGAGGTCTGCCCCGCGGAGGTCTGCCCCGCTGAGGTCTGCCTTGTTGAGGTACGCCCCGCTGAGGTCTGCCTTGTTGAGGTACGCCCTGCTGAGGTCTGCCCTGCGGAGGTCTGCCCCGCGGAGGTCTGCCTGTTCTCCGCCGTCCTCTCCGCGCAGCCATGCCTTGTGTTTGTTGAGGATCTCTTTCAGTTTGTTTTCGTCCATTTTTCCCCTTCCTCAGCTGTCGCGCCAGTCGCCCTTGTACCGTGCACGCCTATCCTTCGGCCGCGGCCCTTCCTGCCTCGGCTTGTACCGGCGCATGTTCTTCGGCCGGAAAAAGTATTCTGTCCCCGCCGTCCACGGGTGGTTCATGCACATGTACTTCCCGCGCCGCCCCGTGACCTCGAACTCATAGCTTTCCGCCATCGCTTCCCGGCACTTCTCGCACAGGCATATAGGGGTTTTCCAGTTGATCAGCTGTTCCATTTCTTTTCTTTCCCTTTATTCTTCCTTCGCGGCTATAAGCCCCGCCGCTTCAAGCTCGCCCCGCGCCTGTTCCCGGCGCGCCCGCCGCTCCTCTGTCATTTTCCCGCGCCCCTGCGGCGCTATCCCCGCCGCGTCGCGCCACGCCGCGAGGGTCGTGCGTGGCCGTCCTATGAGCTTCTCGCATTCCGCAAGCGAGTATCCCGCTTCGTACAGGCGCCGGAACGCAAATTCTTCCTTCGCTTTCTTCTTCTCCGCCTGCGACGGCAGGCCGCGGGATGTCCGCCATGCCGTTACCGTGTTCTGCGCTACGCCGAGCGCCGCCGCGATTTGAGTGTCCGTCATGCCCTTGTCGTACATCTCAAGCCTCTCCGCGTCCCGCGCCTCGGCAAGCTCCCGCTTCCGTATGAGCTTCGTCGTTATCTTCGGTTCCTTCTTCTTCGCCTTTCGCGGATACTTAAGCCGCCCCGTCGTGGCGATCTTGCCGTTTCCCGAATACGTCTTGAGGTTTACTCCCTGCGTCAGCACCCTGCGCTTCCCCGGCTCATAGAGCCGGCAGTCCTCTATCTCCTCCGACAATCCGCGCACTCTGTGCCACAGCAGCCTGCTGTGTCCCGTCTGCCCTATGTAGTCGCATCGGTACGCTTCCGTTTCTCCGGCGGCGTACTTGCAATCCGGATGCACACAGCGGAAGCAGTGCGGCGCGGGATGCGGCGCGGGCGGCGGGGGGCATTTCTCCCCGCCCTTGTTGGCCTTAAGCCCGCGCTTCTGGAGCACCGTGTATACCGTGCTCATGCCCACTCCGGTTGCCTGCGCTATCTCCTTGCAGCTCTTCCCCTGCCTGTGCTGCTCGATGATCTGCGGCTCCTTCGCCGCGTGCCACCTTGCGTTCCCGCCGTTTTTAAAATTCCTCTTGTCTTTGTCAAGGGCTTGTGCTATACTGTCCTTGATATCTTTTTCCCCTTTCCGGGGATCCTCTCTGCCGTCTGCGCTTGTTCCGCAGGCGGCTTTCTTCATCTTTGCGTAGTGGCTCACTTTTTTCCTCCTGTGTTTTTATAATCCCGCCTCGACCGGCGTCACCAGCGTTCGTTCCTTATAGTATCTAAGCGTGTGTCCGTCCTGCATCCTGATGTATATCCGTGCCGGATACTTCTCGTTCTGGCCGATAAAGTAGTCCTCGTAGCTTATCTCCTTGACGCCGATGTGCGACTTCTCGCATGCCTCCGCGCTCTCCTTGTCCCAGTGGTCCTTCCCGCACTTCTCGCAGCGCCACAGCCTTATCTCTTTCATCTCGTGCCCACCTTTCCTAATACCCCGTCCGCGCCGCCGCCAGACGCGCCGACCATTCCCGCAGACCCCCACCAGAACTCTATAAAAGGCCGGCGGGGAATCCTGACGGTGCGGTTTGTAACCGAGACGCGATACCCGAGCTTCTCCGGAGCGTCATGCGCCTGCAGCCTGATCGCGTGCGGGTTGCAGTTGAGCGCCTTCGCGGCCTGCTCCGGTGTGAGATCGATACAGTCCAGCGATTCAAGCCAATCGCGAGCTTCTGAGGATGTCACATTCTGCCTCCTCACTTGTCCTGCGGCGCGGGCTGGGTGGCTTTGAGCGCCGCCGTAGCGTTGACACCGAGCACGAAGCCCGTGCACATGTTCTGCTTCTCCGGCGGCAGCTGCCTGAGCTGCTCTATCGCCTCTTCAAGCTCTTTCTTCATCTCTTCACTCATTGTCGTTTACCTCCTTTTTCATTCTATGATGCCTTCCTCGTACAGGCGCAGTATTTCGTCGAAGTCCTCTATGCTCAAACCGCCCTTGTACCCGATCAGGAAGCATGCAACGTCCCATTTGGTTTTTAAGTATTCGCGGCTTTTGACATATTCCGCAAGCTTTTCAAATTCCATTTCCCGTTCTCCTTTCGTCTTGTCCTCCCGCTCCCGCTGTGATATAGTGGCAGGGGAGGAGGTGATTTTCTGTGCCTAAAAAGACTACGCCAAAAGAAATTAGCATCTATGACTTGTTTGCCTACCAGCGGCGCATGCGGAAGCGGCAAGCCCGCCGCGAGTGGTGGGGGCGGAATTGGGACAAGGTTTTAATGGCCGTCCTTGCCCTGTTGGCCGCTGTCGTTCCCCTCATCATCGCCGCCTGACTCACTTCCTTCCGACACGCCTACAAAGCCTATTTCGACTAAGTGCTTTAGGTATTCCCGCTCCCGCTTTGTGTATCGGTCAACGCTCAGTGTCCCCTCGCGTGCCCACTCCTCCATCAGGCGCAGCATGAATTTCTCCTCCGCCACGCTCTTAAATGGTTTCATGGGGATCAACCACAGGTCAATTATCGACCAAAGGCCGTATAACATCAGGACGGCGGCAGCCCCCAACGCTACAGTTACCACGATTTTCGCCGCCATTATATTGGTCATTTTCCCGTTCTCCTTTTTTGTTCCCATGGATTGACTAACGCACAGGCCGGTGTTGCTATTTGCTTATCCCATTGTGTGCCGCTTTCCGGTCCTTTGTGACGGCGGATCCGGTAAAGCCTCAAAACCACAGCGTAAATGCGTCTGCCCAACGCCCCGGCAGGAAAACTAAATAATCTGCCAGCTGAGCCGGTTGAAAAGTCGTCTGTGTTGCACCCGCAGGCGGCTTTTCTTTTCCCCTGCGCGTTAGTCCTCACTCTGCGTTTATCCGGGCTTGTGACCGGCTCGCGCTCTCGCGCAAGGCCGCATTAAGGTGGGCGGGGATTGCCGCCCGGTGGCAGACGGGCATTAGACCGTTTCGGCTTTAATATTCAATTCTGTTGCGTATGGGGTACTGCCAAAAGCCATTGTCAGAAAGCTCGCCCTCAACAATAACCGAAGGTTTGTTGTCCTTCCGCCTTTTTTGCAATTCCCTTGCTTTTGCTTTGGCTTCGTCCAACGTATCAAAAAAATAAGTTTTCCCTCGCCCATTGCCGCTTCCCGTCTGAACCGAATATTTTTTGAACCCCCTATAATCCATTGTTCATTCTCCTTTTCGTGTTCGTAGCTAATTCTTCATTAGCTTGGCTACATATTAGCATCGCTCAGCTACTTTGTCAAGTCTTTTTTATTCGCCAAGCTAATTATTTCTTGACTTTTTCTAACTGCGCATTTATACTTCATTGTGAAAAGGGGGTGATTCCAGTGGACACCATTGCCGAGCGTATATCTTTATGCATTGAGAGTTTAGGCCTCAAGCGCAATGAATTTGCTAAACGGTTAGACTTATCCAGCCCTTTTGTTTCTGAACTTTGTTCCGGGCGAAAGGTCCCCAGTGATCGCACCATTGCGGCAATCTGCCGCGAGTTCCGCGTCCGTGAAGAGTGGTTGCGCAGCGGCGAGGGCTCAATGTATATGCAGCTCACGCCCGATCAGGAACGCGCCGTGTTTCTGGCCAGCGTCACAGCCGGTGAGTCAAGCCCGGAAGTCAACGCCTTTATCGACGCGCTTAAAGGCATCTCGGACAGTGATTTGAAGATCGTCATGGCATTTGTCAGGCGCACCTACGAGGCGTATGTAGATAACCTCAAAAACAGCGAAAGCCCCGACGCGGATTAAACCGCATCGGGGCTTTCGCCTTACCTCACATGTACAGAACCAGGTAATACAGGTTCTGTAATTTTTCTATGTCCAGCATTCGCAGCAGCCGGACGATCTTCTCTATCTCCCGCTCTTTTTCGCTTTCGTTCAAGTCATTCCTCTCTCCTTTTTATGTTAAAATTCTTAAATATGACGAAAAATGATATAAAGTGCAATATAGGCACGATAATGCACTTGACTTTTGAGTGCTGATGGTGTTAATATTTTATTAACATTTTAAGGATGGAATCTTGCTCAGGAGGGAGGTGTAAACTATGGGAATTTTTGATTTCTTCAAACGCAAGCCTGAGCCTCAGCCCGCTCAGGAAGTCACATCTGCATCTGACAACGAGGCCGATTGTTCCCCGCTGGAGTTGGCCGCTCTTAATGAACCACCTATTCCTGATTCTGCTAAGCAGTATTACTATCCAGATGAATATTATACCGATTTTTCATATCCCGGCACTTTTATGCAGCGTCGTGTTGTGCCTTTTTCGGAACGGGCAAAAAAGTCGTACCCATCTAAAAGCGGACTTTATGTTGCTGAAATACTGTTGCTGCAATATTGCAGCTATGGTACGTATCCGCACCCGCGAAACGGTTATCCCGGTTTCTGGTGGTTTGGGTATGGCATAAGAAACGTTGACTTTTACCTCGATTCTCTGGCAAAGCGTGGATATATTGAGTTCCGCTCTGCCGCTGAAACACTCCCGTCAATGACAGTTGCCCAATTAAAGGAATTTGCAGCATCGCACGGAATAATTGTTAAAGGGAAAAAAGCGGATATCATTTCCACAATCACTGCAAACATATCCGTTGCCGATTTGGAAGCTGGCATTGTTGAGCGAAAGTATTGTCTAACTCCAAAGGGTGAAAAGGAGCTTTCCGAGAATGCATACGTTCCCCTCATGCATAAGGCTCCTGATAAGACCATAGAAGATGACACTTTTGGTGAAGAGTTTAATGTTTGGGTAATAAATCGTAAGCTTGGTGAAAATGGCTGGAATAATGCAGACGCTATTATTCAGGAAATTCGCGACCGTATTGAAAAGGCTCGGCAGCGCAACAATGCGGCTTTTCGGTGTCATTTGGAGATTGACGCTGCGGGCGGTGACGAAGATGCGCAAGAGCTTCTCGCACAGCAGGATCAAATCGCAGCCATTCAGGCCGCCGAAGCAACGTACAAGGAAAACGGTAACATTGAAGCCTATACTTTGTTCTGGGAAAACATTTGGGACGGAGATGGTTTGTTGTTCCGCGGATCACATTGGACTTTTCGGCTTGCAGATCTCTACATAAAGCAAAAGCGTTATGATGACGCGCTTGATAATTTAAGCAAAATTACAGCGGAAGAATATAGCGATAAGAAGCTTAAGTATATCGAGCGTATAGAAAAAGCCCGGCAAAAGCAGCAGTAATCTTTTTAAGGTGTCCCGCCCCTGCTGCAATCAGAGGCGGGACTTGTAACAGATATTCCCTTGTAAACCGACTATCTGCTATGGTTACAGGGTAACAAGTAATCTCCATAATGTCCAGCGCCGAATCGGGAAATCGCTTTCCCATATAGCAAATACCATAGTTTGTTTACTTTCTTTTTCGGTAAATTATTTTTCGGAGGCGTTCATTTGTGTCCGCTATTCAAGAACTGGAATCGTATATCAAGGAGTACCCATATAAAATCAAAGCCGCCCGCGTCGCCAAGGGGCTGACGCAAAAGGAACTTGCTGAAAAGGCCGGCGTCCCGCTCTCGTTCATTACGAAGCTGAATGTCAACAATCAGGACGCGCTATTAAACTTCGCGGCGATCTGCCGCGTGCTGGGTATATCAATGGATGAACTGTTTGGCATTAAAGGCTCCACCGATGTCGCGGAGCTGACGGAGCAGATCCATGAGCTTGAACTCGAAAATGTCCAGCAGGCCGGTGACGTTCGCCGCCTGACGGAGGTAAACGTTGAGAAGGACAAACGGCTCTATTCGCACCGGCCGATGCTATATGCGCTTATCGCCATGTGTGATTCTGACGATGGCGCTGATCGGCTACATGATATTCGACGCATCGGTCACGACCGCCGGTCTGTTTAAGAGTGCCAGAACGAGCACTTTTGCAATCTTGTTTATAATCGTCGTTTTGCTCTCGCTGGTTGTCATTTCCCTCGCCGTGAAGAGTGATCTCAGCTGGAACCGTAAGGAAAAATAAAAACAGCCCCCAGTCTCCGACCGGGGGCATAGTTATAGGGTGATTCTATGAAATGCCGGAAATGTAGAAAAGATATCCCCGACATCAGCGCGTACTGCCTGTACTGCGGCGCAAAGCAGGAGATCGCTCAAGCGCGCCGAGGGCGCGGCAACGGTCAAGGGACGGCATATAAACGTGGGCGCACGTGGACGGCCATGTGGACGTGTGAGACGTTCGTGGACGCCTCCGGGAAGCTGCACCAGCGGCGCAGCACAAAAGGCGGATTCACGTCCAAAACAGCGGCGCTGGCCTTCGCCGCGAATCCGGTCGAGGTGCAGGCAAAAGATGCTTACCGCCCCACGCTCAACGACTATTACAAGGGGTGGTCTACCAGCGCCTATAATGCACTGTCGAAGTCAAAGCAGTGTGCGTATGATATTGCGTGGAAACGCATGGAGGCGCTGAAGAATGTCCCCATGCTCGATTTGACAATCAACAATCTGCAAAGCTGCGTCGATTCTCAGGTCGAGACGTTTTACCCTGCGCGGGATATGAAAACGCTTTTCTCTCAGCTATATAAACGTGCCGTCGCTGAGGGGCAGGCGCGGACGAATCTCGCTGAGTTTATCGAGCTGCCGCCGCTGGAGGAGACCGAACAGAAGCCGTTCACCGAAGATGAGATAAAGGCTCTGTGGAAAGCTTACGACGGCGGAGATAAATTCATCGCTTTCCCGCTCCTGATGATTTATAGCGGCATGATGCCCGGAGAGCTGCTGCGCTGCACTTCTGACATGATCCACACCGATACGCATGAAATCATCGGCTGCGGGCTGAAAACAAAAAAGCGAAAAGAAACGCCGCTGATTTATCCTGACTGGCTCGGCCCGCTCGTGCTGGATATTCTCTCCAACGTCAAAAGCCAAAAAGGCTATATCGTCGCCATGAACGCGGATAATTTCTATACCGAGTATCACGCCGCACTTGCTCGGGCAAAGGTGCGTGACCTGCCGCCTTATTCATGCCGGCATACCACGGCAACAGCGCTCGCTCTGGCCAAGACCGCGCCGAGCCTGATTCAGGAGATCATGCGTCACACTAAGTTCTCCACGACGCAGCGGTATATCCATCCCGACATGCGGAGTGCCCACAACGCTATCAACGTTCTCGACAAAGGCGCTGAGTGACGCCGAGATTGCCCGTCAAAATTCCCCGCGTAGCTAACAAATTCAGGGGAATTCCGGTTTCAATATGGTTTGTAAAGTGCCGAAAAACGTATTTGCGTAGCTAACAAAATAGCCTACAAAATCCCGCAAATGCCTGAAAAATCAAGGGTTTTCTCGCCCCTGCTAAGGGAGTAGGCGTCTAAAAAGCGCGCGAGGGTTCAAATCCCTCCTTCTGCGCCAGAATAATTATCGGCACTGCTCTATTGGGCAGTGCCGATAATTAAAAACTCCGAAAAAAACACTTTGGAGGGACGCGTATGCCAGATTATAAGGCTATGTATTATCACTTGGCAGGCCGCATGGCGACCGCGATTGATGCCTTGGAAGCCACCACCAACGCGCTGTCCGAAATCACGCAAAAGCTGAAGCTTGCGCAGCAGACCACCGAGGAAATGTTTATTTCCGCTTCCGACGACGGCGCATCTTCTACGGATAACGAATCGGTTTCAGAGTAAAAGCCGGTGCCGTAATCTTACGGCACCGGTGTTTCTTTATTTCCTTGTTTATTTCCTTGAGCTTGCAGGCGGAAAATGCGTCGGCTGTCTTCCATGCTTTCAGCGGTCTTTTGAAAAGTCTGACTGTCCCGCCCTGCGTTTTGATGCATAGTCGCGCACGGAATGTTTGAGCGCAAGTTCCGCCAGAACGGCAAATTTTTCCTCTCCGTCCTTAAACCCGTTCACGTCGCAGAGTGCCGCGGCAATGCCGTCTGTCTGCGGAGAATTTGCGGCAACGGTCGGCTGCCCCGTCATACGTTCGCACAAGGCATTAAAGCAGGCGTGCAGCAGCACGTTTTCAGCATCCGATGAGAGATATCCTATCTCCGTAATGATTTCCCGCTGTGTTTTAAAACCGAGGACAACCATTGTCTCGCCGTCCGACACAACGCCTATCCCCTGCGCATACATAAAAATACCATCAGCTACCGTATGCAGAGGATGATAGAGCTTTTGACCTTGATCTCAAGGACTGCCGGCTGATAACTGCCCTTTACCTGAGCCTTTTTGCGGATTACGAGGCGAAAAGCTGACCTTTCTGCTTTACCGCCGGTCGGCGGCGGCAGTCTGCTGTTCCTGTTGCTATTATATACAACAGCTCATACCAGCCGCTCATGCGCAATTCCGCACAGGCTTCCCGTGTTCTCCGCGCTTGGCATATTTGCCAAAAAATGTGTGCTTTATTTGTGCAATAAATGGATTTTATTTTCGATTATTGCTTTTTGATGGTTTATTTATTATGCTTTCATCAGCAGTGCCGTTATCAGAATCCTCCCTGCCGCACGGCGGGAATAAAGGAGTACACCCATGAAATATATCATGTCCCTCGATCAGGGAACCACAAGCTCAAGATGCATCCTTTTCGACAAGGCAGGGCGCATATGCGCCTCCGTCCAGAAGGAGTTCCGGCAGATATATCCTCAGCCCGGCTGGGTCGAGCATGACGCGCTCGAGATCTGGGACACAACGCTTGAGGTATCGCGTGCGGCAATGGCGAAGCTGAATATCGAGGCCGCCGACATCGCCGCCATCGGCATAACAAATCAGCGTGAAACCACGGTCATCTGGGATAAAGCGACGGGAAAGCCCATCGCCAATGCCATCGTCTGGCAATGCCGCCGCACATCGGATATAATAGACGGTCTTGTTGAGCGCGGCTATGCCGAAACGATACGTGCCAAGACAGGTCTGCATCCTGACGCATATTTCTCCGGCTCAAAAATCAAATGGCTGCTGGACAGCGTTCCCGGCGCGAGAGAGCGCGCAGAGGCCGGTGAGCTGCTCTTCGGCACAATAGACACATGGCTCATCTGGAAGCTTACCGGCGGCAAGGCGCACGTCACCGATTACACCAACGCAAGCCGCACGATGCTTTACAATATCAGAGAGCTTTGCTGGGACAAGGAGCTGCTTGGGCTTCTGGATGTTCCCGAATGTATTCTTCCCGAGGTCAAGCCCTCAAGCCACGTCTACGGAAAAACCGCGTTTGAGCTGTACGGCGGGGAGATCCCCATTGCCGGCGCCGCCGGCGATCAGCAGTGCGCACTGTTCGGGCAGTGCTGCTTTGAGCCGGGGCAGATGAAAAATACCTACGGTACGGGCTGCTTCATGCTGATGAACACCGGACGTGAGATCGTGGAGAGCAAAAACGGTCTTGTAACGACTATCGCCGTCGGCTTCGACGATCATGTGGAGTACGCCGTGGAGGGTAGCATCTTTATTGCCGGTGCGGCGATCCAGTGGCTGCGCGATGAGCTTAACGTTCTGTCCGACGCGGCCGAAAGCCAGCAGTACGCAGAAAGGGTTCCGGATACGGCGGGCGGCTATGTCGTTCCCGCGTTCACCGGTCTCGGCGCGCCCTATTGGAATCAGCACGCAAGAGGCGTGATAGTAGGCATTACACGCGGCTTCTCACGCGCCCATCTTGTCCGCGCCACGCTTGAGTCCCTTGCATACCAGACCTATGATATCGCCGCCGCTATGGAGCGCGATTCCGGCATAAAGATCACTGAGCTTAAGGTGGACGGCGGCGCCTGTGCCAACGGCTTCCTCATGCAGTTCCAGTCCGACATTGCCGGATGCAGCGTCTTCCGCCCGCAGTGCATAGAGACGACCGCTCTCGGCGCGGCATACCTTGCCGGTCTTGCCGTCGGGTATTGGTCTGATCTTGAAGACGTGAAAAACAACTGGGCGATCGACAGAGTGTTCACGCCCGCGATGGATGAGCAGCGCCGTGCGGAGCTTCTCGGCGGCTGGCACAAGGCCGTCAGATGCGCTCAGTTCTGGTCAGAAGAATAATTATAAGGAGAACACCCATGAAAATAATCAATTTCGGTTCGCTGAACGTTGACAAAGTGTACGGATTATCGCACATTGTAAAGCCCGGCGAGACTATCGCCTCCGACAGTCTCAACACCTACTCCGGCGGCAAGGGTCTCAACCAGTCCATCGCCGCGGCAAGAGCGGGCGCGGAGGTCATGCACATGGGCGCGATCGGAGACGACGGTGAGTTTCTTATAGACGTGCTCAAAGAGGCAGGCGTTTTCACCGATGATATTCTCAGGCTCAGCACGAGCAGCGGTCACGCGATCATTCAGGTAGACCGCAGCGGTCAGAACTCCATATTCACCTTCGGCGGTGCGAACAGGCAGCTCACGAGAGAGTATATTCTCTCCTGCCTTGAGTGTGCCGAACAGGGGGACTTTGTCCTTTTGCAGAACGAGACGAACGAGATCGGCACGATAATTTCGGAAGCGGCAAAGCGCGCTCTGACCGTCGTTTTTAACCCCTCTCCCCTCACCGACGGCATCGCCGCGCTTCCTTTGCAGGACGTCGGGCTTTTCATGGTAAACGAGATCGAGGGCGCCGAGCTTGCCGGAATGAGCGAAAACGACGCTCCGGAAAAAATACTTGATGCGCTCTGCGGACGCTATCCGCATTCGGACGTCGTAATGACGCTTGGCACACGCGGCGTAGTCTGTAGGATCGGGGGAGAGTTTTTCAGTCAGAACGCTTTCAAGGTGAACGCCGTGGATACGACCGCCGCCGGGGATACCTTCTGCGGCTACTTCCTCGCCTCCCGCTGCAAGGGATACGACGTGAAAAAATCGCTTCTGTACGCCTCCGCCGCCTCCGGCATCTCCGTCTCCCGTGCGGGAGCCGCGCCTTCCATCCCCGTCGAAAACGAGGTGCGCACATTTTTGGCTGAAAACTGCGGGTGATATCGTTATCGATATTTATTTAACTTATTTCATAGGCATAATGCACGAAATCGCGGCGGTTTTTTTGTTGAAATCTCCCGCCAACAAACTCTTGACCGTTTGGGTATTAGACAGTAAAATAATTATTGTTTGATACGGGTGATATGCGGTTTACCGCAAAAAAATAAATCACAAAAAAGAAAGGATGTTAAAATGAAAAAGTTCCTGTCATTGGTTCTGGTTCTCGCAATGGTTCTCGCCCTCGGCGTTACCGCTTGCGCAGCAGACGAGTACGAAATCGTTGTAGTCCCCAAGGATTCCTCCAACCCCTGGTTCGTCCGCATGAAGGCCGGCGTTGACGAGTACGCCGCCGCTCATGACGATCATGAGATTTACCAGAAGGGCACCGACGAGATCGATGCTACCAAGCAGGCTCAGCTGGTAGAAGACCTCATTGCTCAGGGCGTTGACGCTATCTGCGTTGTCCCCGTTGACATTGAGTCCATGGACGCCGCTCTCAAGAAGGCAAAGGAAGCCGGCATCGTTGTAATTGCACACGAAGGCGCTGACCTCAAGAACGTCGATTACGATATAGAAGCTTTCTCCAACGCCGGTTATGGTGCATTCATTATGGATAACCTTGCAGAAGCAATGGGCGAAGAAGGCCTCTACACCACCATGGTCGCCGACCTGACCAACGGCTCCCACAATGAATGGGCAGACGCAGGCGTTGCTCACCAGAAGGAAAAGTACCCCAACATGACCCTCATCGAGGATATGCCCCGCGTTGAGTCTCACGACAACGGCGACACCGCCTACAACGTGGCAAAAGAGCTGTTCAAGAAGTACCCCGATCTCAAGGGTATCATGGGCACCTCCTCCTTCGATGCTCCGGGCGTTGCACGCGCTATCGAAGAGCTCGGTCTTGTTGACAAAGCATTTACCTCCGGCACCGGTATGCCCGCCGACAATGCGGAGCTGCTCAAGTCCGGCGTTGTCAAGTCCCTCACCCTCTGGGATCCCGCTCTGGCAGGTCAGGCAATGATCTCCCTTGCGATCAAGGTCCTCAACGGTGAAGAGATCGGCGCTCCTGTTGACCTCGGTGTCGAAGGCTACACCGGCCTCACCTTCCGTGAAGGCTCCGAGACCGTCCTCGAAGGACAGGGCTGGGTCGTCATCACTGCGGAGAACGTTGACAGCTTCGGCTTCTGATTTGATTTTCAAATCGACTAATCTCATATAAAAAGACCATTCTGCCGATCTCTCTTCAGGGGGAGGTCGGCAGAACGGATTAGTGGAGGTTTTATGCCACAATCTCTATTGAAAGCGGTCGGCATCAGCAAGTCCTTTGCCGGTGTCCACGCACTTAAAAACGTCTCTCTTGAAATACAGCCCGGCGAGATCCATTGTCTGGCGGGAGAGAACGGATGCGGAAAATCCACATTAATAAAGATAATCTCCGGCGTCTATCAGATGGACTCCGGCTATATTGAGTTCAACGGAAAAAAACTCACAAAAATTACCCCGTCCGAGGCTCTTGCTCTCGGCATACAGGTAATTTATCAGGATTTCGCGGTTTTCCCGAACCTCACTGTCATGGAAAATCTCGCTATCAACACGGAGCTTGCCGCGAAGCGCAAGTTTGTTAATTGGAAAAGAATGCGCAGGATTGCGGAGGACGCCATTGCAAAGATCGACTTTCAGGTCGATCTGGACGCGCTTGTCGGCTCCCTCTCGGTTGCCGAGAAGCAGATGGTTGCAATTTGCCGCGCCCTGATGTCAGATGCAAAGCTTATCATCATGGATGAGCCTACGACCGCCCTTACCAAAAAGGAAGTAAAGGCGCTGTTCAACATTATCCTCAAGCTCAAAGCACAGGGTATCGCAATTCTGTTCGTAAGCCATAAATTGAACGAGGTTTTTGAAATCTCCGAACGGTTCACCATTTTCAGAAACGGTGAGCTTGTTGTCACCGGCTCCACCAAGGAGCTTGACGACAAGAAGTTTACATACTACATGACCGGGCGCGAATTTGAAAGCCGTATCTTCAAGCCTGAAAAGCTCTCCGAAAAGCCCGTGTTTGAGCTTAGTGGTCTTGGACTGCGGGGTTATTTCGACGATATAAACCTCAGCGTCAGAGGCGGAGAGATCCTCGGCATCACGGGACTTCTCGACTCCGGAAGAACTGAGCTTGCTCTTGCCATGTTCGGTCTGAAAAAGCCGGACAGCGGCAAGATATTCAAGGACGGCAAGGAGATCAGGATATCTTCCCCCCGCGATGCGATCAAAGCCGGTATCGGCTATGTTCCCGAAGACAGGCTCTCCGAGGGTCTGTTCCTCCCGCAGGCAATAGGCGACAACATTGTCGTTTCCGAGCTTGACAAGCTGAGCAGCGCCGCCGGAATATTTGACCGCAAAAAGGCTGACGAGGAAAAGCATCATTGGGTCGATGAGCTTGAGATAAAAACTCCCGACCACAACAATGCCGCCTCCACGCTCTCCGGCGGAAACCAGCAGAGGATCGTCCTGTCCAAGTGGATGGCGGTCAACCCCGATGTGCTTATCCTCAACGGTCCCACCGTGGGCGTTGATATCGGCTCGAAGCACGATATTCACGCCATCCTTCAGAAGCAGGCAAAGGAAGGCATGGCCGTTATAATCATTTCCGACGACCTTCCCGAGATTCTTCAGAACTGCTCGCGTATTATCGTGATAAAAGACGGCCGCTTTGTTGCGGAAATGAACGCGGAGGACGCATCCGAGGATGCCATCCTCGACAAGATGATGTAAGGAGGTACAGGTATGGGAAAATTTATCAAAAACCTCACCCGCAAAAATGAGTTCTATACTTTTCTCCTTATCGTTCTGCTTGCTGCCGCCATTGAGATAGCTTCCGGGCAGTTCTTTACCGCGAATAACTTTGTGGATATCCTTTCCGCAATGATAGTCCCCGGTCTTTTCGCAATAGCGGAATTTATGGTGCTTGTCTCCGGCGGTATCGACGTCTCCTTCCCCGCCGCGGCCTCGCTCACGGTTTACGCCACCACAAAATATCTCCTCGACGTTGACTACACCGGCGGCATTCTTCTTCCGCTGGCAATGGTCATTGTCCTCGGCGCGATCCTCGGCGCTTTCAACGGCTTTCTTATCGGCTACATGAACCTTACCCCCATGATCGTCACGCTCGGCGCCTCGTCCGTGTTCAAGGGGATAATGCAGGGTGCGCTCAACTCCAAGCAGCTCGCCGTTATTCCTTCCGGCATGAAGAAATTCGGCGTTGACGCTCTGTTTACCTCTACTAACCCCGTATCCGGGCTGACATCAAAAATGCCGATGACGTTTATCATATTTGTGATTGCCCTGATACTTGCGTATATCCTGCTGAAGTATACCTTCTTCGGCCGCGGCATCTACGCCATCGGCGGTAATCCCCAGAGCGCACGCTGCGCCGGTTACAAGGTAGAGCGGACGAAGTTCCTTGTCTACGTGATCAGCGGCGCGATCGCCGGCATAGGCGGTCTTTGCCGCGTCTGCGTCATGCAGCAGTGCCACCCGACGAATATGCTCGGCATGGAGATGAACGTTATCGCGGGCGTCGTTCTCGGCGGCACGGCGATAACGGGCGGCTCCGGCTCTCTGGCCGGGTGCTTCCTCGGCACCGCGCTTATCGTCATGGTTGAAAACTCCATGATAATGCTCGGCATCCCCACCACGTGGAAAAACGTGTTCACCGGCGCACTTATCGTGATTGGCGTGGGTATCAGCGCAATGCAGGTCAAGCGCGCCGAAAAAGCCGCCGAGCTTGCAAGAAAGGAGAGAGCATGATGGAAACCATAAAGAGAGTGTACAACAAAAACCGTCAGGTTTTCCGCATACTTCTCATTATCGCGCTCTGGCTGGTCTTCATGGCGCTTACCAAGCCCAAGAAGTTCTATTCCTTTAAGAATTTCCAGACCATTGCAAGTCAGTTCCCCGAATACGGTCTGATGGCTCTCGGCTGTATGCTGTGCATGATGACCAGCGGCATCGACCTTTCGTGCGTCGGCGTTGCCAACCTCACATCCATTCTCGTCGTCAATATGCTCATTGCCCGCTTCGGTGCGGACGGTACAATGCCGCTGGGCTACACCGTCGTTATGTTTGCCCTCGCCGTCGTCATCGGTGCGGCGGCAGGCACATTCAACGGATTTTTGATTTCAACTATCGGCGTTCCGCCTATCCTCGCAACCCTCGGCGTCAATGAGCTGCTCACGGGTATCAGCATCGTCCTCACCGGCGGCAGCCCCGTTTCCTCCTTCCCCAAGCAGTTCTGTGAGCTGTTCTCGGAAAATATCGGAGGCATCGTACCTGTCAGGCTGATTTTGTTCATCGTCGTCGCGCTGATAATATGGTTCATGCTTGAAAAGACAAGCTACGGTCTTAAGATCAAGCTTCTTGGAACAAACCAGAACGTTTCAAAGTTCTCCGGGCTGAATAACGTCGGGCTTGTTATCAAGACCTATCTCATTTCCGGCGTCTGCTCCGCGCTGGGCGGTATGCTTATGATGTCGAACTACGCCTCCGTCAGAGCCGATTACGGTTCACAGTACACCATGCAGGCAATCCTCATCGTCGTTCTCGGCGGCGTCAGCCCCAACGGCGGCACCGGCAGACTTTCCGGCGTCGTCACGGCGATAGTCCTGCTCAAGCTTCTTGAATCCGGCATCAACAGGTTCCACAACATCTCCAGCTATTATATCTCCCTTATCTGGGGCGGCGTCCTTATCCTCGCGCTTATTATGGACTACTTCTCCAACGGGCAGCACAAGAAAGTATAACGGAGGGACTTATGGCAAAGAAAGCGTATTTCGGGCAGATAGGCAAGCTCAAAAAGGATAAGATAGAGGAATATGAGGAGCTTCACGCCAACACGTGGCCTCATATCCGTCAGCTTATCCGCGACTGCAATCTGGTCAACTATTCCATTTTCCGCTATGAGGACATGGTTTTCTCCTATTATGAATATATCGGGGACGATTATGAAGCCGATATGGCGAAAATGGCGGCTGACGAGATAAATCAGAAATGGTGGGACTGCACACATCCCTGCTTTGAGAACAAGGTTTACGGCGATGCGGACTACTATTTTGATATGAAGCAGATCTTCTATAACGAGTGATTCTTAATTTTATAACTCGCGGTCAAGCACGCTGGCCGCGAGTTTTAGTCAAACAAAAGGAGAAGCAATAATGTACAAAGCACCAAACGAAGCGATTATTCTTCGTAATTATGAGGACGCAAAAGAGGTCTACGCCTCTTTGGGTCTTGATACCGACAAAGCGCTTGCCGATTTCAAAAAGGTCGGCATCTCCATAAACAGCTGGGCCGGCGACGACGTGACCGGCTTTGAGGTACACGACGGCGCGGTGCACTCGGAAAACACCGTTACCGGCAACTACCCCGGTAAGGCGCGCAACGGCGATGAGCTGCGTCAGGATATCGCGCAGGCGATGAAGTTTATTCCCTGCACTTCCCGTCTCGGTCTTCAGAGTATGCACGCGGAAGCCAAGGGCAAAAAAGAGCGCTGCGATTATGACGTTGAGGATTTCAGGGGCTATATCGACTTTGCAAAGGAAAAGAAGATAGCCATCGACTATAACGTCTCCTACTTCACGCATCCCATGATGAAAGACGGCTGCTCCCTCGCCTCCCCCGACGACGCAGTGCGCGAATACTGGGTAAAGGCCGGCGTCAACGGCCGCCGTATCTGCGAGGCAATCGGCAAGGAGCTTGACTGCCGCGTCTTCAACAACACGTGGACGCCCGACGGCGTAAAGGATCTGACAGTTGACCGTCTCGGTTACAGGGAACGCCTCAAGGATTCTCTCGACAAAATTTACGCCGAGAAGCTCGACCAGAGATATATCTGCGACTGCATGGAGGGCAAGGTCTTCTCCATCGCCAACGAATGCTTTACCGCCGGTTCGCATGATTTCTATATCGCATACGCCGCCAAGAACAACCTCGGTCTGACCATTGACACCGGTCACTTCCACCCCACCGAAAACTTTGCCGATAAGATTTCCGCGCTCAAGCCCTTCCTCGGCGGGTTCATGTTCCACCTGTCACGCGGCGTCCGCTGGGACTCCGACCACACCCTCATTCAGGAAGATGCGCTCTTCCAGGTCTTTCAGGAGCTTGTCCGTGCGGATCTGCTGTTCAGCAAGAACGTGGCGATCGGTCTTGATTTCTTCGACGCCCAGATCAACCGCGTCAGCGCATGGATAATCGGCTCCCGCGCCGCGGGCAAGGCAATGCTGGCGGCACTGCTTGAGCCGACAAAGCTCATGAAGGATGCGGAGTATTCCGGCAACCTCGGCAAGCGTCTCGCGCTTCTTGAAGAGTGCAAGAATCTGCCGTTGAACGCCGTGTGGGATTATCTCTGCCTCACCACCGGCACCGGCGTCGGCATGAGCTGGATAGAAGAAATGGACAAGTACGAAAAAGACGTACAGTTCAAGAGACTCTGATATGAAAAAGGACAGACTTCTCAACCCCGATATTCTCTCTGCGGTCGCTTCACTCGGACATACAGAGTATTTCTGCATTGCTGACTGCGGGCTGCCCATACCGACCGGCGTAAAGACGGTTGACATTTCGCTCACTGCCGGTATTCCGTCGTTCATGGACGTGCTGAAAGCCGTCAACAGTGAGCTTGTAAGCGAGTCGTATATCCTTGCGGAGGAGATCGAGACGGTCAACCCGTCAAAGCTTGCGGAGATAAAGGCGGAGCTTGGGGATATGCCGTACCGAACGGTTCCGCACGAGCAGTTCAAAAAGCTGCTGTCCGGCGCGAAGTGCGTTGTGCGCACCGGCGAAACCAGCTCCTACGCCAACATAATCCTCATCGGCGGGGTCAATTTCTGATATCATTTCCCAACAAAAACAGAGAGGAAGAAATCACAAAAAAGGATTTCTTCCTCTCTGTTTTTGCGCCTGCTTTCTCCTCAGCCTATCTCCATATAGACCGTAAAGCTTGTTTCCCTGCCTGCAAGATAAAAACGCGTATTATCGTTGACGATCACCGGCTCGTTGGGTTTAAGCTTGGTGCCGTCCTGAAGAAAGGTCCCGCAGCTTGATCCCATATCCATGAGCATGACCTGCCCCTGCCGAAGCTTCAGGCAGCAGTGGATACGGCTTATTCCCTTTGTTTCCGCCGGAAAACCAACATTGCAGTTGCTTTTGCTTCTGCCTATGCACAGCGTATCGCCGGAAGAAAACACCTGTCCTGCCAGCGCGCCCGTGTTGCACAGAAGCTTTATCCTTACGGAAGGCTCATGCACGGCTTGGCGGCGGTCTGCAGGAATTGCAGGCGCCGGCATCGGAGCAGTGACCGGATTGTCCGCATAGCCGCTTTCTCTCGCCCTGCTCACTCCGTCGTTCGTGTCGGCAGGGCTTGGACCGTACGCGTTATCGCCGTAGGTGCTCTGCTCACACAGCCATATCAACAGTATTATTGCGCCGACAACCGGTATAAGATTGATAAAAATACACGCGCCAGATCGGTTGGTATCGTGAAGTCTCCTGCATGTCACGGCAAGAGATGGAATAAGCGACGCCAATAGGTAGAGATAGTAAATGCACCATATAATGACTGCCGCAATAATTCCTGCTTCCGATCCTTCTTCGATGTCAGGAATAAAGAAAAGCGAACACACTGAGACGACTACGATAGAAAGGCAGAGATTGAACAGCCAGAAATACCAATACTCGCTTCTCTTGCTGCGGCCGCGAAAAACCGCATATTTTCTGAATACAGTCTTTACTTCTTTCCACATTTTCCCTTGTCCCCTCCTTACAGTAATTTTGCGGATACAACAGCTTTCTCCGAGCCGATAAGAATATAGTCATTCGGCGATACCGTTACCGCCCTTCCCGGCATGACCTTTCTGCCGTCGGAAAGATATGTGCCGTATGAGGAGTTGAGATCTGTCACGGTGAGATTACCGTCCTTGAAAGCGATCTCGCAATGCACCTTGCTTACACCCGGCGTACCGTTCGGAAATTCCATCTGACAGCCGCCGCCATAGCGGCCGACTGTAATTTTTCCTTTACCGACCACTGTTTTGCCGGCAATCGGACCGGTCACGCACTTTACTTCAATTTTTTTGTTTCTTTTTGTCAAAACAATTATGACCGCAGCAGCCGCGCCGATAACCGCCGCGCCCGCAATCACCGGAACAGCAATATTTTTGACGGCGCTTTCCGATTTGCCCGCTTTATCTGCCGCATCCGCATCGCCGCCGGCCTTCATGTATGCTATGCCCTGTCTGTCAAGAGCGCTCATTACATAATCCATGCTCAGGGCAAGCGACATTGCGTTGGTGTCCCATATAACCTGCGTGTTCATGCCGATCGCATTTCCGTCCATATCCACCATCGGTCCTCCGGAGTTGCCTCCGTTGAGTATGGCATCGGACATAACGTATTCAACCCCGTCGGAAATATATTTAAGGTTGCTTATCGAGCCTTTTGTGGCAGTGATATCATCGATTTCCGAATTGAGCCTTCCGTTGTCCGAAAAAACATCAGACAGTCCCGGAAAACCAAGACAGCACACATCATCGGTTATTGTCATTTCCTGCGGCGACTTCAGAGGAATCGGCACTCTGTTCTCAAGACTTCTTTCCAGACGCAGGATGGCTATGTCCTTCTGGACGTCACTGTAAATAACCGCTGCGCTTATCGCGGAATCTGCATTATGCTCCGTCACATATACCGCATTGGGATTTTCTTCCACAACATGATTATTCGTTACAACTATGCGCGTGTCATTTTCGTCTGTGCCAACCACAAACCCCGTGCCGGTTACAACAGCAGTACCATTAACGGGAAGAAACACTCTTACAACGCTGTTTCGTGCGCGCTCTACACCGGTTTCGGCAAATGAATATACTCCTGCGCTCATAACAACGCAAAATATCATTAATACCGCCAGAAACCGGTAAAAGACCTTTCTCTCTCTTTTCACATCAGTTCTCCTCATCAAGCAATTGAATACACGCCGCTCATGTCTCAAATAACAGGCTCAACTACGGTATCTTCTCCGCCACCTGCGCCGGTATCTCCGCCACCTGCGCCGCTATCGCCGCCGCCTGCACCGCTATCTCCGCCGCCTGCGCCGCTATCGCCGCCTGCACCGCTATCGCCGCCGTCCGGTGTTTCCGGCTCGGGTGCGCTCGGGTTGTCACTGCCGTTTCCACCCGGTGTGCTCGGTGCGGTTCCACCCGAGGTATCCGGCAGGCTTCCGCCTTGGTCTTTGTCTTTCTGCGCCGCGGTGTCCGTCTGCACGGGCGGCGTTTCCTCTGCTTCCTCAGGCTCGGCTTCAGCGCCGCTGTCCGTTTCAAGCGGCTCCGTTTCAAGCGGCTCTGTTTCAAGCGGCTCTGTTTCAACGGGGGCATCGGTGATCCTGCTTTCTTCCGGCGGCACAACGTCTCTGTCTGCCGCAAACAGCGCCGCGCCCGAAATCATAAGCGCAAGACCTATGCATATCATAGAGACGCCTGCAAGCCTATTGCCCGCTTTTCCCGATTTCTTACGCGGCATTTTCACGGGTGCTGCCTGAGTGACCGTACACTCCTCATCCGGTGTTCTTTCCGGAGCCTCCGTAAAAACAAGATAGACCGTGTTGTTTTCCTGAAAGGCGGCTTTTGCCTCGCTTCTCATCCATGCCTTTTTCGCTCTCTCCGCAAAGGGCGCAGAATCCTTATCTATCTCAAGATTCAGCATCCCTGCGGCACGGTGCGCCATTCCGTGCGGGAAAAACTCATCTATATAAACCTTTTCTTCCCCTGCGCAGTCGTATGCCACATATCTGATCAGGTAGCTGCTTCTTTCAACCGTCTGACCTATAAGATATCTTGCTGCAAGTATTGTTGCCGCCGGAAGCGCATCCGCGTATTTTTGCCGCGGTACGCCGCGCTTACCGCAGCGGGGACATTCCTGCGCATTGTCGGCGACAGGCTCAAGACAGTAAAGACAGCGATTAAAATAATCCATAACAATCCCTCTTTGATCGTTTCAGATAATGCAACTTATTTTTTGCAGAAAGCGCTCCAATTGAAAGCATCGTCACAGCAGGGTATAAACATAAGCTGGGTCTCGCCCATTTCGATCTGCACTTGTCAAGTAAAAGTAGACACTAAAAAGCGAATAACTACAGGAAGCCCA
>UROG01000018.1 GCA_900549485.1 uncultured Eubacteriales bacterium
GCGGGTCTTGCCCCCTCAAGCTCCCCCGCTGCTCTATTATCTGACTTTAAAACATGGTTTTCTGACAGTCTAACCCCCCTGCACCGTTTTGCCGGTGCAGGGGGGTTACTTGTTATATGCGTTATATGCGCTTCCACTTCGCGCCGTTTGGAATGTCGGTAAGCTCTATACCGGCGGCTTTCAGCTCATCTCTGAGTCTGTCGGCCTCGGCAAAGTTCTTTGCTTTTTTGGCGTCCTGACGCGCCTGAATCTTTGCCTCTATTTCAGGATCGCTTTCGCCGGACTCTGAGAAGATGGTAAAGCCCGCGGGCGCGGCGGCCTGCTTTTTAAGCTCCTCGCGCTTCTTCGCGGCCTTCTCGAGCAGTGAAAGACCCAGAACCGTGTCAAAAAGACCGATCACATAGAGCTTGGTCGCGTCGTTCGTCTTATACTTTAGTACGTCGTAGAGCGACGTCACGGCAAGAGAGGTGTTGAGATCGTTATCCAGCGCGGAACGGAATTTTTCGTCAAGCGCTTTGACAGCGTCCTCATCAAGAGGCTCTTCACCGGCGTTGAGTGCGGCGATTTTGTTTATGAGCTTCTGATAAGTACCCTGCGCATTGTCAAGATTTTCCCATGTGAAGACAAGGGACTTGCGGTAATGACTCTGGAGGCAGAACAGACGGTAGGCAAGCGGATCGTAGCCTTTTTCCTCAAGCAGCGAAACCGTGAGAAATTCGCCCTTCGACTTGGACATTTTTCCGCTGCTTGTGTTCAGGTGGAGGACATGCATCCAATAATTGCA
The DNA here is from genome assembly GCA_900549485.1 of uncultured Eubacteriales bacterium. GTDB lineage: Bacteria > Bacillota > Clostridia > Oscillospirales > Oscillospiraceae > Limivicinus. Next base: position 785 of record UROG01000018.1, read on the forward strand.
CCATTTATGTCCCAAGTAGCTCTCGGATTGGGCGATTTCGTTGGTGTGGTGGGGGAAAGCGTTGTCTATCCCGCCGCAGTGGATATCAAGATCCTCGCCGAGATGCTTCATGGAAATGCCGGAGCATTCGATGTGCCAGCCGGGGTAGCCCACGCCCCAGGGGGAATCCCATTTGAGCGCCTGATCTTCAAACTTGGATTTGGTGAACCACAGCACAAAGTCGTTCTTGTTGCGCTTGTTGGTGTCCTCGTCAACGCCCTCACGGACGCCGACGTCCAGATCTTCCGCGTTGAAGTCATTGAACACGTAATATTTTTCAAGCTTGGAAGTGTCGAAATAGACGTTTCCGCCGGCAAGATAGGCATAGCCGGTGTCGATAAGCTTGGTAATTATCTTGATATACTCGTCGATGCAGTTCGTTGCCGGCTCCACGACATCGGGAGTCTTGATGTTGAGCTTTGCGCAGTCGGAGAAGAAAGCGTCGGTGTAGAATTTTGCGATTTCCATGACGCTCTTATGCTCGCGCTTTGCGCCCTTGAGCATCTTGTCCTCACCCTCGTCGGCGTCGGAAGTAAGGTGACCGACGTCGGTGATGTTCATAACGCGCTTCACATTGTAGCCGAGGTAGCGCAGATATTTCTCAAGAATATCCTCCATGATATAGGAGCGGAGATTGCCGATATGCGCAAAATGGTAGACGGTGGGACCGCAGGTGTACATCTTGACGATGTCGGGATGATTGGGAACAAATTCTTCCTTTGTTCTGGTGGCGGAATTGTAAAGCTTCATTTGGTCGTTCTCCTATGAAATTAATTACGAAAAAATCGATGAAGACACTGTTTTCAATCAGAAAACACGTCAATGTTCTTGATAAAATATTCTACGCCTGAATATACCGTCGTGACGAGGATTATCACCGTACACACCGTATTCAAAGCATTGCTGCCGGAAAACAGCAGCATCAGCGCAATGCATACCATTGTGGAGGCGGTCTTGATCTTCCCAGACCATGCGGCGGCGATAACGCGCCCCTGCTCGACAGCGATGAGCCTCAGTCCGGATACGGCAAATTCGCGCATCAGCACTATCGCCACGCACCAGCCGCCCATCTGGTTGTTTTCGATGAAAAAGCACATTGCCGACAGCACGAGCATTTTATCTGCCAGCGGGTCAAGAAATTTGCCGACGTCGCTTATCTGATTATAGTGCCTTGCGATATATCCGTCAACAAAATCAGAGAGCGAAGCGATGACATAGACCGCAAACGCCCAGCCCAGATGACCGGTATATGCGAAAACGAGAAACACGGGGATAAGCACAGCACGGAATAAAGTTATGATATTGGCTGTTGTTTTGAACATATCACACCTCTTCACCATATAAAAGTCCGTCCTCGGCGGAGGTTATGAGCACATCGACCATGTCGCCCTCCTCGCAGTCCCCCGAAAACAGAACCTGACCGTCGATATCCGGCGAGTCGGCATAGGAGCGGCCGACATGCCAACAGTTTTCTTCGTCGTAGTATTCGTACAGCACTTTTATCGTCTTTCCGATAAAGGAATTGCAGAAATCGTCCATAATAGGCGCCTGAAGCTCCATTATAAGCTCTGCACGGCGCTGAGCCTCTTCAAAGTCAACATGCTCCATAGCGGCGGCGGGAGTGCCCTCCTCAGGTGAAAACGGGAAAACGCCCACGCGCTCTATGCGCGCTTCCTTCAGAAATCCGCACAGCTCCTCAAACTCCGCCTCGCCTTCGCCGGGAAGACCTGCAATAAGGCTTGTGCGCAGAACAACGCCGGGAATCCTCTCGCGCAGCTTACGGAAGAGCGTGCGTATCTCCCCGCCGGTGCCGCGCCGGTTCATTGCCTTGAGTATCCTGTCGTTTATATGCTGTATCGGGATATCGAGATATTTCACTATCTTGTCGTTGGAAGCGATCTCGTCTATAAGCTCATCGTCAAACTGATCGGGATAGAGGTAGTGCAGCCGTATCCATTCTACACCGTCGATCTCCGCAATTTTGCGGCACAGCTGCGCAAGACAGCGTTTGCCGTAAAGATCGGTTCCGTAGCGGGTTATGTCCTGCGCAATGACGATCACTTCCTTTATCCCGTGCGCCGCCATGTCGCGTACTTCCTCAAGGATGTTTTCCATTTCCCTTGAGCGGTAGCGGCCGCGGATATACGGGATAGCGCAGAAAGCGCAGAAATTGTTGCAGCCCTCGGCGATGCGCAGGTATGCCCACGCGGGGCCGGTCGAGATAACGCGGGGTATTTCGTCGATAGACTTGCTGCTGTCGGCGAACAGATTGATTTTCCTGCTTTCAAGAACCGTGTTGGCAGCGCCGACAATGTCCCCGAAGCTGCCCACGCCGAGAAACGCGTCAACCTCCGGAAGCTCTGCGGCGATCTCCGCCTTGTAGCGTTCGGGGAGGCAGCCCGTGACGATAATGCCGCCCAATTTCCCCGCCTTTTTAAGCTCCGCCATTTCAAGGATGGTATCGATCGCTTCGGTTTTGGCGGCGTCAATAAACCCGCAGGTGTTGACGATCACAAGGTCGGCGCCGTCCGGTTCCGAGACCATTTCAAATCCGGCGTCGTTCATCAGATATATCATTTGTTCGCTGTTTACAAGATTTTTTGCACAGCCGAGAGAGATAAGCGCGTATGTGTTGTTCATAATCGTACCTTTGCAATGTTTATTCGGCTTCTGCGGAGAAGCGTGAAAGCGCCTCGCGTATTTCCTCCCATGAATAGCCGCGGCGGTACAGCGCCTGACTTACCTTGCCGATCTGCGCCCTGTCGCATGGGTCGGTGAGGCGGGAGGAGATGAATCTGTCGATTTTTCCGCTGTTATCGGGCGCGGCGTCAAGCGCGCCGTCCCACAGCTCGCGGGAGATACCGCGTTTTGAAAGTTCGCTTTTTATGCGCCCGGCGCCGTATCCCTTGGCGGCATAATGCCGCGCCACGGCGGCGGCGTAGCTTTCGTCGTCAATAAGAGCGTTTTCCGAAAGCCACAGGACGCAGTAGTCTGCCGTGTCTTCTTCAAAGTCCTTTTCCAGCAGCTTTTTTTTGATTTCGGCGCAGCTCATAGGCCTGCGGGAGAGATATTCAAGCGCTTTTTCGCGGGCAAGGGCGCGGCGGGAGGAGAGCCTGAACTCGTCCGTAAGCGCCGCATCAAGCTCCTTGCCGGAAAACAGTCTCATATCCGTGACGACGCCGAGAGTTGTTTTTATCTCCTCGCCGTTTTCAAGCGTAACGGTAAGCCGTCCCGGACTCGTCTGCTTTATAAGGGAAACCGTCATGAAATTTACCTGATAAGCCGGAATTATCAGCCTTCGTCAAAGTCAGCCGCACTTACGTTTACGGGCTTGGCGGCGGCAAGCTTTGCTTCCTTCTGAGCCTTGGGAGAGAGCTTCCATGCGTTCTCACGCACTTCCTGCTCTATCTTGTCGCAGATTTCCGGGTTGTTGGAGAGGTATTCCTTCACCCCGTCCTTACCCTGGATACGCTGGGTGCCGACGGTGAACCATGCGCCCGCTTTGTCGATTATCTCAAGCTTCACCGCAAGGTCAACTATCTCGCTGAGCTTTGAGATGCCCTCACCGTAGATTATATCGAACTCCGCCTCGCGGAAGGGAGGTGCGACCTTGTTCTTGACGACCTTGGCGCGGGTGCGGTTGCCTATCATCTCGCCGTTATTCTTGAGCGTTTCGATGCGGCGCACGTCAATGCGCACGGAGGCGTAATATTTAAGCGCCAGACCGCCGGGAGTAGTCTCGGGGTTGCCGTACATGACGCCTATTTTCTGACGCAGCTGGTTTATGAAAATAACGGTGCAGTTGTTTTTGGAAATAGCGCCGGCAAGACGGCGCATTGCCTGGGACATGAGCCTTGCAAGCGCGCCGACGACGGTGTCGCCCACTTCGCCCTCAAGCTCAACCCTCGGAATGAGCGCGGCGACCGAGTCGATAACGAGTACGTCCACGGCGCCGGAACGGACGAGCGATTCCGCAATGTCAAGAGCCTGCTCACCGGTGTCCGGCTGGGATATGAGCAGGGAGTTTATATCAACGCCGAGAGCCTGCGCGTATGCCGGCTCAAGGGCGTGTTCAACGTCAATGTATGCCGCGTCGCCGCCTGCCTTCTGTGCGGAAGCGACGATATGCAGCGCAAGCGTGGTTTTACCGGAGGCCTCGGGACCGTATATCTCAACGATCCTTCCCTTTGGAACGCCGCCTATGCCGAGGGCGAGGTCAAGGGAAAGGGAGCCGGTGGAAAGAGCCTCGACATTGACGGATATATCATCACCGAGGCGCATTATAGTACCCTTGCCGTAATCTTTTTCAATTTTTGCAATTGCCGTTTCAAGAGCCTTTTTTCTGTCGCTTACGGCGGCAGAAGCGGCAGCGGCGGAAGTTTTTTTCTTTTCAGCCATATTGCGCCTCCTGTTTTAATCACGTTTTAAGAAGTTGTCGTAAAAAGATAGATCGAAAACCAAAAGTTCGGTATGATGCCGATAACGGATGTTTTTTTGATAAAAATTACATTTTTCCGTATACAACACGGTCTATGCCGAGAGTGTCCTGCTTGACGCCGGTGCTTTCGAAACCGGCTGAATTGAGCATGTCCAGAACGGCGTCGGCCTGCCCTTCGCCGACTTCAAAGATGAGGTGGCCGCCGACGCGGAGAAGGGATTTCCAGTATTTGATGATACCCTTATAGAATTTGAGACCGTCAGCGCCGCCGTCAAGCGCCCAGACAGGCTCATAATCCTTGACGGAGGGGTCAAGCTTTGATATCTCGCCGGTGGCTATGTACGGGGGATTTGCCACGATCATGTCAAACTCCCCTATGCCGAGCGGAGGCGTGGCAAGGGCATCCGCCTGCATACAGATGACCCGCGATATAACGCGGTTGGCAGCGGCGTTCCGGCGGCATATTTCAAGGGCGTTGGCGCTGATGTCTATGGAGACGAAGCGGGTCGCGGGCATTTCATGCCCGATCGCGCAGGTGATGCAGCCGCTTCCGCAGCACAGATCAAGAATCCTTGCGTCCATCTTTCTGCCCATAAGAAGCTCGATCGCGGTATCGACAAGAACCTCCGTATCGACACGCGGGATGAGGACGTCGGGGGTGGTGATTATCGGAAGACCGTAAAATTCCCATGTGCCGGTGATATACGCGACAGGCTCGCCGCGAAGTCTCCGTGCGGTGTAGTCGGTGACCTTTTCTTCGATCTGGTTGCTGGCGTAGAGATTCATGTCCCGCAGAAGCTCTGCGACCGATTTGCCGGCGGCGGCGGCAACGATATAACGCGCCTCCTGATTGAACGCCTCTATCCCGCGCTGGCGGAGGACGGTCCTCGTGTTGAGGTATATGTCGTTATAGGTTTTCATCTTTATTTACCCCATTCGTCAGAGCCTTTTTCATCGGGAATGACAAGCTCCATCGCCCGTATCGCGCACTCGATCATACCGTCGTCCGGCTCGCTCGTGGTGATGTGCTGGAGCCATTTGCCGGGGGCGGAGAGAAACGCGGAAAGCTTGTTGTCGTGCATACCGCACCAGCGGTTTATTTCATAGCTGATGCCCACGACAAGAGGCAGGAGCAGCAGATGGCAGCCGATGCGCGGAAGCGTCGCGCTGACCTTGACAACGGAGTTGACAAGAATACTGACGACCATGACGACGAGCAGAAAGCTTGTGCCGCAGCGGGGATGGAAGCGCGACTCCGGACGGACGTTCTCGACCGTCAGCTCCTTGCCGTGTTCATATGCGAATATGGTTTTATGTTCCGCGCCGTGGTAGGAAAAAAGACGCTTGACGTCGGGCTGCATTGCGCACAGGCGCATATATATAAGAAGTATAATGACCCTCATTGCGCCCTCGCAGAGGTTGCGCACAAAAAAGCTGTGTGTAAACGGCTTTATAAGGCTCACAACGAATGTAGGCAGGAAGACGAACAGGAACAGCGACAGGGCGATGCCCAGAACAACGGCGACGCCGATAACGATCTTTTTCGCCTTTTCTTCGGAGAAATGTTCTTCTATCCACTTATCCAGCTTGTCAGGCTCGCCCTGATCTTCGATGGGGATAAGATCGGCGGAGTAGGTAAGCGCGGTCATGCCGTTTATGAGCGAGGAAAGGAAAATGGCGCAGCCTCTTATGAGCGGCCAGCCGAGAATGGGATATTTATCCTTTATGAATTTAAGCTCATCGACTTTTTCGACAAGCCCGTCCTTTGTGCGGCAGACGATCGCCTGCTTTTTCGGGCCGCGCATCAGAATACCCTCAATGAGAGCCTGACCGCCTATCGAGGTATGGAAAGAACAAGATTTTTCAGACATATTTTCACCTTTTTTACTTCTATATTGCTGTATTCCGGGCCGTTTTTCCGCAGCGTGTCAGCTGCTGCTCAGCGGGAGAACGATCTCGACTCTGCATCCGCCGCCTTCGGCGTTTGAAATATTCAAAGTGCCGTCGTGGCGGGAGATTATTTCATCGCATACGGAAAGACCGATGCCGGTGCCGCGGTTTTTGGAGCTGCCCTTGTAGAATTTTTCCTTGACGTGGGGAAGCTCTGCGCTCGGAATACCATGACCGTAATCGCGGAAGACTATGTGTACCCCGTCTGCGTCCGCCGTCATGGATACGTCAAGCTTTTTCCCGTCGCCACCGTGCTTTACGGCGTTGTCCATAAGGTTGAGGAAAACCTGCTTGAGCCGTTCCGGATCGCCTGGGATGAGCGGGATCTCTGCGGGGGGAGCGGTATAATTAAGCTCCATTCCGGCCTGCTTGAGAAATTCGCCGTAAGTAAAGAGCGCATCCTCAAGCTCCGCCGCGATGTCGATAAGCTCGACACGCAGGTTGAAGCGCCCGTCCTGAATACGCGTGAACTCCAGAAGCTCCGTCACCATTCTGGTGAGGCGTTCCGCCTCCTTGGAGATTATGTTGATGCCGCGAAGGGAGTCGCCCTTGACGGCAGGGTCGTATGCTATCGTTTCCGCCCAGCCGGTTATCGCCGTCAGCGGTGTGCGCAGCTCATGCGATATCTGGGAGATAAATTCCGTTCTGGACTTTTCCGCACCGGCGACCTTTTCGGACATATTGTTTATTTCTGCCGTAAGATTGCCGAGCTCGTTTTCAAATTTATCCTCCATCTGAATACCGTAGCTTCCGCCTGCGATACGCGAGGCAAAGCTTGTCAGGTCATTGATAGGGCTGCTGACGCAGCGTCTGAACCAGATATTGAGAAGGATGAGATATACGCATATAATAAGCAGGATAACAGCGCCCCATACCGTATTTCCGTTGTGTATCAGCCACATGCCGAGAACAATAAGGGCTATCGACGCAACGGTGGAGGCAAGAAGCTGGTTTTTCAGTGTTTTGAACATTTACCGGTTACTTCCTAAATTTTTTTGATCAAAAGCGGCTGCCCCGGTCAGAGCCTGCGCCTGACGCCGCGGCAGAGCGCGAAATGGGCGTACGGTACGCACGGACAGCCGTTTATAATGACGTGTCCGTCAAACGCGTGGTCAGTACCCCCATTTGTAGCCGTAGCCCCACACGGTGGTGAGATACTCCGGCTCGGTTGGGTCGCTTTCGATCTTGATGCGCAGTCTTCTGATGTTCACATCGACGGTTTTGAGTTCTCCGGCAAAATCGTTGCCCCAGACGGCGGCGAGAATATCCTCTCTGGACATCGCCTTGCCGGGGTTTTCCATAAACAGCTTCATGAGCAGATATTCTATCTGCGTGAGCTTGAGGCGCTGACCGTTCTTTTCAAGTGTGCGGTTGCGCGTGTTGAGCAGGAACGGACCGCTCGTAAGCTCGGGCGGGGTCTTCTCCTCATCGCCTACGTCGAGACGGCGCACAAGCGCGTCTACCCTTGCGGTCAGCTCAGCGGGGGAGAAGGGCTTTGTGACATAATCGTCCGCGCCGGTCATAAGTCCGGTCACTTTATCTATCTCCTGACTTTTGGCGGTGAGCATGATGATACCCATCTTGGAGCCGGAAGCGCGTATGCGGCGGCAGACCTCAAAGCCGTCAATATCCGGCAGCATGACGTCAAGCAGCGCAAGGCAGATATCCGGGTTTACCTTGAGCTTTTCAAGCGCCATCGCGCCGTTTTCCGCTTCGATAGGCTCGTATCCGCTTCGGCGCAGATTGATGACCACAAAACTTCTGATGTTGGATTCGTCTTCAAGTACAAGTATCTTTTTCATATAAGCCGGCCTCCTTGCGGGGGAAATTTCGCTGCCTGAAATAGGCAAAGTACATCACATTACAATTACACTCTCAAATTATAACATATCTTTTACAAAATTCATAGCCATAGTTGCAAAAAAATAAAAAAATTTTTACATATAAATTACATATTATGTTAACTTACGGTGAAAAAACGTTATTTTGTTGATTATTTGTGGCATTGCTGATAAAATAATAAACATGAAAAACAGGAAAAATCTTGCGGTCGGGATACTTGCCCATGTGGACGCGGGGAAGACCACGCTGTCGGAGGCAATGCTGTACCGCTCAGGAAAAATCAAAAAATTAGGCAGGGTCGATCACAGGGACAGCTTCCTTGACACGCATGATCTTGAAAGGGCACGGGGGATAACCATATTTTCCAAGCAGGCGCTGCTGAGCCTTGCAGGAACCGACATAACGCTTATGGACACGCCCGGTCATGTGGATTTCGCGGCGGAGACGGAGCGCACCTTGCAGGTGCTTGACTATGCCGTGCTCGTTATAAGCGGGACGGACGGCGTTCAGGCGCATACGGAGACGCTGTGGGCGCTTCTTGAGCGCTATAACGTACCGGTTTTCGTGTTCGTGACGAAAATGGACGTGACCGCATGTGATCGGGAGGCGCTGCAAAAGCAGCTGTGCCGCGTGTTCGGAGACGGATGCGTTGATTTTACGCACAGGGACGCGGATTTTGAGGAAAAGCTTGCCGTTTGCAGCGAGGAAGCAATGGAAAGCTTCCTTGAAAACGGGGCGCTGTCCGAGAACGATATTTCGGAACTCGTTGCAGGCAGAAAGCTTTTCCCGTGCTTTTACGGATCGGGGCTGAAAGCCGACGGCGTAGACGCGCTTCTTGAAGCGCTTGATACGCTCACCATGCAAAAGACCTATCCGGATGAATTTGCCGCAAGGGTATATAAAATAGGGCGTGACGCGCAGGGAAACCGCATGAGCTTTATGAAGCTCACCGGCGGAAGTCTTTCCGTGCGGCAGAGCGTCAGATATAAGGACGAGAGCGGCGGAGAATACGAGGAGAAGGCAACGGCGATAAGGCTCTATTCGGGCGCAAAATTCGAGAACGCGGAAACGGTGTGCGCCGGACAGGTGTGCGCCGTTCTGGGGCTGTCGGCGACATACCCGGGCGAAGGACTCGGCGCGGAGAAGGACGGTGCGCCGCCTGTGCTTGAGCCGGTCGTGAGCTATACGGTACTGCTCCCGCCGGATAAGGACGCGAGGGTGCTGTATCCGAAGCTCATGCAGCTTCAGGAGGAAGATCCGCGCCTTCATATAGTATGGAATGAAAAGAGCAAAAAAATCTCCGTAAGGCTTATGGGCAAGGTTCAGACGGAGATTTTCAGAAGCCTTGTGAAGGAGCGGTTCGACACCGACATCCGGCTTGATACGGGACACGTTATGTACCGTGAGACCATAAAGAACACTGTCGAGGGCGTAGGGCATTTTGAGCCTCTGCGCCATTATTCGGAGGTTCACCTGCTTATGGAGCCGCTTCCGCGAGGGAGCGGGATCGTCATCACATCCTCATGCAGCGAGGACGTGCTTGACAGAAACTGGCAGAGACTTATTCTCACGCATCTTGCGGAAAAGACGCATATCGGCGTTCTGACGGGTTCACCCATAACGGATATAAAAATAACGCTTGTCTCCGGCCGTGCGCATCTCAAGCACACCGAAGGCGGCGATTTCAGGCAGTCCACTTACAGAGCCGTCAGGCAGGGGCTTATGCAGGCGGAAAGCGTTCTGCTTGAGCCGTGGTACGCGTTTTCCTCGGAGGTTCCGACCGGGCAGACGGGCAGACTTATCTCGGATGTGCGCGCAATGGGCGGCGAGATAGACACGCCTGAGGACAGGGACGGTATGACGCGTGTAACGGGGCGTGCACCCGTCGCGTCGATGAACGGTTATATGGATACGCTTGTCGCATATACACGCGGCAGGGGGAGACTTTCCCTGCGGCCGGAGGGGTACAGACCGTGCCGCAGCCCGCAGGAGATAATCAATGAGATAGGCTATGACGCCGCGTCGGATACGGAGAATACTTCCGATTCGGTTTTCTGTGCGCATGGGGCGGGCTTCAGCGTACCATGGGACAAGGTGAAGGATTATATGCACCTTGAAAGCTGCCTTGCCGAAAAGAAGGAGCCGGAGTTTACGGCGCACCGCAGCATCAGCATAGACCAGAAAGAGCTTGAAGCGATAATGGAGCGGGAGTTCGGACCCATCAGAAGACCGCAGTATTCCGCACCCGTCGTCAACGCCGCACCGGATGCGCGGCTGTATATCGCCCAAAAGAAGAAATATATAATAGTAGACGGCTATAACCTCATCTTCGCGTGGGATGAGATGAAAGCCCTTGCCGCAGAAAAACTCGACCTTGCGCGTGCAAGGCTTATGGATGTGCTTACAAGCTACTGCGGCTTTACCGGCAGTGAGCTTGTGCTGGTATTTGACGGGTTCAGAACGCCGGGCAATCCCGGCTCACGTGAGGAGCGCGGCAATATCCGCGTCGTCTACACGCCGGAGGGGGAGACGGGCGATGCCTATATCGAGCGTCTTGTGAACGACATCGGCAAAAACTATTCCGTGCGGGTCATTACCTCGGATAATCTCATACGCGTCTCGGCCATGCGCTCGGGCGTACTGCGCACATCCTCGGGCGAGTTTATAAAGGAGCTTGAATGGGTGCTTTCGCAGATAGACGAGCTGCTGAAAAGGACGAACAGCGGCGCGCATAAAACAAAGCTGACCGAAAGCAATACGAAAAATGGAAAATAACGAACTTATAAAAAGAGCGGAGGATCTCAGAGAGCGCTGTGAGCGCAGCTGCACCGTGACGCATACGGGCTTCCTCACCCCCGCGGAGAGCTATGAGCTGGCGCGGTATTTCAAAAACCGTTCCGGCTGCACGCTTGTGTTTTTCGGCGGCAGCGGGGAATGTGAGCGTAAAATTGCGTTTTTTCTGCCTGAATATATGGATGAAGAGAGCTTTGACGGGGCGGAGTATATCTCTGCCGTAAAGCTCACGGCGTATTTCGGTATCCCCGCGCACCGCGACTATATGGGCGCTGTCCTTGGCATGGGCATCGGCAGGGAGCGCATAGGCGATATTGCCGTGCATGACAATACCGCGTTTGTTTTCTGCGTACCGTCGGTCAGACCGCTCATTATGCAGCTTGAAAAGGCGGGCAGGGTCACTGTGAAGGCGGAGGAGATACCGCTTGATAAGGTGCCGGCGCCGGAGAGAAAGGTAAAGGAAATGTCTTTCACCGTCTCAAGCATGCGCCTTGACGCGGTCACGGGCGGAATGTTCGGCATTTCGCGCACAGAGGCGGCAAAGCAGATCGGCATGGGGCTTGTCAGCGTCAACTATTCCGTCTGCGAAAAGCCGGACCATGCCGTCAGAGCCGGGGATATTATCACCGTCCGCGGCAGGGGCAAGGGCAGCGTTACGGGTACCGGCGGCAGTTCCCGCAAGGGCAGACTTTTCGTGTACGCGGAAGTGCTTGCCTGAACAGACGCGTTTGAACCAGCTTTTATTCAGAATAAATTTTTTTGGAGACGTTAAATGGATCAGGAGAAGGAACTGTACGAAATATCGGGGACTGTTGACTCCGTTATATATAAGAACGAGGAAAACGGCTATACCGTTTTGAGACTTCGGGACGGGAACGGTGAAAGCGTCACCGTTACGGGGACTTTTCCGTATGCCGCAAACGGCGAGTCGATGATAGTCACCGGTGAATGGATGACACATTCCGTTCACGGCAGGCAGTTCAAAGCCGAATTTGCCCAGCGCCTTCTGCCCACAAGCGCCTCTGCGATATATGAATTTCTTGCGGGCGGCGCGGTCAAAGGCATTGGTCCTGCCACGGCGTCGCTTATTGTCAATGAATTTGGGGACAAAACGCTTGACGTGCTGGAAAATTCACCGGATAAGCTTGCGAAGATCAAGGGAATAAGCGACGCCAAGGCGCAGCAGATATCCAAAAGCTTCCGCCGGCAGGCGGGTGTGCGCAGGATCATGGAATTTGTCTGCTCGTTCGGTCTGCGCCCGATCCTTGCCATGCGGATGTACCGCTTTTACGGGGACGAAGCGATGGGCATACTGCGCGAAAACCCCTACATACTTGCCTCGTCCCATATCGGCGGTAGCTTTTCCGAGGCGGATACGCTTGCGCTTGAAATGGGGCTTGAGGGCAACAATGCAAACCGGATAAAAGCGGCCTGCCTTTTTGAGCTTGTGCATAATTCCGGCAACGGTCATTGCTTTATTCCGCGCGAAAAGCTTGCCGCCGTTACGGCGGAGCTGATAGGCGTTGAGTACGATGAGGCACAGGAGAGCATAGACAAGCTTATCGAAAGCGGCGAGCTTATATTTGAGCAGATAGCAGGGGTCGATGCCTGCTACCTGCCGGAGCTTTATTATGCCGAGGTCAACGCCGCGGAGAATCTTGCCCGTATGTGCAAAAGAAAGTACAGCGATAAGGCGGATATATTAAAGCTCATTTCGCGCCTTGAAGCCGCTCAGGGCATACACTATGCACCGTCTCAGAAGCAGACGCTGAAATTTGCGCTTGAAAACCAGCTTGTTGTCATAACCGGCGGCCCCGGTACGGGAAAAACAACGTCCGTGCGGGCGATACTAGCGCTTTTTGACACCCTAGGACTGAAAACGCTGCTCACCGCCCCTACGGGCAGAGCCGCGAAGCGCATGACTGAGCTTACCGGACGCGACGCCTCCACCGTCCACCGTCTGCTTGAGGCAAAATTTGCCGAGGACGGGGAAAAAGTCGTTTTCACAAAGGACGAAAGCGACCGGTTAGACTGCGGCGCGGTCATTCTGGATGAGTGCTCAATGATTGACATAACGCTGTTTGACGCGCTTTTGAGGGCGCTTCCGCCGGACGCACGTCTCGTGATGGTCGGCGATGCGGATCAGCTTCAATCCGTTGGCCCGGGTAACGTCTTTTCGGCGATAATAAGAAGCAAGGTCGTTCCCACCGTGCAGCTTACCGAGATTTTCCGTCAGAGCGGCGGCAGCCGCATCGTGCGCAACGCGCACATGATAAACCGCGGCGAGCATCCCGATTTTTCGGAAAATGCGGGCGATTTTTTCCGTCTGCGCAGATTGCAGGCGGCATCCGCGGTGGAGACGATAACGGAGCTGTGCGCGGTGCGCCTTCCCAATAAGATGGGCATCCTGTCCGGCGATATACAGGTGCTCTCGCCCACAAGGCGCGGCGAGCTGGGGACGCTCAATCTCAACAGGCAGCTGCAAAAAACGCTCAACCCGCCGGATAAGACGAAAGCGGAAAAGGCTTTCGGGGAAGCGGTGTTCCGCGTGGGCGACAGAGTGATGCAGATAAAAAACAATTACGATATACTCTGGCGCAGCGAAGACGGAAAAAACGCGGGGAGCGGCATATATAACGGAGATATCGGCAATATTATTGCTGTCGATACCGTGAACGAAAATCTCACGGTGAATTTTGACGGGCGCATCGTCACCTACGGCTTTGATTCGCTCATGGAGCTTGAGCATGCATGGGCAATGACCGTGCATAAATCCCAGGGCAGTGAGTACAGAGCCGTTATTCTGGCGCTGTCCACATCCTCGCGCCTGCTCTTGACACGGAGTGTATTATATACAGCAGTGACCAGGGCGAAAAACCTGCTTATAATCATAGGCGAGGATGAAACGGCGTATCAGATGATAGACAACTCCAAGCGCTCCAACAGATACAGCGCGCTCAGAGTGAGACTGCGGGCGCTGTGCCAATGAAAATAACCGATCTTCTGCTTGAACTTTTTTATCCCAGCCGCTGCGCCTTCTGCGGGAGGCTTGTCAAAAGCGGCGAGGGGATGTGCCGGGACTGCGGCGGAAAGCTCCCTTATACGGGCGCGGTCAACGCCGTGCAGTATTTTCCGGGAGTGAGCCGGTGCGTATCGCCGCTTTACTATGAGGGTGCGGTCAGGGAGGCGCTTCTGCGCTATAAATTCGGGGGCGCTGCATCGTACAGCCGCGTTTTCGGGAAAATTATGGCGAAATGTATTGACGAAATGCAATTTTCCTGCGATATTATTACATGGATTCCCTTGAGCGGGAGAAGACTGCGCAAAAGAGGCTATAATCAGGCGCAGCTTCTGGCGGAGCGTGCGGCGGAGGAGCTTTCACTGCCTTGTGTGCCGATGCTTGTAAAACTGCGCAATAATCCGGCTCAGTCCGGGATAGACGACTATAAGCAGAGACGCAGGAATGTCGCCGGTGTTTATGACGTGCGGGAGCCGATGCTTCCGGAGGGAAAGCACATTCTTCTTGTTGACGATATAGTCACCACCGGCGCTACGCTCTCTGAGGCGGCGTCCGTTCTCAGAAAAGCGGGGGCGGCGGAGGTCACGGCGCTTACCGCGGCGCGCAGAAGAGATTGATGAGGAATTTAAGAAACCTTCTGGGGTGAAAGATATATGAATATATTTGAAAAAGACATCGCAATAGATATGGGTACATCCTCCACGCTTATTTTTGAGCAGGGCAAGGGCGTTGTCAGCAGAGAGCCGACGGTCGTTGCGGTGGACAAGTTCAGCGGCAAGATATTGAAGGTGGGGCAGGAAGCGCAGAAAATGCTGGGCAGGACGCCTGCCAATATCGTCGCCATAAAGCCGGTCAACAACGGCGTTATCTCCGACTATGAGATGACGGCGCAGATGCTCAGGGAGCTTATAAGCCGCATTACGACGGTCAGCCTTTTCAAGCCCTGTATCCTTGCCTGCGTTCCAAGCAGCATAAACGGCGTTGAGGAACGCGCCGTTATCGACGCAGCGATAGAGGCGGGCGCAAGGAAGGTCTATCTTCTGGAGACTGCCGTCGCTACGGCGCTCAGCGCAGGTGTTGACATTTCCAAGGCTGACGGGCATATGGTCATCGACATCGGCGGCGGCACTACCGAGGTCGCGGTGATCTCGGCGGGCGGCGTCGCGGAGTGCGAGTCTATCAAGGTGGCGGGCGCAAGCTTTGACGAGGCGATAGTGAGGTATGTGCGTAATAAGTATAATGTACGCATCGGCCTTTCCACTGCGGAGGAGATAAAGCGCAGCATCGGCTGCATAATCCAGCGTCCGGATTCCGGCATTGAGGAGGTCAAGGGTCAGAACCTCACAAACGGCCTGCCCAAGACGATCGAGCTGAACTCTACCGAGCTTATCGAGGCGTTTGTCGAGCCGATGAACAGGATACTTGAGGCGGTACACGCCGTTCTTGAGCGCACACAGCCTCAGCTTGTGGGCGATCTTGACAAAAACGGCATAATCATGTCCGGCGGCGGAAGCCTCATATACGGCATAGACCGCCTTATCGAACGCAGCACCGGCATTCGCACAGTCGTTGTGGACGACGCGGTTTCGTGCGCGGCATACGGCGCGGGCAAAATGCTCATGCATCTTGACGATATGCAGGACGGCATGATGAACTTTTACAGAAAACGTCAGCTCAAGGGCTGAGTAAGGAAGGAATACGGGCAATTATGTTTGAAAAGCTGTTTAACGCTAAGAAGAAGGAACCCCGCTGCTCTGCGGTCATTGTCGCCGCAGGACATTCCACGCGCATGGGCGAGGATAAGCTTTTTATGCAGCTGGGCTGTATGCCCGTCCTTGCAAGAACGCTCCTTGCATTTGAAAACTGCAAAGCCGTCGAGGAGATAGTTGTGGTCACAAGAAGCGAAAAGATAATGGAAGTTGCGGATATGTGCAAGAAATACGGCATATCAAAGACTTCAAAGGTGATTTTCGGCGGCGCAACGCGGAGTGAATCCTCGCTTGCGGGCGTGTCGGAGGTTAAAAGCGATGCCGAACTTATTGCCATACACGACGGTGCGAGACCGTTTGTCACCGAGAAGATAATTGAAAGCGCCGTTTCCGCTGCGGCAAAATACATGGCGGCGGCGCCTGCGGTCAAAATCACTGACACGCTCAAGGCGGTCGATGAAGACGGCTTCGCCATAGGCACCGTGGACAGGGAAAGCACAGTGCGCATCCAGACCCCGCAGGTGTTCAGCGCAGACCTTATAAAGGGCGCGCTATCCAAGGCGGTGAGAGACGGGCGCGTGATCACGGACGACTGCGCCGCGATAGAAGCAATGGGCGTGAAGGTGTTCATGGTAGACGGCGATGAGGATAACATAAAGCTCACGACGGAAAAGGATATTTTTGTCGCGTCGGAGATAATAAAACGCAGGGGTGATTACAGTGAGGATAGGACACGGGTATGATGTGCACCGTCTTGCCGAGGGCAGGAAGCTCATTCTCGGCGGCGTTGAAATACCGTATGAAAAGGGACTTCTGGGACATTCCGATGCCGATGTGCTGACCCATGCGCTTATGGATTCGCTGCTCGGCGCGGCGGCAATGGGCGATATAGGCCATCTCTTTCCGGATAATGACGACAGGTACCTCGGCGCGGATAGTATAGAGCTGCTGAAGGCTGTCGTTCTGAAGCTTCGGGAAAAGGGGTACTCCGTTTCCAACACCGACTGCACCGTTATCGCGCAGCGCCCCAGGCTTGCGCCGTTTATCGCGCATATGAGGGAAAAGCTTGCGGCCGCAATGGGTGTGGAGGTTGATTGCGTAAGCGTAAAGGCGACCACCGAGGAGGGACTTGGCTTTTCCGGTGAAGGTCTCGGCATTGCCGCCCACGCCGTATCGCTCATAGAAAAAGCGGCGGAGTGAAGACCGAATATGAAAACCGGCAGGGAGCGTCTCCTCCCTGCCGGTTTTATGTCGGCACAGAAAAGAAATATATATGAACGACACATTTACATTTTTTTAACCATTATCATATAAAGCGGGGTATAATAATACTGTGCAGAAAAACCATTGAATATGGCGAAAAAGCGAGGAGGCTTTGATATATGAATAAAAGAGCGCTTATAGTTGAGGATGACAGCAATATTGCCGAGCTTCTGCGGCTCTATCTCGGAAAGGACGGGTTTGAGATCATGATATCTCCCGACGGCGGCAAGGCGAAGTCGATGTTTGATCTTTTCCAGCCGGACGTTGTGCTGCTGGATATCATGCTGCCCGTGAAGGACGGCTGGCAGGTCTGCCGCGAGATACGCGAAAAGTCCTCCGTTCCCATAATCATGCTGACGGCCAAGGGCGAAACTAACGATAAGATAAGCGGCCTTGAGATGGGTGCGGACGATTATGTCACAAAGCCTTTCGACGTGAAGGAGCTTATTGCGAGAGTGCATGCCGTCATGCGGCGCACCGATTCCGAAGCGCCTGTCGAGAAAAAACTTGAGTTTGACAAGCTGACGATAAATCTGGATTCATATGAGCTTATCGTTGACGGGAAAAAGGTCGAAGCGCCGCCCAAGGAGATGGAGCTGCTGTATCATCTGGCCTCCTCTCCCAACAGGGTCTTTACAAGAAATCAGCTTCTGGACGAGGTCTGGGGGTTTGATTATTTTGGCGACTCCAGAACCGTTGACGTGCATATCAAGCGCCTCAGAGAGAAGCTGGAGGGCGTTTCGGATAAGTGGAGCCTTAAAACCGTCTGGGGCGTAGGCTATAAGTTCGAGGTCTTATGAAAAGCATATATTTAAGAAACTTTGTGGCGACTGCCGTAATGGTTTCGGTGTGCTTTATAATACTTGCGTTCTCCTTTGTCGGGATAGGCCGCAATTATGTGATCAATGAGTACAGAACTGATATGGTGAACAGCGCGAAAGAGGTAGCGCATATGGCGTCCGCCGTTATGCAGAACGATTCTCTTGACAGCTGGCGGATGGGCATGACGCTGAGTACGATATCAAATTCCACCGGCAACCAGATATTTATCACCGATACCGACGGCTGTGTTGTGAACTGTTCGGACAGGGCGCCGGTCTGCAAGCATATCGGCGCCGTGATCGGCAGCGATATCCTGGCGCAGATAAACACCGAGGGCGGCTATAACCAGATAACCAACCTCGGGGGGATATTTGACAATAACAGATATGTCGTGGCAATGCCGATTTATGAGGGCAGCAGCAGTACTCTCTGCGGATATGTCTTTATCAATAATGTGATCGACAATATGCTTGGCGCGTGGTCGTCGTTTCTGAGCGTCGGGCTTATCGTCACGGCCGCCGTTTTCGCTGCGGCGCTTGTGATCTCGCTCATATACTCGAAGAGCATGGCGCGCCCGCTCGACGAAATGGCGGCGGCGTCAAGAAAGTTCGCAAGGGGCGATTTTTCCGTGCGCGTCAGGCAGGAGGAGGACACCACCGACGAGATGGGCGCACTCATTGAATCGTTCAACAAAATGGCGGATTCGCTTGAGCAGGCGGAGGCGCGCCGAAGTGAGTTCATCGCCAATATTTCTCATGAGCTGCGCACACCCATGACGACCATATCGGGCTTTGCCGACGGTATCCTTGACGGGACTATAAGCCGCGAAGAGCAGGACAAATATCTTGTCTGCATCCGCAACGAAACAAGGCGGCTTTCAAGACTTGTCCGGGAGATGCTGGATGTGTCCCAGATGAGGACGAGAGCGTCAGACCCCGCAAAGCGCACGGCCTTTGATCTGACAGAGCTTGTTTTGCAGATACTGCTCAGCTTTGAGAGCAGGGCGACGCAGAAGCACCTTGATGTTGACCCGCAGCTTCCGGACAACCATATCATGGTCATAGCGGATAAGGACGCCATAACGCAGGTGATATACAATCTTCTGGACAATGCGGTGAAATTCGCCGGCGAGGGAACGTGCATCACTCTGCGCCTGTATAAGGACAATGGAAAGGCGTATGTCTCCGTCAAGGACATCGGAGAGACGATACCGCCGGACGATCTTCCCTTTATATTTGACAGATTCCACAAATCCGACAGATCAAGGAGCATGGACAAATCCGGCGTGGGTCTGGGACTTTATCTTGTGAAGACCATCATAAACAGCCACGACGAGGATATAGCGGTCAAGAGCGAGGACGGCGTGACCGAGTTTGTGTTTACCCTTAAACTTGCATAGTATTCGAGGTAAAAAATGGATAATAATATGAATAACGAGCGCGAATGGTACAGGAGCGCCGGTGACGACCGCGCAGAGATGTCCGAAAATATGCGGAAGATCAGGAGAAGCACATCTGCATGGCGCATTGCGTGCATTGTGCTTATAGTCCTGATCCTCATAGCCGCCACTTCGGTCATAAGCGCGAGACTTGCCCGCGCCGGAGCCGCCGAGGATATGACCGGCACCTATGACGACGGCTTTCTCTGGGACGACGGCAGCGGAAAAACGCAGGATGAAGACGCAGACGGCGAAATGCCGGATTCCGCCGAGGAATTTTTTGACGGCTTTTATCAGAAAACCGAGGATACCTCCGCAAACGTGGATGTCGATATTCCGGAAAGCAGGTATGACCCATCCTTTGAAATAGAATTGGTCGAAAAGGGCGATGAAATGTCCCTCGGGGACCTTTATGACATCTGCTCAAAGTCAATAGTGGCCATATACGGCTATCAGCAGGATTCTCTTACCAACTACTATTGGGGAACCGGCGTCGTTCTCACTGAGGACGGGCTTATACTCACCAATTCCCACGTGATCGAGGGCTGCAATAAGGTCACTGTAAAGCTTGCCGACGATACGGAGTATGAGGCGTCTCTTGTCGGCGCAGACGGGATAAGCGATATTGCCGTGCTCAGGATAGAGGCCGAAGGCCTTGAACCGGCGCAGTTCGGGCAGAGTGGCAGGCTCAGAGTCGGCGACGAAGTCGCCGCGATCGGGAACCCGTTGGGCGAGGAATTCAGAATGACGCTGACGAACGGAATTATTTCCGCGATCGACAGGGACATCAGCTATAAGGGACGCAGCATGGTGCTGCTTCAGACGAATACGGCGCTCAACTCCGGCAACTCCGGCGGCGCGCTTTTCAATATGTCCGGGCAGGTCATCGGCATAACGAACATGAAAATGATGTCCAGCTATTCAAGCATTGAGGGCATAGGCTTTGCCATCCCGTCGGAAACGGTGAAAAGCGTCGTCAGCTCAATTGTTGAGCACGGCAAGGTTCTCGGCCGCCCGTCGATCGGCATTACGGTCGGCGCCGTTCCCGAACAGGCGAGAGAGCGGTATAGTATGCCTGCCGGCGTGTATGTCACGGATGTGCAGGAAAATTCTGACGCCGCCGCAAAGGGAATACAGAAGGGCGACGTCATTACCGAAGTAAACGGTACGCCGGTCGAATCGACTGCGGAGATACAGGCGATAAAGGATGCGCTCAAAGTGGGCGATACTCTTACCGTGAAGATATGGCGCAGCGGCGAGATCATCGAAATGGAAATCGCCCTTATGGAGACGAACGATCTGTACTGATCTCTCTAAGAAGACCGCTCCTGCGTGATATGACAGGTCAGCGCTCTCCTCAAATTGGATAAATCGGTGCCGAAAGCTTGCTTTCGGCACCGATTTAGCTCATTAAAGCAAAATAAATATCTATTATTTCTACAAATTTTCTTGACTAATTTTGTGAAATATGCTAATATACTCAAATGCGTGGGGATAACTATGCGTATATTCATCTTACACAAAAAAGCGGCGGAATTTGCCCTTTTTATGTAGAAAATGCGCATCTCCATGACAACGAAAGAAAGGAGAATACAATGCCGACCTTTAACCAGCTGGTAAGAAAGGGCAGAGAAAAGGTCACCTATAAGTCCACCTCTCCTGCAATGCAGAAGGGTCTGAACACTCTTAAAAACAAGGAAACCGATCTCAGCTCTCCCCAGAAGAGAGGCGTCTGCACCGCGGTCCGTACTTCTACTCCTAAGAAGCCTAACTCCGCTCTGCGTAAGATCGCCCGTGTACGTCTGACCAACGGCTACGAAGTCACAGCTTACATCCCCGGTATAGGCCATAACCTTCAGGAGCACTCCGTGGTTATGATACGCGGCGGCCGTGTAAAGGACCTTCCTGGTGTCCGTTACCACATCATCCGCGGCACCCTCGATGCACAGGGCGTGAACGGCCGTATGCAGGCCAGATCAAAGTACGGCGCAAAGAAGCCCAAGGCTGCAAAGAAGAAGTAAGCTCAACTTCAGCGGCAAATTTTGCCCTGTCGTTTATCTATATAATATATGTGGATAGACCTCGGGGCGCAAACGGACAGCTTGTCCGAGTACCGATGATCCCATTTTTTAATGAAGGAGGGAAGCTACGTGCCCAGAAGAGGTAATGTTCCCAAAAGAGAAATTTTGCCCGATCCTATGTATAATTCCGTTCTGGTAACCAAGCTTATCAACGGCGTTATGCTCGACGGCAAGAAGGGTGTCGCTCAGAAGGTCGTTTACGATGCATTCGACATCATAAAGGAAAAGACCGGTAAAGAGCCCCTTGATGCTTTCAATGAAGCAATGAACAACATCATGCCCGCTCTGGAGGTTAAGGCCCGTCGTGTCGGTGGCGCAACCTATCAGGTTCCTATCGAGGTAAGACCCGCCCGCCGTCAGACTCTGGCTCTCCGCTGGCTGGTGGACTATGCCCGCAAGCGCGGCGAAAAGACCATGAAAGAGCGCCTCGCAGGCGAGATCATGGATGCTGTAAACAATGTCGGCGGTTCCGTCAAGAAACGCGAAGACATGCACAAGAATGCCGAGGCCAACAAGGCGTTCGCACACTTCAGATGGTAATCTGAAAAAAGCTCATCTTCCTCAGGAGTTCAGTAAATGCCCAGACAATATTCACTTGAGAAAACAAGAAATATCGGTATCATGGCTCACATCGATGCAGGAAAGACTACCACTACCGAGCGTATTCTTTTCTACACCGGCATAAATTACAAGATCGGCGAGACGCATGAAGGCAGCGCCACAATGGACTGGATGGAGCAGGAGAAGGAGAGAGGCATCACCATCACCTCCGCTGCTACGACCTGTTTCTGGCGCAACACACGTATCAATATCATTGATACGCCGGGTCATGTCGATTTTACTGCCGAGGTTGAGCGTTCTTTAAGAGTGCTTGACGGATGTGTTACCGTGCTGTGCGCAAAAGGCGGCGTCGAACCTCAGTCCGAGACCGTCTGGAGACAGGCGGATCATTATCACGTGCCGCGTATGATATACGTTAATAAAATGGATATCACCGGCGCAGATTTTTACCGCGTGCTCGATATGGTGCACAGCAGACTCAAATGCAATGCCGTTCCCATTCAGCTCCCCATCGGGAAAGAGGGGGACTTCAAGGGTATAATCGATCTGGTTGATATGAACGCGGACGTCTATTATGACGATCTGGGCAAGGACATGCGTGTCGAGGAGATCCCTGAAGACATGCTTGAGCTTGCGCAGGAATACCGCGATAAACTCATTGAGGCGGCGGCTGATTTCGACGACGAGATAATGGAAATGTATCTCGAAGGCGAAGATGTTCCCTCGGATAAGATCCGTGAGGCACTGAGAAAGGCCACGGTTGCGGTGAAGCTTGTTCCCGTGACCTGCGGCACTTCTTATAAAAATAAAGGCGTGCAGAAGCTGCTGGATGCAATTGTGGATTATATGCCCTCCCCGCTGGATATTCCTCCGATCGAAGGCAAGGATCCCAAAACCGATGAGGTCATGTACAGAGAGGCTGACGACGACGCACCTTTCTCCGCATTGGCTTTCAAGATAATGGCTGACCCCTTTGTGGGTAAGCTGAGCTTCTTCCGCGTGTACTCCGGTAAGCTCGAAACGGGTAAGACCGTTATGAACTCCACCAAGGGTCAGCGCGAAAGAGTCGGCCGCATCCTTCAGATGCACGCAAATCACAGGGAGGATATCGAATGGGTATACTCCGGCGATATCGCCGCAGCCGTGGGACTTAAAAATACCACGACAGGCGACACGCTCTGTGATGACAAGCATCAGATAATCCTTGAGTCGATGGAATTTCCCGACCCCGTTATCCGTGTCGCTATCGAGCCCAAGACCAAGGCGGGACAGGAAAAAATGGCCATTGCCCTCCAGAAGCTGGCAGAGGAAGACCCCACTTTCAAAACCTATACGGACGATGAAACGGGTCAGACGATAATTGCCGGCATGGGAGAGCTGCATCTGGAGATCATAGTTGACAGACTCCTCAGGGAGTTCAAGGTTGAAGCCAATGTCGGCAAGCCTCAGGTTTCCTATAAGGAGACGATCAAAAAGGCGGCCACGGTGGATACGCGCTATGTCCGTCAGACCGGCGGCAAGGGTCAGTTCGCCCACGTGAAGCTTATGATCGAGCCGAATGAATCCGGTAAGGGTTATGAGTTCATCAATAAGGTCACGGGCGGCGCCATTCCCAAGGAATTCATCCCCTGCGTGGATCAGGGTATCCAGGGAGCAATGCTCTCCGGCGTCCTTGCGGGCTACCAGGTGGTGGATGTAAAGGCTACGCTGCTGGACGGCTCCTATCACGAGGTCGATTCCAGTGAGCTGGCATTCAAGATCTGCGGCAGCATGGCTTTCAAGGAGGCCTGCCAGAAGGCAAGCCCCACCCTGCTTGAGCCGATCATGTCCGTTACCGTTACGGCTCCCGAAGAATTTATGGGGGACGTTATGGGCGACATCAACTCAAGACGCGGCCAGATAACCGGCACCGATGTGCTCAACGGCACCGCAACGATAGAGTGCGACGTCCCGCTGTCCACAATGTTCGGTTATGCCACCGATCTTCGCAGCAAAACACAGGGCAGGGCGACCTATTCCATGCAGCCCAGCCACTTTGTCGAGCTGCCCAAGAGTTTGCAGGAAGCGCTCATTCATCCTATGAGCGGTTTCGATTTCAAAAACGCCAATTTCTAATTTTATTAACAATTTTATTTAGGAGGATAAACTCATGGCAAAACAGGCTTTTGACAGATCCCTGCCCCATGTTAACATCGGCACCATCGGTCATATCGACCACGGCAAGACCACTCTTACCGCGGCTATCACCAAGTATCTTGCACTCCTCGGCGATGCTGAGTACACTGATTACTCTTCCATCGATAAGGCTCCCGAAGAGAGAGAACGCGGTATCACCATCAACACCGCACACGTTGAGTACAAGACTGCAAAGCGTCACTATGCACACGTTGACTGCCCGGGTCACGCCGACTACATCAAGAACATGATCACCGGCGCTGCTCAGATGGACGGTGCTATCCTCGTTATCGCCGCATCCGACGGACCTATGGCTCAGACTCGTGAGCACCTTCTGCTTGCCCGTCAGGTCAACGTTCCTTCCGTTCTCGTTTTCCTGAACAAGTGCGACCAGGTTGACGACCCCGAACTGCTCGAGCTCGTCGAGATGGAAGTTCGTGAGCTGCTTGACTTCTACGGCTTCCCCGGAGATGACACCCCCATTATCCGCGGTTCCGCTCTGAACGCTCTCGTTTGCGAGTCCAACGACCCCAACGCTCCCGAATATGCCTGCATCAAGGAACTCATGGACGCAGTTGACTCCTGGATTCCCACTCCCGACCGTAAGGCCGATATGCCCTTCCTCATGCCCATTGAGGACGTCTTCACCATTTCCGGCCGCGGCACTGTCGTTACCGGTCGTGTTGAGCGTGGCCGCGTAAAGATCGGCGATAAGGTCGAGATCGTTGGCCTCAAGGACGAACCCACCGAGACCACCGTTACCGGTACCGAGATGTTCCACAAGACCCTCGAGTACGCAGAAGCCGGCGACAACGTGGGCTGCCTGCTCCGCGGTATTGATAAGAAGGCTGTTGAGCGTGGTCAGGTTCTGGCTGCTCCCAAGTCCATTCACCCCCACTACAAGTTCAAGGGTCAGGTTTACGTCCTGTCCAAGGAAGAAGGCGGCCGTCACACCCCGTTCTTCAACAACTACCGTCCTCAGTTCTACTTCCGTACCACTGACGTTACCGGCGTTATCTCCCTTCCCGAAGGCGTTGAGATGTGCATGCCCGGCGACAACGTTGATATGGACGTTGAGCTGATCACCCCGATCGCAATCGAAGTCGGTCTTCGTTTCGCTATCCGTGAAGGCGGCCGTACCGTTGGTTCCGGCGTTGTTATCGCTATCAACGAGTAATTTATCAGTTAACGAGTAATTTATCAGTTTTTTAAAACAGCTCTGAACTCCGGTTCAGAGCTGTTTTTTACATAACTATTAAATTATTCTTTTTCCTTGTAAATGTAATTTGCATGTGATAAAATAAGCTGATAAACCACGTTCCCAAGGAGTGTTTTACAGTGAAGGATAATTACAGAGACGATATGCCGCAGCAGGACAGCCCCCGCCTCCGGAAGGCAAAAGATGTCCGCAGCAGGCAGGTAAATAAATTCATGCGCACGATGGACAGGATTTTCGGCTTCATGCTTGCCACAGCGATCGTTGCGATCGCCGCTCTTTTCGGCGCGGCATATGTGTTTGAGTGCGGCCCGTCGCAGGAGCTGAGAGACACGTTTGTGCTGACGATGAAGGAAACAAGACGTTTCGGCTTTGTTTCAAATCTGTTTCTTGACTCGGCAACTGTTGATCAGATCGTTGCCGACGCGAGCGACGTGAAAAAATACGTACCGCCTGTTACGACGGTTGGCGACTCAGACGCGGAGGAAACGAACTCCACGGAAGGAATAGAGAGCAAATATGCCGTTGACGATGACGGCGACGGTATTATTTTTGAAGAGATCAAGGGACGCGGCTATGTCGGCTATATGATAACCGTCCTTGATCCCAAGCGCGTTATTATCGGTACACCGGACAATTTCGGCGGTTCCGGCTGGACGATGGAGCAGCTTGTGCAGAAGTATGACGCCCTCGGCGGCGTAAACGGCGGAGGCTTTAAGGATGAAGGCGGCACCGGTTCCGGCGGTCTGCCCGTTGGCCTTACGATAATCGACGGAAAGTGCTACGGTGATACGAACGGTGAAAGCGCATTTGTCGGGTTTGATAAGGACGGTAAGATGTACTTCGGCTATTTCAATGATTGGCTTGCCCAGCAGTTCGGCGTTGTCAACGGCGTGTCCTTCGGTCCGCTGCTCATATCAAACGGCGAACCCGCTTCCAAGGAATCCCTCGGCAGCGGCGTCAACCCGCGCACCGCAATCGGACAGCGCGGCGACGGCGCGGTGATGATGCTCTGCATAGACGGCAGACAGGTTCACAGTATGGGCGCAACCTATCAGGACTGCATAGATATCATGCTTGAAAGGGGCGCCATCAACGCAATAAATATGGACGGCGGCTCGTCCACGACGATGTATTACAACGGCAGATATGTCAATAAACCCAGCGGAGAAGCGACGTCAAGACTTTTCCCCTCGGTATTCCTCTTTAAGTAAGGAGTGAAGCTCGGCTTATGACAAAGAAAAAAAGGAACGGCAGCGTGCTGTATTGGGTTTTCCTGTTTTTATATACTATCGCTCTGCTTGCCGTTGTGTTTTTCGGACTGAGGATACTCTGGGATTTTGCGATAGTCTTTGAGGACTCCGGGGCGGACAAGGTAATAAAAGCCTATACGGAGAATTTGCAGAAGAATTTTCTTGATGAGGGTGTGCTGAATACCCTCGCCCAGATGCCTCATGAATACCAGACGGATGAAGAGGTAAGCAATTATGTAAAGCAGATCTTCAGCGGACCTATCGAGTACTATGAAACGGACAGCGACAGCGGCAGCACAGACGATACAAAAACATATATGCTTGTCTGCGATAACAGATGCTTCGGAAGCGTTACCCTTGTAAGGGATGAGACAAAGGACGTACGCTATACCGTGTACGGATACGAACTGCCACTGCCGTGGGATCTGCGCCCGTGGCTTGTCAGCAAGGAGGAGTTTGACTTCAACGGTCTCTACTCTTCAATCAAGGTCACCGTGCCGGAGACATATACCGTTTTGCTGAACGGGAAGGCGCTTACGCTGGACTATATTGTCGAGAGAGGCATAAAATACGACGTGCTTGAAAATTACTATGAAATCGTACCGAATCTGCCTACCAAGGTGAAATATGAATATGACAACATCATAGGAAATGTTGAGCCGGTAATTCAGGATGAGAACGGTGAGGTCGTGGTGATCGACCCGGAGAGTGACGATTCGCAGTTTATTGAGCCTTGCGGCAGCGATCAGCTGACCCGCCTCGACACGTTCTGCTCAAAATTTACCTATGAATATCTCAAGTATATTTCAGGTCTCAACAAGGGCGCGGGCTACGGCAATCTTGCTCCGTACCTGCTGTCCGGCAGCGACCTTGACCAGAGAATGCAGCAGAACCAGGACGGCCTGAGCTGGGCGCATACCTCAAGTTTCAATCTGGATTCGTATATCCTGAAAGGCGCGATCAATCTCGGCGGCGGCTACTGTGTGTGCAGCATTGTTGCCGATACGACCACCTATACGACAGGTCAGGGCGAGGTCAAAAATACGAGCGAGCTGAACGTGCTTATGTATGACTCTGGCAATGATATAAAGGCCGTTTCAATGACGTGATTTCCGAGGAGAGAGAAAATGGCTGACAGCAATGAAGTTTTTAAAGAGACGGCGATAATTCTGCCATCTCTTAATCCGGATAAAAAATTCACCGGCGTCGTAAACGGGCTTGTGGAAAAGGGCTTTGAGCATATTGTCATCGTTGACGATGGGAGCGACAGCGAGCACCAGCGCTTCTTTGATGAGGCGGAAAAGCTCCCGCAGACCCATGTGATCCACCACGGCGAGAACAAAGGAAAGGGCAGAGGGTTGAAAACGGCCATTTCCTTTGTGCATGAGCGGCTTCCGCAGGTCAAGGGCGCGATTACGATAGACGGCGACGGGCAGCACCTTGCGGACGATATCATAAAGTGCGGGATGAAGATGCTTGAGCTTGAGGACAAGGTCGTGCTTGGCTCAAGGGATTTTGATCAGGAGGGCGTTCCGCCGAGAAGCGTTGCGGGCAACAAGTCCACCTCCAGAATGTTCCGCACACTGTTCGGAATAAAGATAAACGATACGCAGACGGGGCTGAGAGCCATTCCGGCGCGGTATTTCAAAAGCTTTGCCGAAATCGAGGGAGAGCGCTTTGAGTATGAGACAAATATGCTGCTCTACATGAAGCGCCACGGGATAGAGTTCTTTGAGCAGCCTATCACCACCGTATATGACCCAGAGGATTACAGCTCACATTACAACGCCGTCAAGGATTCATGGCGTATTGCGAAGGTAATGCTTAAATATTTGTTTAGCGGGAAATAATATGCTGAAAAAGTTGTTTGATAAATATTCCGGACTGCGGTATGTTTTAAGCTCTGCATCGGCGTTTGTCGTAGATACGGCGCTGTATTATGTGTTCAACCACTTTCTGTTCGGCATTGCGCTGAATATGGGGGACGCGCAGGCGTCGTCCGCCGCGCTGTGTACGGCGCGTGCGCTATCGTCCTTTTTCAATTTCAATGCGAATAATTTCATTGTATTCCGCCACGGCAGGGAGGATTACGGCCGCGCCCTTGCAAAATATTATTGCCTGTGCCTGCCGCAGCTTCTTGCGTCTGAGCTTCTGCTCCATGGCACAAACGCGCTTTTAGGCATAGAGGACGACCTTTTTCAGACCGTTGTTAAAGTCATTGTGGACGGTATTCTGTTCGTTATCAGCTATTTTATTCAGAACAAATGGGTTTTTTCAAAAAAGAGAGACAAAACGGCTTCGGATTGATATCCAAAGTCGTTTTGCAAAACTATCAAGAAAGGCCTCGCAGAGTTTTTTGCCCGCAGGCAAAAAATAGTTTTGATCGTTTTTTCCGGCGGCATGTACGTCGGAAAAAACTCTTCTCACGGAGCGAGTGTCGAATTGTTCGCCTGCGGCGAACAACCGAGGCACAGAGCGCAGTGCAGCCTTTTGTCAAAGAAGCCCGCTTCTTTGACAATAAACCACCGAAAGTACAGAATATACTCTCGGTGGTTTTTTGATTCTCTTTAATTGATAATTAAAGCTGCTTCTGGGCGTTGACCTTGACGCCGGGGCCCATGGTGGAAGCGGTGACGCAGGAACGGATGTACTGTCCCTTTGCGGTTGCGGGCTTTGCCTTGATGATAGCGCCGATGAGAGCAACATAGTTCTCATACAGCTTATCCGCACCGAAGCTGACCTTGCCGATGGGGCAGTGGATGATGTTGGTCTTGTCCAGACGGTACTCGACCTTACCGGCTTTGGCTTCCTTGATAGCCTGTACGACGTTGGGGTTAACGGTACCGGCCTTGGGAGAAGGCATCAAGCCCTTAGGACCGAGGACTTTACCGAGCTTACCGATAACGCCCATCATCTTGGGGTGTGCGATAACGGTATCGAACTCGAACCAGTTCTCTTTCTGGATCTTCTCTACCAGCTCTGCGCCGCCTGCGTAATCCGCGCCGGCAGCAATAGCCTCGTCAACCATTTCGGGCAGGCAGAAGCAGAGAACGCGGACGTTCTTGCCGGTGCCGTTGGGGAGGACGATAGCGCCGCGGACCTGCTGGTCAGCGTGACGGCCGTCAACACCAAGCTTTACGTGCAGCTCGACGGTTTCGTCGAACTTGGCCTTGCTTGCATTGCAAACAATGCCGAGTGCCTCCATGGGATCATAGAGGACGGACTTATCTATGAGCTTTGCGCTCTCTTTATAATTTTTACCTCTAAACAATTTGTTTTCCTCCTAATAATGTGGTTAGTGCGGATGGATAAATCCTCCCACGTTGAGGAGCGATCTTACTCGCCCGTCAGTCTCCTACGATAACGCCCATGGAGCGGCAGGTGCCTGCTATCATGCTCATCGCGGACTCAATGTCAGTGCAGTTCAGGTCAGGCATTTTCTGCTCAGCGATCTTGCGGATATTTTCCTTGCTGATCGTTGCGACCTTATCTCTCTGGGGAACGCCGGACGCAGTCTCGATACCGCAGGCCTTCTTGATGAGAAGAGCGGCAGGAGGAGTCTTGGTGATGAAGGTGAAGGAACGGTCGGAGTATACAGTGATAACGACAGGGATAAGCATACCCATGTCGTTCTTTGTGCGCTCGTTGAAGTCCTTGGTGAACTGACCGATATTTACGCCGTACTGACCAAGCGCGGGGCCAACAGGGGGAGCCGGAGTTGCCTTACCGGCAGGGATCTGGAATCTTGCGTATCCAACTACTTTCTGTGCCATTTACAGCACCTCTTTCTTATTATTCTTTAATAACCTCGACCTGATCAAGCTCCAAATCGATAGGAGTTTCTCTGCCGAACATGGAGACGACAACGCGAACTCTGTTCTTGTCAAGCTCAAGCTCGTCCACAACGCCGTTGAAGCCCGCGAGAGGTCCGTCATTGACTTTGACGGTATCGCCAAGCTCATACCCTACGACGATCTCCTTATGTTCGACGCCCAGATCATAGATTTCCTGTTCCGTCAGGGGTATCGCCTTACCGTCAGAGCCGACAAAGCCGGTCGCGCCGCGGACATTGTGTATAAGATGCCAGCTCTCGTCCGTGAGGATCATCTTCACAAGGACATAGCCGGGGAACACTTTGCGCTCAACCTGTTTCGCCTCGCCGGAGTCGGTATATTCGGTGACCGTTTCCAACGGAATGTTGACCTCTTTGATAAGGTCCGTCATTTTGCGGTTTTCGGCTGCCTTCATCACGGCGGCGGCAACCGCGTTTTCATAACCGGAATAGGTATGGACAACATACCATTTTGCGTCTTCCGCCATGCTTAATTACCCGAAAGTGTCAGCAGAGCCTTTACGAGAAGCTGTCCAACTTCGTCGAAAGCCCACATAACTATTGCGGATGCAAACATCATGCCAAGAGAGACAAGTGTGTTCTTCATGAAAGCCTTGGGCGTAGGCCATATGACTTTCTTAAGCTCGCTCTTCATCTCACGAAACCATTTTGCGACCCTCTTGAAAAAGCCGGGTTTAGTATCGTCCTTCTTGACGGCGGTGACAGCCTTTGCGGGGGCGGTAGTGACTTTCTTTTCTTCAGCCATTTTCACGCATCCTTTCAGACTTACTTGGTTTCTACGTGCTTGGTGTGCTTTCTGCAGAAGGGGCAATATTTTTTGCGCTCCAAACGATCAGTGGTGTTTTTCTTGTTCTTGATCGTGTTGTAATTCCTCTGCTTGCATTCTTCGCATCTGAGTGTGATTTTTACTCTTGCGCCTGCAGCCATTTATTCGGCACCTCCTATTTTATTTACCCGTTTTTCAAAAACGGGCATTGCCTCCCTGTATTGAGCAGATACTCTTTAAGCGCGGAAAAATGCGCACAAAAAGAAACCTATCCGCTGACAGGTATTGTATAATATAGCACACTATTGCAATTCGGTCAACCTTTATTTTGCTTTTTTCACGGCAAATTATTTGATTTTTACGGGCTTTTTTACTTTGTTCCCATCCTTGCCTCATGTTCAGGAAAAATTGCCTGCGTTATTTCCAATAGCGATGCATATAATGATATTTGCAAGTGAGAAAATGCGCGAGAGGAAGAAAAAGATGGTAAGAAAAAAGATAAAAAAACCTGTGCTGTCCTTTGCGGCGGCGCTGATTATATGCATGTCCGCCGTTCCCGTCTCCTTTGCTCAGGAGCTTATCGTGGGCGGAGAAGCCGTCGGGATAATGGTGAATACAAAGGGCGTGCTTGTTGCGGGGCTTACGGAAGTAAAAACCGAGGACGGCGTGTGCAAGCCCGCGGAATCGGCCGGTATCCTGCCGGGCGACGTTATCACGGCGATCAACGGTCAGCCGCTCAAAAAGGCTTCGCAGCTGATCGAGGCGGCGTCCGCGCTCAACGGCGCTCCCGCTCAGCTTACGATACAGCGCGAAGGCATGACGATCATGCTCAGCGTGCAGCCGATGAGATCCGTCTCCGGACAGTGGATGATGGGCATGTGGCTGCGCGACAGCATTTCGGGCGTCGGCACTGTGACCTTCTGCGATCCCGAAAGCGGGATATACGGCGCTCTGGGACACAGCATAAACGACGCGGAAAGCGGCGCGGAGATCGCAATAGACAGCGGCGTTATAAATGCGGCGGAGATCGCAGGCGTTGTAAAAGGAGCGCCGGGTACGCCCGGCGAGCTTAACGGCTGCGCGGACGCGGGCAGGGTACTCGGCAGCATCGAGGGCAATACCGAACACGGCATATACGGCAAAGCCGCCGCGCCCTTGGGAAAGCTCACGCTTGAAACGGGTCTTATCACCACGGGAGCGGCCTCCATACTCTGCACCGTCAGCGGCAGTGAAACGGGTGAATACTCCGTCGAGATAAACCGCATTTACAAGGACGCGGGCGGCGAACACGTTATGCTCACCGTTACCGACCCTGAGCTTATCGCACGCACCGGCGGCATAGTGCAGGGAATGTCCGGCAGTCCCATAATACAGAACGGCAGACTTGTGGGAGCAGTGACCCATGTGTGCGTCAGTCCATGAAGCCTACATATTCCGTTTTTCATAACGGCTCCTCCGTCTCCTCTCTCAGTCGGAACGACGGTACGGAAAAAAGCAAAAACACAGGCAGCCAACACCTTAATGGTATTGGCTGCCTGCTGCATAAAGCACTTGGTCAGATGCCGATGAGATTTGCCGTGTTTTTCCACATGACTTTTTCTATATCCTCTTCGCTGAGGT
Source organism: uncultured Eubacteriales bacterium (assembly GCA_900549485.1). Taxonomy (GTDB): domain Bacteria; phylum Bacillota; class Clostridia; order Oscillospirales; family Oscillospiraceae; genus Limivicinus. The sequence continues at coordinate 33,623 of UROG01000018.1, forward strand.
CTATTTCTTTAAGCATAGCTTTATACGCGGCGGCTTCTGCCGCCATCATGCAGAAAGGAGCATCCGAACCATAGGCAACTCTATCGGCTCCCAACGTAAGGATTGCCTTCGCAACGCCCGGCTTGGGCGTTTCACTGCCAACAAGCGTAACATTCCCGCATCTTTGCGCAACTTCTATCGCCGCAGGATATAACTCTCCGCCCATATGTATCATGAGAAAGCGGACATCCGGGTATGCCTTGAAAACCTTTTCCGCACGGAACGGATGCACATGATTCGGATCGTCGCTTCCCGTATGGAACGCAACTATTTTACCCGCATCACGAACAACATCTATTATCGGATAAGTGACCTGAGGATCGTCGATAAAGAATTTATTTTGCGACCCATTAAGCTTTATCCCGTACATACAGTATTCCTGCACACAGCGTTTTGTAAGCTCAACTGCATTGTTTATACCGAGAGAAGGGTCGATCCAACCAAAACCGTAAATACGGTCAGGATACCTTTTCATTGATTCCGAGACGTATGCCACATAATCATTAAGATCTGTTTTGATATAAGGAGGATAAACCCAGCTCAGACATTTGTCCACTCCGGCTCTGTCCATCAAGCGGAGCATCCCCTCCGCATTGACGCTGTTGCCTCCTTCTTTTCTCGGAGAAAGATGTGTGTCAGAATCGAAAATCATTTTTTACTCCCGGCAAGAATTTATGGCTTCCACAAGAGCCTTGGCATCTTCACCATACTGCTCGTACATTATCTCAAGAACAGGCGCCGTTGCTTCCTTGAACTCCTGCATATCAGGATATGTAACTTCAATACCTTTGTCGATCATATCCTGCAAATTCGCTTTATCGCTGTTTTCTACGTAACTCATTTGCCACTCTGCCGTTTCGGCAATGCAATCGCAGAGAATCTCCTTCAAATCATTTGGAAGGCTCTGGTAGAACTGTTCATTGATGCAGATCGCGCCCGGATTGAACATATGGTTTGTAACGGCAAGATATTTCTGGACTTCATAGAACTTTGCCGTATAGATCTGCTGGATAGGATTTTCCTGCCCGTCAACAACACCCTGCTGGAGTGCAGAATAGAGCTCTGTAAACGTAAGGGGCGTAACAACCGCCTTGAGAAGCTTGAAAGTTTCTATCTGTGCTTGGTTTTCAGGCGTTCTGAGACTGAGACCGGCAACATCGGATGGATGATTTATCGGCCGGACATTGTTTGTGATATCACGAAAGCCATTGCCGAAGTATGTGAGTATACGTATATTTTTACTGTCAACAAGACGCGTTTTAAGAGCATCGCATGCTTCACTGTTTACAAAGCGCTTTACATGATCGAAGCTGTCAAAAATATACGGCATCTCAAGCATGGAGTAAATCGGGTCATACTGAGTAAGGAAGGTTGACGGAGCCATCTCGATATCGCCGGTAGAAACCATTTCCTGCGTTTCAGTCTCGCTCCCGAGAACAGAATCCGGAAACAGCTCAACTTTAATGCGTCCATCGGATTTTTCTTCGATATTTTTTTTGAATTCTTCAAACGCAAGAGTGTAGCTGTGAGTTGACGACTGCTGGATCGCCACGCGCAATGTGAACGTGTCCGCTGCCGCTAATGCCTGTGCCGATGAGAATGTCAGCGCCATTACAAGTATCATCACTATCGAAAGCGCCCGGAAGATGTGCTTTTTCATGTTTTTACTCCTTTTTGGTTTATATTATTTATTACTGAGCACTCAGTAATTTGCAGAAGGTTAGTTCCTCGTTTCAGAAAAGGGACGGGAACCAAAGGGAAAACGCCGGAACATAGGTAACTAAAGCCAAAACCAGAACAAGCGGAATAAGTAAAATCAAAACGGGTTTTGTCAGTTGTTCAATGGTCTGCCCCGAAAGTTTTGTCACTACAAACAAGCTCATTCCCACAGGCGGCGTAACAACGCCTATCATCAAATTCAGGCACATAATCACGCCGAACTGAATATAGTCAACGCCGATAGCCTTTGCGATCGGCAGGAACAACGGGGTAAGAAGCGTGATAAGCATCCCGGCCTCCATAAAGCAGCCAAGGATAAGCATTATAACATTCAGTATAAACAGAATAAGGAACTTACTTGACGCAACAGACGTAACAAAAGCCGCCAGAGCGCTTGCGACCTTGTTCATAATAAGAATAAATGAAAACGGGGAACTTGCAGCCATTATGAACACAACAATTGAAGTAGAGAGAACCGTATCAATAATGACTTTCGGCAAATCTTTAAGCTTGATTGACTTATACACAAAAAAGCTGAGAACGAACGAGTAGGCCGCCGCAACAGCAGACGCTTCAGTAGGTGTAAAAACGCCGCCCATAATGCCGCCCATGATGATCAGAACGGTCATCAAAGGCAATATCGCCTGCACAAACGCATGCCCAAGTACTTTAAGGCCTGCACGTTTCTCACTCTTGGGGAACTCCCATACATAGCTGAGAATATATATAGTGATCATCATACCAAGCCCCATAAAGATGCCCGGAACAAGGCCCGCAAGGAAAAGTGAGCTCGGAGATACCTCCGCAATTGCGGCATACATAACAAAAGGAATGGATGGCGGGATTATCGGTCCAATACATGACGAAACCGCAGTAACAGCCCCCGAAAAAGCCGGCGGGTACCCTTCGTCATTCATGGCCTTTATCTCGACCTGACCCAGCCCGCCTGCATCCGCAACAGCCGAGCCTGACATACCCGCAAAAACCATGCTTGCAAGCACATTGACATGCCCGAGTCCGCCCCGAATATGTCCGACACAGGCCTTACAAAAATTAAAAATTCTGTCCGTTATTCCACCTGCATTCATAAGGCTTCCTGTAAGCATAAAAAGCGGTATTGCGAGAAGAGTATAGGAATCAACGCCTGAAACCATTCTCTGCATTACTGTAACAAGCGAAAAATTTGACGTGCACACTACTGATATAACAACGCCAAGTCCAAGCGCCACGGCTACATGGACGCCGAAAACCGCAAGCAAGGCAAAAACCACCAGCATTATTGCAACCATATTTTACTCCGCCTCCTTATTCAAAATCTTGCAGGCATCACCGCACAGGAAATTAAGCGCATGAATAATAAAAAAAGCTGATGCGATCGGAAAAGAAATATACATGACCGTATATGATAATCCTGATGCGGGAAAAACAGTCATCGAAACCTTCTTTACAAGCTTTATCGACTCAAAAAACAGAACCGCAAAGAACAAAAGGCTCACCGTATCAATGCATAAATTCATTATTCCGCGCACTTTTTCAGATACTTTCTTTAGTATAAAAGTAAACTGGATATGCTGATTTCTCTTATATGCAAGGGAGCTTCCAAGGAAGCAGAACCATACAAATAAAATACGTGAAAACTCCATAGAGGTAGTAAAAGAAACCTTAAATATAAATCTGGTTACAACGCCCGCAAAAACTATCAGGCAAAAGCCTAAAGTAAGCGGGACAACCAGCACCTCTGTCGCCTTGGCAGCAAGTTCACTTGAAATCATCAGGTAACGTTGGCTTTTTTCCAGCATTTTTTTCAATTCAATTCTCCCTCCTCATCATGTAACCGTTTACATGATGCTCAAAAAAATATTTTATTTTTGGCTCTACACCTTTTGCTGATATAGAGCCATATTTTAATTTACTTTATTTTTCGTGGAGTTTCCTATTTTGATGCATCCGTCAAGTATAATTCTTTTCGGTGCGCCCTTTCTGTTTATTCTGTCGAACAGCATCTCCGCCGCAATTGTACCGAGTTTAAAAATAGGAATATCATAGTATGTTACAAATGGGTCTATAATGGAATTAAATTCCATAAACGACTCAAATGAAACAAGACCCATATCGTCCGGTATAACAATATTGTTTTCTCTGCAAAACTTTATCACTCCCGCCGCGATCATGCTTGTTGTAGCATAAACCGCTTCCGGAATTTTACCCTTCGTTTCAACATATGCCTTCATTGCATTATAACCGGACTCCATGCTGGCATCCGCAAAATAGCAGCTTGATAAGCCGCATTTCAGTCCGGCAGCCGCCGTAACCTCACGAAACCCCAACAGCCGATTATTATAGTTTGTGTCATAGATATCTCTCCCAATGGCATAAATATCCGTATAACCGCAGTCCACAAGATGTTTTGTCAGCTGTAAACCTCCGTCATAGTCATCAAACTTAATATAATCGGCATTAACGCCGCTCAATCTTCTTGTGATAAATACAATTGGAACACCGGCGTCAAGAGCTTCTTTAACATGTTCCTCCGAAGCACCGCACGGAGAAATGATTATCCCGTCAACCTGCTTCTCAACCAAGCTTTCAACAGACTTTTTTTCTTTATCTATATCGAAATTTGTGCAGCAAAGTATGAAATTATAATTATACTGGCTGCTGACCGTCTCCACACCCTTGACGTATGTTGCGGTAATAGGGTTGGAAATATCATTAACTATCATCGCAATGTTAAGAGATTTTTTTGTATTGAGCGTTTGGGCTATACGGTTCGGTCGGTAATTAAGCTCTTTAATGGCAGCATAAATTTTTTCAGAAGTGTCTTTGTTCACATACGCGCTATCATTTATCAGGCGCGAAACGGTTGCCACCGATACTCCGGCCAATTTTGCCACATCATTAATTGTTGCCATCATATGCCTCTCTGCGTTCATGTAAACGATTACATGAACATATTAACACAGCTTGCAATCCCTGTCAACTTTTTTATGGTTCTGATAGCAGCTGCACTTTTGTCAACTGATATTGCATTAGGCTGAGAGCTTATAATTTTTAAAGCCGACTGCAAGCAGTCGGCTTATTCTATGATTCCCATGTTCAGTGCGAAAGCTTACGCACTTCTTATTCGGCGCTGCGTACACCGGCGGCTTCAAAGAACGCCTCCACTGCGGGTATGGGTTCGCTTCCCCACGGGTAGCCGCTGTCGGCACAGCCGGCGGATTCGAGGAATTCCTCCTGTCCGGGCGTGAGGAGCTGACGGTACGTACTGTCAAGAAGCTCTATCTGGGTGATATATTCCTCTGTTTTATACCCGTCCATGGTCGAGATATACTCACTGACCACCTTTGAAATCTCTTCTCCGCTCATTTTGGTGGCAATGCCCCAATTTATGAGCCGCACGGCCTGTCCGGCTGCTTTCAGACTGCACCCGGCGGAGCCTGCCTGTATTTTATCGCCGAAGTCGACCATAAGCCCCCTGAGCGTTTCCGCGTCGGCGGAAGAAGCTTCAGCCGATGCCGACGCAGCGTCGGAAGCAGGCGGGGATGCCGGTGTTTCAGTCGGCACGGCTTCGGTCGCCGCCGGTTTGTCGGAAGCTTGTGCGCCGTCGGCGGCAACAACGGAATATATGCGGAACGACAGCGCGATAATGCATATCAGCATCAGAACTATCACTATCACCAGAATTGTTTTTTTCATAGTCCTTCCTTTCGTTTGCTGCAAGGCTTCCTCTGCCTTGCAGCAGGGCGGAATCCATATTGCCGAAAAGCCTTGCGGAGTTTTTTCATGCGGGCGGAAAGCCCGGATCGCGTCACGGTATTATGACGGCCGGAGCCGCAAAAAGTTCAATCTGCCGGGCGTTCCGTGGAGGAGCTTCCGGCAGATCACGATATTATTATTTGGAATGACGCCCTTTATATTCACCGCTCTTCGTCCTTGCGCTCTTTTCGGGCCGCGGTTTTTCGGAGACTTCTACGTCCATATCCGAATTGAGGAAAGCGGTAAGATCGTCCCAATCATCGAGATTGTAATCCGACGAGGTTTTTTTTGCGGATTTTGTCGGCGCGGCGGAAATGTTTTCCTCTTTCACCGCCGCCGCTCTTGCTTCGGCGCCGTCCTTGGCGGGCGCCGGCTTTTTGCTGCCGGTAAAGACCTTTACATCGTCCTCCGCCGCGTCAATGGCGGCGGGCTTTTTCTCAGTGCTGCTCTGCGGGCGCTTGCTCCGCTGATAATCATCCCAGCGGCTGTTCCAATCGGCAGGCTCTTTCCTGACCGGCTTCTTTTTCTGCGTTTCGCGTGCGGGGAACTTGTCTCCGACAAGCTTTTTACCGGCGGCTTTCAGGTCGATATCGGGCTTGGATATGCCGGAGGCCTTGTCCTTGATGCTGTCAAAGGAGTCGGAGGCTTTATCCTTAAGCTCACCGAGGGACGGTATGCTTATGGGAAGCTCCGCCGTCAGCACCCAATTGCAGAGCGGGAAGTCGTCGTTATCGTCAAAATAGTTGAAGATCAGTGTTGATATACCCCATGCGATCAGCGCGGAAACGGCGCCGATTATCAGCGCAAACAGCACGTCGGAGGGGTAATGCGCCATGAGATAGTTGCGTGATACCATCATAAGACCTATCCACAGGATCGCCGGAGCTATCATCTTTTTGCCCTTGGTAAACACCAGCGCAAGCATACCCGCGGCGGCGGCTGTCACATGTCCCGAGGGGAAGGAGTATCCGTCCTCCGCAGGAGAACCGACGGCGTCCCAGAAGCTCTTGTAATCCATGTAGTGCTCGTTCGCCTCGTCGAGGAAAGGACGCACCCTCTCCACCATGTCCTTGAGGATTATATTGGAAATGAGCGCGCCGCAGCAGACCGCACCGAACACGCATACGCCCATCTTGCGGGTTCTGGGGAAAAGCATGAGTATCACCGCAAGCAGGAAGAACATGATCCCCTTTTCGCCGAGAAAGGTCACGGCCTTCATTATCGGCGTGAGTATTCCGCCGGCGTTCACCGCCAACGTGTTCATAAAATCCAATATTGCATAATCATACCCTGAGAAAAAGGAGTTCAGCCAGAGCGCGACGGGAGTGGCTGAAGCAGCCGCGGCAAGTTCCATAATCTGCAAACCTCATTTACATAATATAGTTGATTGCATTATACAATAAGTTCATAGCCGCAATCAAGAGGAAATTTGAAAAACCGCGTCAAAATTTCAAAGTTATTTTTGTTGACTACGGAACAAATAAAATGTAAAATATATTGATATTATAGTTTCAGAGAGGTGAGAGGTGTGGAGAGCGAAAAAAACATATCCATATCCCAATCCTGCATAATTTCCGCACGGACAATGGCTGCGGCGAAAAAGCGCGCCGTTGAGCTGGCGGCGGAAGCCGTCTGTTCGGGCAGCGGAAAGCGCCCGTGCGGGCTTTGCCGCAATTGCAGAAAGGTCATGCAGGGTATTCACCCCGACGTCATTACAATAGGGCTTCCTCTGGATGACAAGGGAAAGCCGAAAAAGGAAATTCAGGTCGATCAGATACGCGCTGTGGTTTCCGATGCGTATATTCTGCCGAACGAGGCCGAAAGAAAAGTATATATCATCGAAAATGCCGACTGCATGAATATTCCCGCGCAGAACGCCGCGCTCAAGCTGCTTGAGGAGCCGCCTGCGGGCGTGGTCATTCTGCTTTGCGCGGTGAATACGGGTCAGCTCCTGCCAACGGTAAAATCACGGTGCAGCGAGATAAGCTGTGCGGGAGACGTGCCGGAGGACAGCGCTGAGTTCAGAAAGCTTGCGGAGGAATATCTCCGCGCAGCGGCTTACGGGCCGAGATCGAAGCAATGCGCTTTCTGTTTTGCCAACGAGGGTATGGACACGCTTTCGGCGGCGGCCTTTACCGCATGCCTGACGGACACGCTTGTCGATATGCTTGCCAACCGTGCGGACAGAATGGGCATGAGTGAGCGGCGGCTTATGGAGCTTTGCGCGCTGACGGAGAAATGCGCAGGCTATCTCAGGGTCAACACCGGCGTTAAGCACATTTTCGGTCTGTTGGCGATCATCTGATACCGCAGAGAACAGGAAGGAACAGAAATTGACAGAAGTAGTAAGTATAAAATTCAGAAATCGCGGAAAATGTTATTTTTTCGACCCCGGACAGCTTAATATAAAAAGCGGCGACAAGGTCATTGTGGAAACGTCAAAGGGGCTTGAGATCGCGGACTGCTGCCGCGGGAACCACGCGGTGCCCGACACCTCCGTCGTGCAGCCTCTGCGTCCGGTCGTGCGCATTGCGGACCCCGCCGACCTTGCAGTCGCGGAGGCCAACAAAAAGCGTGAGCGCGAGGCATTCAGCGTATGCCAGAAAAAAATTGCCGAGCACGGGCTTGATATGAAGCTCGTAGAAGTCGAGTGCAGCTTTGAAGGGAACAAGATAATGTTCTTTTTCACCTCCGATGAGCGCGTGGACTTCCGTGAGCTTGTAAAGGATCTTGCAGGGATATTCAGGAGCCGTATCGAGCTTAGGCAGATAGGTGTGCGCGATGAGGCGAAAATGATAGGCGGGATCGCAATATGCGGCAGACCCTATTGCTGCAGCCAGTTTTTGGACGGGTTCCAGCCCGTTTCCACAAAAATGGCAAAAATCCAGTCGCTTTCGCTCAACCCGGCAAAAATATCCGGCAGCTGCGGCAGGCTTATGTGCTGTCTGAGGTATGAGCAGGACGCCTATGAGGATCTGCTGAAAACCGTTCCCAAGCAGGGCGCTTTCGTCCAGACAAAGGACGGATACGGCACAGCCGTGCAGGTAAACCTTCTCCGCCAGACCGTGAAGGTCAAGCTCGATTCCGACACTGACGACACACTGCGTCTCTACAAGTCCAATGAGCTGGCGGCCGTTCCGGGCGGAAGACCCAAGGACGGGGAAGCTCCTCCCGACATATTCAGATACGTCCCCGAAGAGGAAGAACCGGAAGAGTCCGCCGAAGACGAATGGAACGAAGCATTGGCGGCTCTGACATCTCCCTCCGCTTCCGAAACCGTTGAAGTCCCGGTGAATAAGCTCCGCAATGGGCGGCGTTCGCGCAGGCGCGGAAAAAGCGGCAAGGGCGAAAGGAAAGACGGCGCTGCCGATAAGTCCGAACCTCTGAATCCGCCTCCGCAGCCGCCTGCGTCCGAAGCGCCGACGAGCGCTGAAAAGCAGACGAATAAGGATCGTCCGTACCGTCCGAGAAAGAACCGCCGCAGGAAGCCGTCTGAGACCCGCAAGGCTCCCGAAAAGAAAGAAAAAGCCGGCGTACCCGCCGACCGCAAGCCCGCCGTGAAGCCGGTCAAGGTTGAAGCCAAGGGTGAAGCAGGTGAAAAGAGCGGAGAAAAGTCCGGAAAGAGCAGGAAAAATTACCGCAGATATCATCACGGTAAGCCCCACGTTTCCGGAAACGCCAATAAAGAATAAGCCAAAAAGAGGCTCTACCCCAACTATTGACATAGAGCCAAAATGTTGGGTGTTGCTCATCCGTTCCGGATAAGCACCCCAACATTTATTTTAGAACCAAAAAGAGCTGCGGCGATTCTGCCGCAGCTCTTTTGAATATTTTTAATATTGAAATTATGCTTCCTTTTTGTTGCCGACGGCAGCGAATATCCAGAACGCCACCAGAACAACGCCGGAAATAATGTAAATAACATCGCTGGATGCGTTTTTGAAGAAGCCCTGAAGCTGACCGGCAAGCACAAGCGTCATAACGACAGGAACAACAAACTTGATGCAGATCCTGTAGAGCGGAGCAAACCACTCGGAATCGCAGCCGCTGCTGATCTCCTTGAGGACGAAATCGGGCTTGCGCTCCCAGCCGATCATGAGTGCCATCAGTATCGTGCCGAGAGGCATCGCAACGCCTTCGGACCAGCAATCCATGAAGTCAAGCCAGCAATCGTTCCAGCCGCTGATACCGAACAGCTTCTGCCCGGGAACCCAGAGTCCGTTGGAGCCGAGACCGTCAAGCGCAACGATCAGCGCCTCAGCCATGATAGCGACGGAAACCCACAGCGTGACCTTGGTGCGGTCCGCGGTCTTGCCCTTATCCGCTGCTCTGTCGATAAAGAACGTTGCCATAACCTCCATGAGGGATATTGCGGAGGAGATAGCCGCGATAATGACCAGTGCGTAGAAGATGACGCCGAACAGAGGACCTGCCGCGCCCATGTTGGAGAAAACGTCCTGCAAAGTCACAAACAGGAGGTTGGGACCGGAGAGCTTGATCTCATTGACGGCTACGCCGCTGTTGATGCCGTTTGCAACGGCAGCGGGAATGACCGCAAGACCTGCCATAAGAGCGACCAGAGTATCGGAGAAAACAATGACTCCGGAGTTCTTGACAAGGTTTTCTTTCTTGTCTATGTAGGAGCCGTATGTGACCATTGCGCCCATTGCGAGAGACAGAGAGAAGAACATCTGCCCGCCGGCGGTTCCGAGGACTTCGATGAAGCCGGGAGCCTTTTCAATAAACCCGCCCTTTACGGCGTAGCCGGGAACGAACATGAACTTGAGACCCTCGACCGCGTTAGGAAGGGTCACTGCACGGATGATGACCACAAGGAGCATCACGAACAGCGCGGGCATACCGATCTTGTTGAACTTCTCAATACCGCCGGAAACGCCGCCCTTGACGATGAGCATGCAGATGACCATGAACATCAGCGTGAAGAACGCGCAGCCGAACTGATTTGTGAGCATCGCACCGAAGGTGTTGCTGCCGGAGATAGTCGCGCCGAACAGGTTGGACAGACCGAAGCCCAGCTCCGCAAAGTTCAGGAACATATACTGGAAGCAGTATGCGCCGAGAACGGAGTAGAAGCTCATGATAAGGAACGGGGAGATCATGCCCATCCAGCCTATCCACTTGAACTTTTTGGAAACGGCTTTATATGCGTCCACAACGCCCCTGCCGGTCATACGGCCGATGGCAAGCTCGGAGGACATTGCGACCATGCCGACGACGATGGCCAGTCCTATGTACACAAGAAGAAACGTAAAGCCGCCGCTCATGCCCATTTTATACGGGAAGCCCCATATATTGCCCAGACCGACGGCAGAACCGACAGCAGCCATTATAAAGCCAAGGTTGCTGCCCCAAGATCCGCGATTGTTTTCCATTTTTTATACCTCTCAATTCAAACTCGTTTTTTACACATTCTCATTCTATAAAAAACATACTGCAAGTATATCATTTTGCTTGCATTTTTCCAACTTCTATATTATTATGTATGTCATTAGAAAATGTAATGTATGCTCTCATTCATAAGAAAGTGAAATAATTGGCAAGCTATGGATACAAAAAAGATAAACGCGCTGCTGCTGTCCCTTGAGCACGGAAGCCTTACGGCGGCGGCGGAAGAGCTGGGCTATACCCAGTCCGGCATGACGCACATGATGAACTCGCTTGAGGATGAGCTTGGGCTGAAGCTTCTTCTGCGGACGAAGACGGGCGTGCATCTCTCCCCTGCCGGAGAGGAGCTGCTGTCGGACATGATCGCGCTGAGCGACAGCGCATCGAAGCTTGAGCGCCATGTCGGCAAAATAAAGCAGGAGGGTACATCCTCGCTCAAGCTGGGCGCATACTCAAGCATGACGCGGCAGTGGCTTCCCGCGATCCTTGCGGAGCTTCGGCGCGTCAGCCCGGAAATGAACGTTTCCGTAACGGTCTTCTCAAAGATGGAGCAGGCTTATGCCGCGGTCAGAAACGGCTCGCTCGACTGCGCGATCGCAAGCTACGCACAGGCAATGGCTACGGGTATGGAGTGGGTGCATCTGCGGGACGATCCGCTTGTTGCGGTTCTGCCGGCAGACTGCGGCTTCAGCGGCGGCGCCTATCCCGTTGAGCGCTTCAAGGGGCAGGAGTTCATGATGCCTTCCGGCGGTTTTGAGCTTGACGTAGGTCCGCTGCTCACCTCCGTCGGTTCCGAAAGTCCCCCCCTGATCCGCTACTCAAACCTTGACGACGCCTCTCTTGTCTCCATGGTCGCGCACGGTCTTGGCGTGACCGTGCTTTCAGAGCTGGTAATGGAGAGCATTTCCGAACCGGTGACGGCGGTTCCCATCTCGCCTTACGCATGCAGATCCCTCGGCATCATTTTCACCCGCAGCCGCAAAGCCGACAAAAACGTCGTTCTGCTCATCGAGTGCGCCAAGCGCACCATCGCGGAAATGTACGCGGAGGGCTGAGCCTACACGGCGCCGGTCAGGCAGAGGATAAGCCCGTATACAATGCTTGCGGATATCCCGTACACGATCACCGGCCCCGCTATCGCAAACATCTTTGTACCCGTGCCGGTAATAAAGCCCTCCGATTTGAACTCGATGGCCGCGGCGGCAACGGAATTTGCAAAGCCGGTTATGGGGACAAGCGTTCCCGCACCGGCAAACGAGGCAATGTCGTCGTATACGCCTATCCCCGTCAGCAGTACGCCCAAAAATACAAGCGTCATCGAGCAGGCCGTTGCGGCAAGATCGCTCTCAAGGCCGAGGTGCTTATAGATGTTCATCACGCCCTGCCCGACGGCGCATATCGCCCCGCCGGAAACAAACGCCTTGAGCAGGTTAAGCTTGCCCGGAGACCTCGGTACCCGCTTTGACGCAAATTCTCTGTATTCCTCACTGTTCATTTTCATAGTTGACCTCCATATCCCCCGCCCGCCTCAGCTCTGGCGGACACGCAGGCGTATTCATGGCGGCATTCCGAGCCGGCGCGCCGCCGATTTTTCTTTTTTATAATTTTTGCGCAAATCGCAAAAATATTCCTTGACTTTGAATGTGAAATATCATATAATGTTCAGGCTGACAAGTGAATAAATTATTTCCTTGAGCAATACGGAGATGTCGCGTAGTTGGTCGAGCGCGCACGATTGGAAATCGTGTATACCCCATAAGGGTATCAAGAGTTCGAATCTCTTCATCTCCGCCATAGATCCGGTGCAGTTTTACAAGACTGCACCGGTTTTTTTCGGTTCTATAATAAATGTTGGGGTGGACGCTCGTAAAGAGAGGTCCACACCCAAC
>UROG01000019.1 GCA_900549485.1 uncultured Eubacteriales bacterium
CGAAAGCCTTGATATATCAAGGCTTTCGACGGCGGTTTATCCAATTTGAGGCGGGTCTTGCCCCCTCAAGCTCCCCCGCTGCTCTATTATCTGACTTTAAAACATAGTTTTTTGACAGTATCAATAATCAATTGAATTTATCATATAATATCACCGCCATGTATATCTGAGGAATTTTATTCGGAAAAGAAAGGAAAGTCAAAATGAAAAGCAAAAACATTTTCTGCATTGTTCTTGTGCTGGCGCTTGCTGTCTGCGTTTTTGCCTCCTCCGCCGCATATGCTGCGGAAAACGATGACGTAAGGCCGACCACCCCGCCGACCGGAATACCGACTACCCCGCCGACCGAGCCGCCCGTTGACCCGGGAAGCATCGCGGTGCCGGTTGTTCTCTCCCGTGTTGCCGATGAAAACGATAAATATGTCGTTCACAGGCTTGAGACGGCGGACGGTGTGATGACCGTTACCGCTGAGTGCGACTTTGCAAGCTTCACCAATAAAGTCAGCACCCTTGACATCCTTGCCAAGCAGGGCGTCGAAAAAATAGTTTTCGTCACCAATGGCGCAGCGTCCGAATTCATGCTCTCCGATCTGCTTGAAAAGACCGCAGACGCCGAAAGCTACAAGCTTACCCACGACGGCGAAAGCGTAAGCTTTTTCGCGGACGACGCGGATATAAGCGAGATACTTATAGGTGAGGAAAAGGCGGAATAAGCCGTTTTTCACGAAAAGCATATAAAGACTGCGCCTTGTGCCGCGGCATCAGACAGCCGGACACAGGGCGCAGTGCATTTTTACGGTATGTTAATGGCATCACTCCGTAAAATGGATGTGATTATAGATGTGATCCTGGCAGAAGCAGTGATAGCCCTGACATTTTGAGCAGTAGCGGAATTCAAGATTCGGATAATCGGCGTCGGTTCTGCCGCAGACGGCGCATTTGTGGCGGTAGAGATTTGCCTGCTGTTCGCGGCGTATCCGCGCCGATTCACGCCTGAAATTTATCGTATTTGCGCCCGGTCTGCGCGGCAGCTTGTCCAGAAGATCGCGCCCGCAGAATATAAGGAAATTCAGGATCGCTACGAGCGGGAGAAGGTTCGCAGGGAAAGACGTCGTAAAGAGGCTCAGCACGAACAGAGCCGCATCGACCCACGCAAGATATTTCATCTTTATCGGGATTATGAAGAACAGCAGCACCTGCATATCCGGGAAAAGCACCGCGAACGAGAAGAACATACTGAGATACACATACTGCGCTGTAAGGCTCACATTAAGCCCGAACACCAGATACATAAGCATACCGTACAGCACCGTCAGTATGATGCCGGTGAAGAAATATACGTTGAAGCGCACTGTACCCCATTCGCGCTCAAGCACATTGCCTATAAGATAATAGAAGTATATCGCTATAAACGCAAGAAATCCCGTCTGCGGGGGATAAAGCGCAAAGGTGATGAGACGCCATATCTGCCCGCGCAGTATGGCGGCGGGGTTAAAAGTGAGGTAGCTGAAAAGCACGGGGTTGACCGCGCCTACAAGCCAGAAAACCACATTTGCAATGCAGACGTATTTCATCAGATTCGGGATACCGAAATTCGGATGTTTAATGCAGAATCTGTCAAACGGATTATTGTTTCTTCGCATGTTTTTCTCCTGACGCTCAGGCGGCGGCATTACGCGGCGCTGCCATCGTTATTATTTAATGATATATTATCCTTTTTAAAGGTCAAAGTCCATAAAAAATTGTAAACATTTGCCCGGCCGCCTGCATTTGTTCCGCCCTCATTCACGGCTTTGCAATTTTTTTCGTCAAAACTGAAAAAACCGCTTTTAATTTACATAACTTTGTGGTATTATGTAGACACAATTATGTTTCCGGAGACGACAATGGACGAAAAAGAGCTGAAAAACGAGATCATAGAGGGCAGAAATGCCGTTATAGAAGCGCTCAGAGCGGGGCGCGCCATAGATAAAATATACATTGCGCGCGGCGACGTCGATAAGACGCTCGGGCATATCGCTTCAAAGGCCAGAGAAAAGAATATAGTTGTCGTCGAGGCGGACAGGCGCAAGCTGGACTTTATGAGCCAGACCCACGCGCATCAGGGTGTCGTCGCGCTTGCGGCCGTGCGGGAATACTGCACGATCGACGATATTTTCAAAAACGCGCAGGACAGCGGCGAGCCGCCTTTCATTATAGTCTGCGACGAGATAAGCGATCCGCATAATCTCGGGGCTATCATACGTTCCGCCGAGTGTGCGGGCGCGCACGGGGTGATTATCCCCAAGCGGCGCAGCGCAGGCATGACCGCTATTGTGGACAAATCGTCTGCCGGCGCTCTTGAGCATATGTCGGTCGCAAGGGTACCCAATCTTCCGGCGGCGATAGAAGAGCTGAAAAAACGCGGCGTATGGGTATACGGCACCGCCGCAGACGGCGATAACCGCCTCTGGGAAACCGATCTCACAGGCGCGCTTGCTCTTGTCATCGGCTCTGAGGGAGACGGTATGGGCAGGCTTGTGCGAGAGAGCTGCGACTTTATAATAAGTCTCCCGATGCACGGCAAGGTAGGCTCACTCAACGCTTCCAACGCTGCCGCAATAACCATGTATGAGGTGCTGAGACAGCGCAGCCGGTAGAAAACGGCGGAGAAGCGCGGTTTTTGATGGCCTGACGGCATTTTGCGCCGAAAAACATTCAGAATAAACGCAGGATAGTTATATGGGCAGAAACACAACTAAAACTGAATACGGTTATGATGATATGTCCATTGACGATATACTCTCCGAATTTGGCATTAATGAAGACTTTTCCAATCCTGCCGAGCAGTATGAGGACGCGGTGTCCTCACCACCAAGGCGCAGGGAGGACGATTCTCTGTTTGACAGCCGCTTCAATATCGGCGGCAGGGCGAAGGACAACGGTGCGCCCAAGGATTACGGCGGACTTGATGTGAGCGCCGATGAGGACTATCAGCCGCCGGAGCCTGTGAAGAAAAAGCGTCCGAAGCGCGGCGATGCATATACCGTTGAGGCGGAATATCCCGCCGGGACGGAATATTCCGAAAGACCGGAAAGAAAGAAAAAGAAAAAGAAGAAGAAAAAAGGACCGTCCTATCAGCCGGGGTATGAATCGAACGAGATGGACGAGGAAGAATTTGCCTCGAAATTCCGCAATATCGCCGACGATCGGGACGACGGCTTCGACAGTGAAGTTACCGCCTCCGAGGAAAAGGCGCAGGGCTATTTCCCGCCCAGCTTTACGGAGTATCTTGCCTCACTTTTTGCCGCCGTTCATTTCAAGCTGCGCGGATTCGGGCGCAGTGACGTTGCTGCTACGATGCGCGATGACGACGAGGAACTGGGCGCTGAGGTAAGCGTCAAAAACGCTTCAAAATACTACGGTTCGTTTGTTCAGTCCGCAAGGCTGCGCCTTCTCTTGAGTCTGGGACTTCTGGCGATAATGTTCTATATTTCGCTCGGTCTGCCGCTCCCAGGGATGCTGAGATGCCTGCCTGTCAACGCGGCGATGTCTCTCACCGCCCAGCTTGCGGTCATGATCCTCGGACTTGACGTTGTGACGAACGGCCTTCTTAAAATTGTGCGTCTGCGCCCCGGCGCGGACTCGCTTGCCGTGATATCCTGCATCCTGACGTCCGTAGACGCCGCGCTTGTCGCCTCCTCAAATACAGGCGTCAGCCATCCGCCGCTGTGCGCGCTCTCATCGCTGTCGCTTGTCGGCGTGATGCTTTCTACCTACCTCACGGTCAGAAGCTTCCGCAAGGCGATGCGCGTTCCGGCGATAGCCAAGCGTATCTATGCCGTCGTCGGTAAAAACGACCTCGCCGGAAAGGAGATCACGCTCCTGAAAACCTCCGGCACATCCGCGGGCTTTGTGCGCCGCTGTGAGGAAGCCGCCCCGGATGAGACGCTTTTTGAAAAGCTGTCGCCGTTCATCCTGCTTATAGCGCTTGTGATGGCTCTGGCGGTTTCGGTCATAACGAACAACGCTTCCGATTTTGTATACATATTTTCCGCAATTCTTTGCCCCGGCGTCCCGTTCTGCGCTCTTCTCTGCTTCATTCTGCCCTTTTTCCTCGGCACGATGAAGATGTTTACCTCCGGCACGGCGATAGCCGGCTGGTCGGGACTGTGCGACGTGGGGCAGAGCAATAACCTTATTGTTACCGACAGGGATATTTTCCCCGCAAGCAGCGTTAAGATAGAGTCCATACGCATATTCGCCGACGAGGACGCGCAGAAGGTCATATCCTATGCCGGTTCCCTTGTGCTTGCCTCGGGCTGCTCTATGTCCAAGGCCTTTGCCGACGAGATGGAGCAGAACAACTGCCCCGCACTCAAGATCGACGGGTTTGAGGCGCTTTCCGGCGGCGGCTTCAAGGGACTTATCGAAGGCAGCACGGTACTCTGCGGCAGCGCGGAGCTTATGCGCCTTATGAATATAAAAATCCCGTTCCGCCTTATCGACAAGACAACGGTGCTTCTTGCGATAGACGGTGTGCTTTTCGGAATATTCTCCCTCAAGTACGATGCAAATCCGCAGGTGCGCAAGGCGCTTATAGAGCTTATGCGCTCCAACAGGCACCCGATATTTGCCATGCGCGATTTCAACATAACCCCCGATATGCTCAAGGAGCTTTTTGATATTGCGACCGACGGCTATGATTTCCCGCCATATGTGGAGCGATTCAAAATGACCGAAGCCAAGGCGAAGGAAAAGAGCCAGATCGCCGCAGTCGTCTGCCGCGAGGGGCTTGTTCCGCTTACCACAATGGCGGAGACGGGGCGGGGCATGTATATGGCGACACGCGTCAACCTGATCGTTACGGCGGCGGGCGCGCTTCTGGGCATGATCATCGTGCTGATAAAGATGCTGACATCCACAATAAGCCTCGGCTTTATACTTCTTATAATGCTCATTGCGGCAATGCCCGTTTTCTTCATATCGTACTTTATGAAATGAGCATGGCGCGGCGTCGTGCCGCATACTCCTGCCGGAGAGGATGCCGGCGGGAAATTGATATGATACTTCTCTTATTGCAAGGGGTCACCGTCTCAGGTGGCCCTTTTTGCCGCCATGCCGCATTGGATATCGTAATTTCAAATTTGTTAATTATATTGATGTTGACGCTGTGCGCCGGATATGCTATATTTTAGTTTAATTCAGCGGCGCAGACATTCTGTGATGCGCCGTGTATAAAGGAGTTGGATATCCGAAAATGGATGATGGCAGTCGATTGCCATGGATAATGGTTGGCGCACTGTTGGCGTGTGCCATGTTTTTTGCCGTTACTGAGACGGGCTTTGCTTCCGTCTCAAAGACCAAGCTCAAACTTGCCGCGGAGCGCGGCTCAGCCAAGGCGCAGACGGCTCTGTGGGTACTTGAAAACTTTGACAGGGCGATCACCACGATACTCATAGGGACAAATATCGTCCATATCGCGGCGGCGTCGATCGTGACCGTTGAAGTCACGAAGCGCTGGGGTGTGGGCGCGGTTTCCGTGAGTACGCTTATTACGACGATAGTGGTGTTTTTCGCAGGCGAGATGCTTCCCAAGAGCATCGGCAAAAAGTACAGCGAGAGCATAGCCATTGCGACCGCCGGTATACTTAAAGCGCTTATGACGCTGTTCAAGCCGCTTTCGTCGCTGCTGACGCTGATCGGGCAGCAGGCGGCGAAGCTTACGCGGGGCGAGGAAAATCCCGTCTCCGTCACGGAAGACGAGATATATGACATTATCGAGGATATGACCGAGGACGGCGCCATTGACGAGCAGCAGAGCGACCTTATCTCCTCTGCACTCCAGTTTGCCGATGTTACCGTTGAGAGCGTGCTCACGCCGCGTGTCGATCTTGCCGCAATAGATATCGACGACTCGCCGGATGAGATACTTGCTTATATTAAGGCGCAGCCGCACAGCCGCCTGCCGGTGTATGAAAACAGCATCGACAATATAATCGGTATTCTTCAGATAAGGAAGTTCATAAAGGCTTATCTCAAAGACAGGAACGCCGTTGATGTGCGCGCACTGATGGACGAGGCGTATTTTGTCCACCAGAGTACGAATATTGATGAGCTTCTGCCGATAATGTCAAAGCGCAAGCTTAATCTTGCCGTTGTTACGGATAATTACGGCGGGACCTTGGGCATCGTCACCATGGAGGATATGCTTGAGGAGCTTGTCGGTGAGATCTGGGACGAAGAGGACGTTGTCGAGGAGCCGATAATCGAGCTTTCCGACGGCAGCTTCCTTGTCGAAGCCGACGAGTCGGTGAGCGATGTTTTCGAGCGTGTCGGCTTTGAAGACCCCGAGGAGAATGAGGAGCTTATAAACACGCTTATGGGCGAATGGGCCTATGAACAGTTCACAGCCATTCCCTCATGCGGAGACAGCTTTACCTATCACCGTCTCAAAGTCACGGTTGAAGAAATGGAAAACCACCGTATTCTCAAACTCAAGGTGTCTCTGCTTCCCGAGGAAGAGGAAGGAGGGGACAAGGAATGAGTATGCTTTATGTCTATATTGCGGGCATAATCGTCTGCATCGCCCTTTCGGCTTTCTGTTCGGGCGCGGAGATGTGCTACTCGTCATGCAGCACCCTGCGGCTTGAAAGCATAAAGGACGGCGGCTCTAAGGGCGCGGCTCTCGCCCTCAAAATAGTTGAAAATTATGACAAAGCGCTCAGCGCCATTCTTATCGGCAACAACCTTGTGAATATTGCCGCATCGTCGCTTGCGTCCGTTGCGCTTATCACGGCGGCCGGCAGCGATGAATATGCATGGGCGGTAACGGCCGTTATCACCGCGCTGGTTATCATTTTCGGCGAGACGATTCCGAAGATCACGGCAAAGAAGAACGCAAACTCTATGGCCGTATCATATTCGTGCCCTGTGCGCTTTATGATGATCGTTCTCAGCCCCGTCGTCTGGATAGTCGTCAAGCTTATTTATCTGCTGACCTTCTGGATGAAGGGCGCCGACAGCGGAGACAGCAGCGAGGAAGCCGTGGAGGAGCTGCAATCCATTATAGAAACCGCGGAGGACGAGGATGTTCTTGATGAAGACCGGTCGGAGCTTGTCCAGGCGGCGATAGATTTTTCCGAGATCTCGGCATATGAGGCAATGACCGCCCGCGTCGATGTTGAGGCGATCGACATCGAGGACAGCTGGGAGGACATTCTCAAGATAGTTGAGGGTTCCGTTCATACCCGCATACCCGTGTATGAGGGGAGCATCGACAACATAATCGGTATTCTCTATCTCAATCATTTTCTCAAGGCGCTGACGGACGACGGCCGTGCGGATATAAGAAGCTTTCTTATGCCCCCGTGCTATGTCTACAAAACCGCAAAGCTGCCCGCCGTACTCAATCAGATGAAAAAAGCAAAGCAGCATCTTGCCGTCGTTTCCGACGAATACGGCGGAACGCTTGGCGTGCTGTCTATGGAGGACGTGCTTGAACAGATCGTCGGCGATATCTGGGATGAGAGCGACGAGGTGGAGCAGGAGATCGTCCAGCGCACCGAGGGCGAGTTTGAGCTTGACGGAGACATGGTAATATCCGATTTCCTTGAGCTTGTCGGCATACGCGAGGAAAACTTTGACGCCGACAGCAGCACCGTAGGCGGCTGGGTCATGGAAATGTTCGGCGGCTATCCCAAAGAGGGATACAGCTTCGACTATGCCAACTTTACCGTTACCGTCCTTAAAATGGACGGACGCCGTGTAGACAGGGTTCTTGTGAAAATCAGAAATGACGACAAGGAAAACACTGAACAATAAGAAAACAGGAGTGCTTCATTCAGGAAACACTCCTGTTTACGATATGTGCGCCGCTTGCCCATTGCTGCTCGTTTATCGTGATACGCTGCTTCAGTTCAGCAAATATACACCAAGGTTCAGATAACCCGCGAACGTTACCCATGCAAGATAGGGAAGCATGAGCTTACCGGCGCTTTTGCGGATGTAGTGAAACATGACCGCGGCGATCAGAATAAGCGTCCACAGCACCAGCAGCCATATGAATGAGACCAGATAAAGCCGCATCGAAAAGAAAATGACCGGCCAGCAGAAATTTGCCGCGAGTTGCACGGCGTATACCGTCAGCGCCTTTTCGCGCCTTGGCTCCGACGCGTCCGAGGTGCAGACAAGATAGCTTGCCGTACCCATGACCAGATAAAGCACCGTCCATACGGCAGGGAACAGCCACGGCGGCGGCGACAAGGGCGGCTGACGCAGATCCTGATAGCCCGACATTGCGTCTTTAGTAATAAATGCGCTCACTCCGCCCACGGCGAGAGGTATTGCAAGCGCGATCAGCAATTCCTTCAATTTGATTTTTTTGTTCAGAATAATCACCGCCTTATCAGTGCGCCTTGTACGATTATGTACGTCTGCTGATATTCTATGAAACGCCGTGCGGGTTTATTCGGAGTAATGTATGAGCAGATCAAGCGTGATTTTTAAAATAATACTTGTTTGCCTTGTGCTTGCCGCGCTGGTGATGTTTGCATCGGTTGCGCGGGATTACTTTGCGCTGCTTTTTTCGGGGACGGACGATACCGCCGCTCCGGCGGAAACGCCGCCGCCGACGATCGCGCCTACACCGATGCCGACGCCAACCCCGAAACCGGTGCCGGAGGATGTAAGGACGATGATGGAATACATCCCTCCGGTCAGAGCTGAGATGGATGTACGCTTCGGAATGTTCGGGCGTCTCGTCATGCCCGACAGCGGAATAAACGTCGCGCTCTTTACTGACGGCGAGGGAGAGACGATCGCCGAAAAAAGACAGGGCGTCACCGACGCGGAGGACAGCGCGGCGCTCTATTACGATGAGGAGGGCGCAGTGATTGCCGATCATAACAATCAGGGTTTTGCCGCACTTATAAACGTGCTTCCCGGACAGAAAGCGTATATCATCACTTCCGACAGCGTCCTTGAGCTTGTATGCTCAAGACTTATCGACGGGCATAACAATAACCACAAGGGGCTTGTTGACGAAAATTATGAGCCGATCCGCAACGCAGGGGACTTCATATGTTATACCTGCAAGGAAACGTGGCTCGACGTGAGGATAGCCGCGCTTGATATAATAGATGAATACTTTATATAAACCTCTGCCGGACACAAAATGTGCATTAACCCTGCCGGCGCTCTGCGGCTTTTATGGGAACGGAATAAATAATGCCGCACGGCGAATATATAAAAAGTGCTGATTCTGATAAAAATCAGCACTTTTTTGGCTTTTTATATTTGTGGAGCCTTGTGACGTCAATGTTTCCTTCCTATCGGCAGAGCGGACAATATAGGCTGAGAAAACGGCAAAATAACGCATGAGCACAATTGACACATATACGAAAATGTTATATTATTTATACCGATGTTAAGCGCACCAACGATTTACAAGAGCGGTTTATTCGGCTTTTGACAGACACAGGTCAGGGGTATATTGCAGCCGGAAATATAAAAACGAGGGGAAAAAACATGAATAAGGCATTGCTTGTAGATTTCGGCACAGGGAAAGCATATCTCGTAGACGGAAAAGCTGCCGTAGGAAGACGCAGCGGCAGCGACATAGTGCTGACGGATGAAACGGTATCCGGACACCATGCAGATATTTCATTTTCAGGGAATACCTGGTATATTTCTGATGCCGGGTCAAAAAACGGCGTTGAGGTAGACGGGCGTAAACTTGCGCCGAATGTAGGGGTTGAATTAAAAGAAGGCAGTATTATAAAGCTCGGCAATGCGTCGCTCTGCTTCACTGTGCAGCCCGACGCGATAGCCCTCTTCCTTGATTCGCAGCATAATACCGGCGAAAAACTCAACGGTTTCTCCAAAGAAAAATCGTTCGCACCCAAGTCAGTCCCGGCGCCTGCTTCCAAGTCCGGTTCAAAGCCCGTGACAAAACCTGCGGCAAAAAAGAAAATCAAGGGAAGCCTGATTGCGGTCGCCACCGTGCTTTTGTTAGTACTGGGATTCTGCCTGTTCAACCGCCTGAACGGGGATGCAAAAATAAATGATGGCGAATATGCTGCCGCAATGAAATACTACGATAGAGATTTTCTGTTCAGCGCAGGGAAATTTACGGAAGCTTCAATACTTGCCGGGGAAGACGCTTTTTCAAAAAAGAATTATTCGGAAGCAATCAAATATTTTGAGTCTGCCGGTGAATCAGCCAGGACCCGCTGGGCTGACGCCGTATATGAGCAGGCGCTGGTTTACCTTAACAGCAAGGATTTTGACAAGTCGCTGGAGTATCTGAATAAAATTTCGGATGAGACACGTGCGCAGGAGCAGATAGGGGTCGCAACTCTCGAAAAAGCCAAACAGCAGTATGCCGACGGCAATACCGAGGAGGCGCTCAAAACCGCAGAAGGGATCAAAAATACCAAATATGCCGATGTTACGGCGTTTTTTGACACGGTATACAGCGAAACCGCAAAAGAATATTTTTTACAGGGCGATTACCAATCTGCGCTGGCAGATTATCAAAAATGCGTGGAAAACTCTGCGGCAAAAACAAATTCCGAAATTCTTACGGAGCTGATTGAAAAACGCTATATGGAGGCCGCGGCTCTTGCCGACGCTTCCATCGTCGGCGGGAGTACGGATATTTCAAGAGACGAGTGGGCGGAAGCGTTTGATGAATGTATAGGTTCGGCGATACGCGATGACATTAATGCGGTGCTGACGGGAGAGGCCGCAAAAATGATCGTTGCGGGAAGCAGCGTGTTTGGCAGTGACGGTGCGCTGGAGCGCTTTATCGACGAGGCTCCGAGCGGAGATATGGTCGGAAGCTACTCAAAGTCTTCCGAAAACGAATTTCTTATCGGCAATCTGAATGAGCTGTACGACAAATGCGGGAAAAATCCGGCCGGAAAGATACTTATAATCGCCCAAAGGCACGACTATCCGGATAATGAAGAATCTCAGGCGGTTCTTTTGAATATGATGAGACTGCTGCCAAAGGAATATTTTCCCTCCACGCTCGACGAGGTGGAATACATAATTCTTGTTGACTACAAATACATCAAAAACGGAAGCTATGAAAACGGTCTTACCGTTGCTCTGCGGGAAAACGCAAAGGTCAAGGTGCTCAGGGCAAAGGATAGGTATCAGGTTTACACATCCGACACGCTGAACGGAGACAACTCGCCTGATATGATCCGCTACATAATCCCGCCGCTCTGGTGGTCCGGCGGAGCGCCCAATATGGGCAAGCAGATCTATAATGCGGCGGCTTCGGTAATAAAGTAGCGGAAAATGTTCGGATAATATTGCCCAACAGCGAAAATATATGGTTTTTCGGGTAAAACCGAGCCATGCAAGACGGAGAAAGATGGTTATAACCGGGGCGCTTGCCCGCTTTCGCCGATGAAGCTCAGCTCTGTTTTACCCGAAAAGTTTTTTCCGCATCCTGCCGGATATCCGCATGAAGCAAACGCTTTTCATCAAATGATGCGTCTGCTTTATAAACAAATAAACATCAGCCTTGCGGGTTTATGATGAAAATGCTATAATCAAATTAATAACAAAGAAAGGAAACATCCGTTAATGAATACAAACGGTACATATCAGGATGCCAAGTTTGACGACGGGAAAAAGCGTGCTTTTCCGAAAGGGCTTATTCTGGCAGCTGTCATCCTGATCATTGCGGCGGCGCTTATTTTTGATTCGTACTATACTCTTAAAGACGATCAATATGCCGTTATCACCACCTTCGGCAAGCCTCATGCGGTCTCCGCCTCCGGCCTGCAATTCAAGATCCCCTTTATCCAGAGCGTCACCAAGGTATCCAAGACAATACAGGGCTTTCCTCTCGGCTACCGTCCGGACAGCAATGAAAATGTCGATGATGAGTCGCTGATGATAACCTATGACTATAACTTTGTCAATGTGGATTTCTATGTGGAATACCGTGTGACCGATCCGATAAAGTATCTCTATAACTCCGAGGACCCTATCGGTATTCTCAAAATGCTCTGCCAGAGCTATATAAGAGATACCATCGGCCTTTATGATGTGGACAGTGTGATAACCACCGGCAAGAGCGAAATCCAGTCGGTCATAAAGGAAAAGGTCGTCAACCGTCTTGAGAGCGAGGATATCGGCATACAGCTCACAAATATTACAATTCAGGATGCCGAGCCGCCTACGCATGAGGTGCAGCAGGCGTTCACCGCTGTTGAGACGGCGAAGCAGTCTGCCGACACGATGGTCAACAACG
Organism: uncultured Eubacteriales bacterium; assembly: GCA_900549485.1. Taxonomy (GTDB): domain Bacteria; phylum Bacillota; class Clostridia; order Oscillospirales; family Oscillospiraceae; genus Limivicinus. The sequence continues at coordinate 12,254 of UROG01000019.1, forward strand.
CCAAGAAATACGCCAATGAGGTCACGCCTGCCGCCGAGGCCGACGCGGACGAGATAATCAAAAAGGCCGAGGCATATAAGCAGAGCAAGATAAACGAGGCGGAGGGGCAGGCGGCAAGATTTTCCGAGCTTTTCAATGAGTATCAGAAATATCCGCTCATCACCAAACAGCGTCTTTTCTATGAGGCGATGGAGGAGGTACTGCCCGATATGAAGCTTTATATCATCAACGCGGACACGGGTGTGCAGACCACGCTTCCCCTTGATAAATATGCGGAGATAGGAGGCGGCGATAAATGAAGAAAACGCTTAAAATAGTTATTCCTATCGTTGCAGTGCTGCTTGCCGCCGCTGTAATGGGCGGCTGCTTTGTGGTCACACAGCAGAATGAATATACCATTGTCAGACAGTTCGGCGCGGTCGTAAAAGTCGTTGATAAGCCGGGGCTTTCGCTCAAGGTGCCGTTCCTCCAGAGTACGAGTACCCTTCCCAAAACCGAAATGCTCTATGACCTTGCCGTGAGCGACGTTATAACAAGCGATAAAAAATCCATGGTCGCCGACAGCTTTGTACTCTGGCGCATTTCAGACCCGCTCAAGTTCATCCAGTCACTCTCCGGCAACCTTGCAAACGCAGAGTACCGTATTGACACCGTTGTCTATAACAGTCTCAAAACCGTTATAAGCTCCATGAAGCAGGAGGACGTTATATCCGGCCGCGACGGTGAGCTTGCCGCGCTTATAATGAAGCATGTCGGCAATACCTTTGAAAAATACGGCATTACGGTGCTTGCTATCGAAACCAAGCGTATCGATCTGCCGGATGAAAACAAGGCCGCAGTTTACGAGCGCATGATATCCGAGCGTGAGAATATCGCCGCTTCTTTCTCGGCGGAGGGCGCGGCCGAGGCAAAGCGCATACGCAACGAAGCGGACAAAACGGTGGATATAACCATTTCCGCGGCAAACGCTTCCGCTGAAAAGCTCAAGGCAGAGGGTGAAGCGGAGTATATGCGCATCCTTTCCGAAGCGTACAATACGCCGGCCGAGGCGGATTTTTATGAGTTTATGAGGGCGCTTGACATGGCGACGGCGTCCATGAAGGGCGGCAGCAAAACACTTGTCGTCTCCTCCGACTCTCCCATAGCAAAGGTCTTTTCCGGCGAATAAGTGAGCGAATAAGTGAAAAAGGGGCTGCCCAAAATGGCAGCTCCTTTTCACGCTATCTTATGCTGATTTCACCGAAGTCTATGCGCCTGCGCTCTCCGTTTTCCTCGACGATCAGTGCAAAGCTTCCGTCCACATCGAGTGAGCGGGCCTTGATCCTTTCGCTGTTCTGAAGCAACCATATATCGAGCCCTATGCTGCCGCAGCGCTTCCTGTACTCGTCGAGACAATAGCTTTTGTCGGCTTTCCAGCTTTCGTACATTGCGTCCAGCTCACGGACTATTCCGGCCGTGAGTGCGCCAAGCTCCGTGACCTTTCCGGTCGTCTCGTAGAGCGATGCCGCGATTTCCCGCATTTCCGGCGCAAGCTCTGTGATTTTTGTGTTCACATTGATCCCTATCCCGATAACCACATAGCGTCTTCCGCAGTATGAGGAGCTCTCGGTCAGAATACCGCAGAGCTTTTTTCCGTCTATTTTCAGATCGTTCGGCCATTTTATCTCGGGACTGACGCCGCAGACCTTTTCAATGGCGCGGCTCACCGCGACGGCGGCGCATGGGGTGAGTGTTGCCGTCTCCTCCGGCTGACACCTCGGATAGAGCAGCATGGAGAGATAAAGCCCGCCCTCGGGGGATTCAAAGCTTCTTCCGAGACGCCCGCGGCCGGAAGTCTGCTTTTCGGCGGCGAGGACAAAACCGTCCGGCAGCCCCGACGGCACAAGCCCTTTGATTATCGTGTTCGTCGATGTAACGCACTTTTTGCATACGACCGGTGCGCTGCGGTCAAGCTCCTTTATTTCCATGGCTGCACCTGCCGCGTCCTTCACATGAGCTTTGCGAAATCATCATAGCACTGCCTGCCGCCTGCAAGAACGGAAGATTTTCTTCCGTCGAGAGGCAGGGGAGAAAAATCCAGCGACGTGCATTTCCCGCCGGCTTCTTCTACAAGCAGCATACCGGCGGCATAGTCCCAGAAGCTGAGACTCAGCTCAAAAAAAAGTCCCGATCTGCCGGCGGCGACATACGCAAGATCAAGCTCGGCAGAAGCGCCGCGGCGCAGGTCAAGGCTTGCGTCATAGGCTATCCTTGCCAGACGGAAGCTTTCGTCGGTGTTTTCCGGAATATAGGGCGATGTACCCATAGAGAAGACGTTTTCGCTCAGCGGCGTTTCCGCAGCGCGGATAGGCGTTCCGTTGAGCCATGCGCCCTTGCCCTTTATCGCGGAAAACATCTCGTCCATGTACGGGTCGTATACGGCGGCGGCCGTGGGTACGCCGTTGTGCAGATAGCCTATCGAAATGCAGCTGTGGTTAAAATTCTTCACAAAATTCATCGTCCCGTCGATAGGGTCGATAACAAAAACGTGTTCTGCGTGAAGATCGTCCTGCATATTGCTCTCTTCACAGCAGAAACGTGCGTCGGGTACAGCCTCCTTGAGCCGCTCTACCAGAAGCGCCTGCACTCTGCTGTCGTATTCCGTCACCACGTCTCTGTGGCAGGACTTTTCATGCAGGTGGATTCGGCCTTTGTGCAGGATTATCTCAGCGCACTCACGTTCGGCGGAGAGCATTGCGTCATATGTTTTCTTTACAGTATCCATTTCAGAAACCCCGTGAATCAAATTTTTCGGCAGTATTATAGCACTGACGCCGGAAAATGTCGAGGTATACGCGGAAAAATCGCGGCTTTTTGGTGTTGACCGCATGGTGCATTACTGATATAATATTGTGTCAAAAAATGTTTGCTTGGAGACGGATATGTTTATTTCGGATAAATGGCAGGATTTTGAACTTCTGGACTGCTCAAAGGGCGAAAAGCTTGAGCGCTGGGGAAAATACTATCTTGTGCGCCCCGACCCGCAGGCCATATGGGATACGCCGCGCCGGAACAGGCATTGGAACGACAGGGACGCCCGCTACCGCCGCAGCGAGACCGGCGGAGGAAGCTGGGACAAGGGCGGCCTGCCGGAAAATTGGAAAATAAGATACGGCGAACTGACGTTCAACGTAAAGCCGATGAATTTCAAGCATACCGGTCTTTTCCCCGAACAGGCATGCAACTGGGACTGGGCGATGGGGAAGATACGCTCTGCCGGAAGGGAAATAAGCGTTCTTAACCTGTTCGGCTATACTGGCGCGGCGACTGTCGCGTGTGCAAAGGCAGGGGCAAGCGTGTGTCACGTGGACGCGGCGAAGGGCATGGTTGCATGGGGCAAGGAAAACGCCGCCGCTTCCGGACTTTCGGATGCGCCAATCCGCTGGATCGTTGACGACTGCGCAAAATTTGTGGAGCGCGAGATACGCCGCGGCCGCAGATACGACGCAATAATCATGGACCCTCCCTCCTACGGGCGCGGTCCCGGCGGCGAGGTCTGGAAGCTTGAGCAGAATCTCTGGCCGTTCGTTTCGCTGTGTGCGGGAGTGCTGTCGGATGATCCTCTGTTTGTAGTCATCAATTCATATACGACAGGACTTTCCGCGTCGGTGCTTTCGTATGTGACGGAGAGTATATTTACAAAGAAATTCGGCGGCAGGTCGGACGCCCAGGAGCTTGGTCTGCCCGTGACCGATACGGGGCTTGTCCTGCCATGCGGCGCCACATGCAGATGGGAACGGTAAATAGTGCCGGGGCGGCAATGAATGACACGCACTGCCGGCGGCGGTTTTCTTTGAAAGAACGTATTGAAAAAGGAAACGGAAATGTCAGTTATCACTTTTGAAAATGTTGATTTTTCATATCCCGGGGACGAATACAAAAGTCTCGACGGGGTAAGTCTTGAAATAGAAAAAGGCGAATTTGTCGCAGTGCTCGGACATAACGGCTCCGGCAAATCCACCCTTGCAAAGCATATGAACGCCATTCTTGTGCCGGATTCGGGCAAGGTCACGGTTTTCGGCATGGATACAGCCGATGAGGATAAGACCATTGATATCCGCCGCAGGGTCGGCATGGTCTTCCAGAATCCGGATAACCAGATAGTGGCGAACGTGGTTGAGGACGATGTGGCATTTGCTCCGGAAAATCTCGGGCTTGAACCGGCAGAGATACGCAGGCGGGTCGATGACGCGCTCAGACAGGTCGGTATGTATGAATTTCGCACACACGCGCCGCATCTTCTCTCCGGCGGGCAGAAGCAGCGCGTCGCCATCGCCGGCGTTATCGCTATGGAGCCGGATATTATAGTGCTTGACGAGCCTACCGCAATGCTTGACCCGCAGGGGCGGCGCGAGGTCATTGCAACGGTCACAAGACTGTGCCGCGAAAAGGGGCTGACGATCGTGCTGATAACCCATCATATGGATGAGTGCATCGGCGCGGACAGACTTGTGATAATGTCAAACAGCCGCATTATCAGAGAAGGCACTCCTACGGAGGTTTTTTCGGACACCGCGCTTATGGATGCGGAGGGGCTTGATGTGCCGGAAACAGTACGTCTTACAAAGGAGCTTCGTGAGGCCGGGCTTGATATTCCGGAGATGAAGCTTGATGCGGACGGCTTTGCGCAGGTGCTTGCCGCCTGCCTGAGAGGATAAAGCAAATGGCAGAAATACGCATTGAGGGACTGCGCCATGTGTACAGCAAGGGCACTCCTTTTGAAAAAACGGCGATCGACAATATAAATATAACGCTGCACTCGGGTGAGCTTATCGGAATAATTGGCCATACGGGGTCGGGAAAGTCTACCTTTATCCAGCATCTGAACGCCCTGCTAATTCCTGACGGCGGCACGGTTTGCTGCGACGGCGAGGACATAAATGCGGACAAATTTTCCCGCAGAGACGTGAAATTCAAGGTAGGTCTTGTGTTCCAATATCCTGAATACCAGCTTTTTGAGGAAACGGTGTATAAGGACATCGCTTTCGGTCCGCGCAACATGAAGCTTTCCGAACGCGAGGTCGATGAGCGCGTCCGCGAGGCGGCGGGTTTCGTCGGCATTGACGATGAGCTTCTGGATAAATCTCCTTTGGAACTTTCCGGCGGTCAGAAACGCCGTATAGCCATTGCGGGCGTTATCGCAATGCGCCCGGAGGTGCTCATCCTGGACGAACCGACGGCGGGACTTGATCCGCAGGGCAGCAGGCAGATACTCGGCAATATCCTTGCCTACCGCGAAAGAAGCGGAGCCACAGTAGTTATCGTGAGTCATAATATGGACGACGTTGCACGGATAGCGCAGCGTATTCTGGTGTTCGATCACGGCGCGATAGTTATTGACGGCGCTCCCGACGAGGTCTTTTCACAGGCGGACAGGCTTGTCGAAATGGGACTTGACGTGCCGCACGCGACGGAGATCGCCTGCGCACTCAGAAAAAGGGGCGTTGCGCTTGAAGGAGCGATATATACGCATGAACAGCTTAAAGCCGCCGTTCTCCGTGCAAAGGAGGACCGCTGATGCTTAAAGATATTACCTTGGGACAGTATTTCCCCGGAAACTCCGTTGTCCACAGGCTGGATGCACGCACAAAGATAATTCTTGTCGTTGTCTACATTGCCGCGCTCTTTCAGGCGGCGGGGTGGGCAGGCTACGGCACGGCCGTGCTTATAACGCTTCTGTGCATCCGCATATCGCAGATACCGATAAAAAGCCTTTTCAAGGGGCTGAAGCCGATGATATTCATAATCGCGCTCACTGCGGTTCTGAATATCTTCTATACGCAGGGAACTCCCGTCCTGCCCGGCTGGATAATCACATGGGAGGGGCTTGAGCGCGCCGCGCAGATGGTACTGCGCATTACGCTGCTCATCATGGGTACGTTCCTTCTCACGTATACCACAAGCCCCATGGAGCTTACAGACGGTCTTGAAAAGCTCATGAACCCGCTCAGGAAGATCAGAATTCCGGTGCATGAGCTGACACTTATGATGAGCATGGCTCTGCGCTTTATCCCGACGCTTATCGAGGAGACGGACAAAATAATGTCCGCCCAGAAGGCGCGCGGCGCGGACTTTGAAACGGGGAATCTTGTGCAGCGGACCAAGGCGCTGCTTCCGGTGCTCGTGCCGCTGTTCGTGTCCGCGTTCCGCCGTGCGGATGAGCTGGCCGTTGCGATGGAAAGCCGCTGCTACCACGGCGGCGAGGGACGCACACGCATGAAGCAGATGAAATTTGCCGGTATTGACGCGGCGGCATTCGCCCTTGGCGCGCTTTTCCTTGCGGCAATGATAGCAATGAAGAAATTCGGTCTGTAATTTTGTCGGAGAAACCGTGGAATACCGGATTATCAGAACGGCATTTTGGTAATGATTTATGAGAAATATAGCGCTGAGACTTAAATATGACGGCAGCCGCTACCACGGCTGGCAGGTGCAGAAAGAGGATATAACCGTCGCCGCGACGCTTGAGGAAGCGCTTGCGAAGGTCTGCGGGCATCCCGTAAGGGCGATCGGCTGCGGCAGGACGGACGCGGGCGTTCACGCCCTGCGCTACTGCGCCAACTTCAGGACGGACTGCCGCATCCCCGTTGACAGGCTCCCGCTTGCCGTAAACAGCCGCCTGCCTTCGGATATCGCCGTCTGCGCCGCCGTCGAGGCGGAGGATGATTTTAACGCGATCTCTTCCTGCATAAAAAAAGAATATATTTACAAAATACTAAATAGTAATATCCGTGACCCCTTTCTTGCGGACAGGGTCTGCTTCTATCCGCAGCATCTTGACATGGCGCTTATGAGCGCCGCCGCAAAGGCGTTTGAGGGGACGCACGATTTCAGAGCCGTCCGCAGCGTCGGCACCGAGACGAAGACCACCGTGCGCACGGTGTACGAATGCAGCGCGGAAAAAACCGGAGATATCATTACGGTTTCCGTCTGCGCGGACGGGTTTCTCTACAATATGTGCCGCGCCATGGTCGGGACGATGGTGTACGCCTCCTACGGCAAGCTTCTGCCGGAGGATATACCGGCGCTTCTGAGACTCGGCGACAGGCGGCTGACGGGGCCGACGATGCCCCCGCATGGGCTTTACCTCAACAGGGTCTGGTATCCCGGCGCGGTCGGAGAAATGATGAAAAACTGATCAAAGCGAAAGTATATTTGTTCACATTTGTATGATAAATTAAATGTATGCGAATACATATTAAAGGTGAGATAACTTATGAAAGCTGTTATTGACATCGTATTGCTGATTATAATCGCCCTCTGCACGTGGAACGGCTATAAGCGCGGACTTATAGGCGGCGTCGCGGGCATACTTGCGATCATTGTCGCGCTTCTGGGCGGCAGTCTTCTTGCCTCGGCCTATTCTCAGGAGATTGTTCCCGCGCTGGAGCCGTTTGTGGACGGCTATGTCAATTCTCAGGACAACAGAAAGCAGATCCTTGAAAACCTCGGCTATGCCGACAGTGACAAATCCCTTACGGATATCATTGAAGAGGACAGCTCTCTGAAATACGACTATGCTTACGAAGCGATCACCAGTGTCGGCATATACTCCGGAACTGCGGAGAAGCTTGCGGAAAAAGCCGTTGACAGGGCGCAGCAGCTTGAGGTGCCGATGACGGACGCGGTCGTCTCCGTTATCTGCGAGACGGCGTCCTATGTCGGCGCAATGTCTCTTGCGTTCCTGATGATCCTTATTTTCCTTGTCGCTGTCGCCAATATAGGCAATCTTTCACTGCGGATTCCGAGTATGGAAAATCTGGATGAGCTGGGCGGATGCATGATAGGCTTTGTAAAGGGCTTTATCTATTGCGTTCTGCTCTGCTGGCTCCTCGGCTTTCTCGGTATTATCATCGGCAAAACCACCATGGAGCATACCACGCTCGGCAGATTCTTCCTTGCCTTTAGTTGGATAACCGACGCCCTTATGTGATCGCAGAAATCTGAATGGGAGGACTATTATGCAGCCTACAATGTGTTCACGCTGCGGCAAGAACGTAGCTATAATTTTTATAACAAAGATAGAAAACGGCATAACCAAAAACGAGGGTCTGTGCCTCAAATGTGCAAGAGAGCTGCACATAAAGCCTGTTGACGATGTGATAAACAAGATGGGCATTTCCGATGAGGAGCTTGACAATCTCTCCGGCGATATGATGACCGCCATGAACGGCGTGGAGGAGCTTATGGCGACCGATGGCGACGAGGGCGACGGCGACGACGGAAAGACCGCCACGTTTCCGTTTCTCAACCGCCTTTTCGGAAGCGCCGGAAACGGCGCGCAGGACGGCAGCGCTTCATCCGCGGCCGATAAGCCGAAGACAGAGACAAAAGAACCGCCCAAGGGAAAAAGAAAGTTCCTTGATAATTACTGCATAGATCTTACGGGACGCGCACGAGAGGGCAAGCTTGATGAAATGATAGGGCGCGAGGAGGAGCTTGAGCGCGTTATACAGATACTCAACCGCCGCCAGAAGAATAACCCCTGCCTCATCGGTGAGCCGGGCGTCGGCAAAACAGCCATTGCCGAAGGGCTTGCACAGCGTATCGTCAAGGGCAATGTCCCGTATAAGCTTCTGGATAAGCAGGTTTTCCTGCTCGACCTCACATCCCTTGTCGCGGGAACACAGTTCCGCGGCCAGTTTGAAAGCCGCATGAAAGGTCTTATCGAGGAGATAAGGAAGCAGGGCAATATCATCCTTGTCATTGATGAGGTTCACAATATTGTCGGCGCGGGCGACGCCGAGGGCAGCATGAACGCCGCCAATATCCTCAAGCCCGCACTTTCCAGAGGCGAGATACAGGTTATCGGCGCGACTACCTTTACCGAGTACCGCAAGCATATCGAAAAGGATTCCGCCCTTGAACGCCGCTTCCAGCCCGTCACCGTGAATGAGCCGTCAATTGAGGACAGTATAAAAATAATCCGCGGCATTTCTCATTATTATGAGGATTACCACGGTGTGCATATTTCCGATGAGATATGCCGTCAGGCGGTGCTGATGAGTGAGCGGTACATAACCGACCGCTTCCTGCCGGACAAAGCCATAGACCTCATAGACGAGGCGCTTTCCGATGTCAATCTTAAGGATAAGACCATAAACGAGCGTATGTTCAAGGAGCGAGAGCTTGAGAACATCCGTTTTGAGCGCGAAGGGCTTGCCTCCGCCGACGCGCCTAAGGGCGTTGAAATGACCGAGCAGATGCTTGACGAGCGCTATGCCCGCATTGCGAATCTCCGCAGTCAGGAGATGAAGCTTGAGCAGGAGCTTGATGAGCTTAAAAAAGCGCCCGTGCCGGAGCTTACCGTTGATAACCTTGCGCGTATAATCGAGCTGTGGACGAAAATTCCCGCTTCCAGCATCCGCGAGGATGAGTTTGAGCGCCTTGCAAAGCTTGATGAGCGGCTCAAAGCGCATGTTGTCGGACAGGATGAGGTCATTGACACTCTCTGCGCCGCAATAAAGCGCAGCCGCGTCGGCCTCAAGGTCAAGCGCAAGCCGGTCAGCTTTATATTCGTCGGCGGCACAGGCGTCGGCAAGACGGAGCTTGTGAAGCGTCTTGCGGCGGATCTCTTTGATTCGCCCGAATCGCTTATCCGACTTGATATGTCCGAGTTTATGGAAAAGTTCGCCGTTTCGCGCATTATCGGTTCGCCTCCGGGATATGTCGGCTATGACGAGGCCGGTCAGCTTACCGAGAAGATACGCCGCAAGCCGTACTCCGTGGTGCTCTTTGACGAGATAGAGAAGGCGCACCCCGACGTGATGAATATCCTTCTCCAGATCCTTGACGACGGGCGCATAACCGATGCGCAGGGGCGCACCGTGAACTTTGAAAACACAGTCATTATCATGACCACTAACGCCGGCAGCAACACCAAAACCGGCAGCGTCGGCTTCGGCGGCACTCTCGGCGATATGACAAAGGAACGCACGATGAAAGCGCTCAACGAATTTTTGCGTCCGGAGTTCATAAACCGTGTGGATGAGGTGCTTTGCTTCAACCAGCTTACGGAGGATAATTTCCGCTCCATCGCGGCGCTCATGCTCACCGATGTGCGCGACGTGCTTGCCGAGCGCAATTATACCCTCACGTGGGACGACAGCGTTATCGACCACCTTGTCAAAGAGGGCTATTCCGCGGCCTACGGTGCAAGAAATCTCAGACGCATAATCCAGAAGCAGGTCGAAGACGTTATTGCCGAGAAAATGATAGAGCTTCGCGGCCATAGTATCGCGGTTATCGCCCTTTCCGCGGCTGACGGCAAGATCACTGTTGATATAAAGGGATAAAAACATGGGGAAGATAGAGATAATTGAGGGAGATATCACAAAACAGGCCGTTGACGCCATCGTAAACGCCGCAAACTGCTCGCTTCTGGGCGGCGGCGGTGTGGACGGCGCCATTCACAGAGCCGCCGGTCCCGAGCTTCTTGCCGAGTGCCGCACACTCAACGGCTGTGAGACGGGGAAAGCGAAGATAACAAAGGGATACCGCCTTCCGGCAAAGTATGTTATCCATACGCCGGGACCTATATGGCACGGCGGCGGCAGGGGAGAGGCGGAGCTTCTCGCCTCCTGCTACCGCTCATGCCTTGCCCTTGCCTCCGGATACGGCTGCAAAACGGTGGATTTCCCGTCCATAAGCACGGGCGTGTACCGTTTCCCGCTTGATAAGGCGGCGGCGATTGCCATAAGCACAATAAGCGATTATCTGAAGACTCATGACGATATCGAGCGCGTGCGCATGGTCTGTTTTGACAGACGCACTTTTGCGCAGTATGAAAAGGCGCTGAACGGAATGGGTGAGACGCCGTGAAAAAGGTGATAAAAATACAGTACAACTCTCCTGTTGTACTGACGTTTGCGCTTGTTTCACTCGGTGTGCTCCTGCTTGACAGAGCCACCGGCGGATGGAGCACCGTGCGGCTTTTCAGCGTCTACCGCTCCTCGCCGTCGGATATCCTCACATATCCGCGCTTTGTTCTCCACGTACTCGGACACAGCAATTTCAAGCATTACATAAACAATTTCATGATGATCCTTGTACTCGGTCCCGGCCTTGAACAGCGCTACGGAAGCAGGAACCTCCTTCTGGCGATGTCTCTCACGGCGCTTGTTTCCGGCATGGTGCAGTGGCTCTTTTTTCCGGATACCATGCTCCTCGGCGCGTCGGGCATCGTTTTCATGATGATCGTGATGTCCTCTCTCGCGGGAATGAAAACCGGCTGCATCCCGCTTACTCTCGTCTTTGTGCTTGTTCTCTATATCGGCGGGGAGGTCGTTGACGGCATCACGCTGAGAGACAACGTTTCCCAGCTCACACATATAATCGGAGGAATATGCGGCGCGATACTCGGCGTCGTGCTGAAGTAGGATCATGGAAAAATTGCTTATCAGCGCCTGTCTTACCGGCGTCAACTGCAAATATTCCGGCGGCAATAACGCGCTTGACGCCGCCGTGCTTGAAAAACTCAGAGCAAAATACATACTCATCCCCGTCTGTCCGGAATCCGACGGGGGCTTGAGTACGCCCCGAGATCCGAGTGAGCGTGTGGGCGATACGGTTTTGAGCCGCTACGGGCAGAACGTCACTGCGGAGTTTGCCCGCGGTGCGGAGATCGCCCTTGAAAGAGCCGTTTCCGAGGGCTGTAAAAAGGCGCTGATGAAGGAATTAAGCCCTTCCTGCGGCAGCGGCAGAATATATGACGGCACCTTCACCGGCACCGTAGTTGACGGCTACGGTCTCGCCGCAGAGCTTCTGAAAAATAACGGAGTTGAAGTCTTCGGCGAAGGCAAGATCGAAAAGCTGCTGTAATGCGGTGGCTCTAACGGAAAAAACAATAAAAAAGGCGCGGAATCAAGTGCAATTTGACTCCGCGCCTTTTTATACCATGCCTCAGGCGCTGGCGTTGTAGTGTATCTTTGCGTTTAGCAGAGAAATGTTGCCGTAATTATCGATTTCGATTTTCTGCCAATCGCTCTCACTGCCTTCGTAATATACATCGGAGAGTGCGTTCCAGAGCGAAAATGCGCCACACTCTATGCTCGTCACGCTGGCGGGAATAAATATTTCCGTAAGTCCTGTGCAGACGGAAAATGCGAAGTCGCCTATACTCGTCACGCCACTGGGTATCGTATAACTGCCGCTTCGCCCTGCGGGAAAGCATATCAATTCCGAACCGGATTTGTTGAAAACCACACCGTCTATGGAGGAGTAAACTTCATTACCCAGACCTACGTCTATGTCTGTAAGACTATCGCAGTATAAAAATGCGCTGTTGTCTATGCTCGTCACGCTGTCGGGTATGTTTATCTCTGTAAGCCCTGTGCAGCTGTCAAATACGATGTTATCTATAATCACCACGCTGTTAGGTATATTTATTTCCGTAAGCCCTGTGCAGCCGGAAAAAGCACCGTAACCTATATATGTTACGCTGTCGGGTATCGTTATCTCCGTAAGAGCTGCGCAGCCGAAAAATGCACCGTAACCTATATTTGTTACGCTGTCGGGTATCGTATAACTGCCGTTGCGACCTGCGGGAAAGCGTATCAATTCCGAACCGGATTTGTTGAAAAGCACACCGTCTATGGAGCAATAAGCTTCATTGCCCTGACTTACATCTATGTCTGTAAGACTGTCGCAGGAGAGAAATGTGAAGTTGTCAATGCTCGTCACACTGTCGGGTATCGTTACCTCCGTAAGAGCTGTGCAGTCGGCAAATACACCGTAACCTATATCTGTTATGCCGTCCGAAAATATTACGGTTTTTATCATGTCCTTATGGTCATACCACTCTGGATTGGCGGGGTACTTATAATCCTCCATTGCCCCCGTGCCGGAGATTGTGAGCGTACCGTCCTCGGTCAGCGCCCATTCGGCGCTGCCGCCGCATTTGCCGCTTGCAACCGTTGCGGCAGAAGCCGATACAAAGACGGCAGAGCCAATGCCGAAAGCTAATATCATAAGCAGGAGCGCCGCTATTATGCGCCCGCTTTTCCTGACCGTTCCGCCTGTCGGCTTATTCTTTGACGCGCAGCAGGGATTAACATGTTTTCCAGCCATTCTTTTTTCCTCCATTTATAAGCTTTTGCAATATTCATAAGATGTATATATATATATATATATATCATGCTACGTCGAAAAAAGTCAATAGAAAAGTGCAAATTTCATATAAAAAGATCGGAATCACGACGCTGTATCTCATGTGTCCGCTTGTACGGAACAGTGTTTTTCCGCCGCCTCTTATACAGAGCGGCGGTCTTTTTGCGCGGGAATTGGGCAGTTTAAATAATTGAAATCTGAGCGGCATATGTTATGATATATATGGAAGAAATCATAGCGGAGGACACAAGAGCATGAATTTATCCTGCGTCATTTCCCTCGTCGGGGGGATAGCCCTTTTCCTTTTCGGTATGTCGCTTATGGGGGAAGGGCTTAAAAAGGTGGCAGGCAATAAGCTGGAGATAATTCTCTACCGCCTTTCAAACACGCCCCTCAAAGGAATGCTTCTGGGCGCGGGCGTTACCGCCGTGATACAGTCGTCCTCGGCAACCTCCGTTATGGTCGTCGGCTTTGTCAACTCCGGCATGATGAAGCTAAGACAGGCGGTTTCGGTCATTCTGGGCGCGGTCGTCGGCACAAGCGCTACGGGCTGGATAATATGCCTGTCGGGCATCGGGGGGAGCGGCTGGGCGTCGCTGCTTTCAAGCTCGACCATCGCTTCGGCCGCCGCGATCGCCGGCATTATTCTGCGCATGTTCTGCAAAAAGGCCGGAAGAAAGCATACCGGCGATATTTTCCTCGGTTTTGCAGTGCTGATGTTCGGCATGCAGGCGATGAGCGCCGCCGTCTCCCCGCTGAAAGACAGCAGGGAATTCGTCGGCATACTGACATCCTTTTCAAACCCGCTGCTCGGCATCCTTGCCGGTACGGTGTTTTCCGCGATACTTCAAAGCTCCTCTGCCGCCGTGGGTATTTTGCAGGCGCTGTCGGTCACGGGCGCGGTCACGTTTGCGACCGCCTATCCCCTGATTCTCGGCATTGCGATAGGCTCATCGTTTCCCGTGCTGCTGTCGGCATTCGGCGCGAGGGTGGACGGACGCAGAAGCGCGTGGGCATATCTTATAATAGAAACGATTGGCGCGGCGCTGTTCTCCGCCGGGTTTTACGCGCTTGATTATTTTATGGACTTTGCGGTAAAATCCGCCGTGATGGACGCCGTGTCGATCGCCCTTTTGAATACCGTGTTCAGGGCAGTCAACTCCGCGGTGCTGCTGCCGTTTATCACCCCGCTTACGGATCTGCTTGCCGGACTTATCCGGGAAAGCGACGAGGAGCGCCATGCCAACGAGGAGTTTGACCGGCTGGATGAACGCTTTCTTGTTCATCCCTCCGTCGCGCTTGAGCAGAGCCGCATGACCGTCAATTCCATGGCGCGTCTCTGCCGCGGCAATTTTGCTGACGCACTGTCGCTGCTGTCGGACTTTGATGCAAAAACTTTTGAGCGGGTTGATCGCACCGAGGAGCTTATAGACCGTTTTGAGGATAAGATAGGTACATATCTTGTAAAGCTCAACGCCTGCGAGCTGAATGAGGAGCAGAACGCCAAGATCACGAAGTATCTGCACAGCATAAGCGATTTCGAGCGTATCAGCGACCACGCCAAGAATATTTCCGAGGCGGCGCTTGAGATATACGAAAAGAAGATAAGCTTTGCGGCGGAGGCCAGACGGGAAATGCAGATGCTTGAAAGCGCCGTAACGGAGATATTGCAGCTTGCGGTATCGGGCTTTATTGACGAGGATATTGACAGGGCGCACCTTGTTGAGCCGCTTGAGGAGCGCATAGACGCGCTCTGCGACGAAGTGAAGCTCCGCCACGCCGCACGTGTGCAGAATGAGATATGCTCTCTCAGCGACGGCTTTGTGTATAACGATCTGCTGACAAACTATGAACGTGTGGCGGATCACTGCTCAAATATCGCCATTGCGATGATAGAGCTGCAATCAAACGAGCTGGACGCGCATGGGTACATTATAAACCTCATGGAAACGCGTCCGCACAATTTCAACGAAATATACGCCGGATTCTGCGAAAAATACAAAATATAACAACGCTGCTTGTCAAAAAGTCCTGTAAGGACTTTTTGACAAGCATAAACGGGACTGCGTTTGCAGTCCCGTTTATATTATGATATCGAGCTTTATATATCGAGTACCGAGGCGGTCTGCGCCTGCTTTTCGGCGTTTTCGGCGAGAAGCCTTATAAGCGCATCATCCGTGAGCTTGACCTGTTCGCCGGTGACCATGTTCTTGCACGCGACGACGCCCTCGTTCAGCTCATCCTCGCCGAGAAACAGCACGAACGGCACTTTGAGCTTGTCGGCATAGCTCATTTTCGCCTTGAATTTCTTCTTCTCGGTGTAGAGCTGGGCTTTCAGTCCCGCGCCGCGAAGCTTTGCCGACAGCGCAATCGCCGCGTCAAGATTTTCCGTCATGGGCAGTATGAGCGCATCCACAGGGCAGGTGTTGACGGCGTTGTTGAGCATACCCTGCTCGTCCAGCACGTAGAAAAGTCTCGTAAGGCCTATGGAAATGCCCACGCCGGGGAGCTTCTTATTGGTATAAAAGCCCGCAAGATTGTCGTAGCGCCCGCCGGAGCAGACGGAGCCGATCTCCGGATGGTTGAGAAGCGTTGTCTCATAGACCGTACCGGTGTAGTAGTCAAGCCCTCTTGCAATGCGCAGATCGACCGTGAAATTTTCCTCCGGAACGCCGATGACCTTCATGTAGTTGGCGACGGCTTTCAGCTCGTCAAGACCCGCGTCGAACATCTCGTCCCTGCCGCGGTAGCCCTCAAGCGCGGTGAGAATATCGCCGCTGCCGCCGGAGATATTGATGAACTTTATCACTTCATCGACACTGCTTTCGGCAATACCGAAGTCTTCGATAAGAATCTTTTTAACCGCGTCCTGACCGATCTTGTCAAGCTTGTCCACTGTGCGCATAATGTCGCCGGACTTTTCCTCAAGCCCCTGCATACGGTAGAAGCCGTTCAGAACTCTGCGGTTGTTTATGCGTATCTGGAATTTTTTAAGACCGAGGCGCGTAAAAACGGTGTAGATTATCGCAGGTATCTCCGCGTCGTTTATAATATCCAGCTCACCGTCGCCGATAACGTCGATATCCGCCTGATAAAACTCGCGGAATCTGCCGCGCTGTGCGCGCTCCCCGCGGTAGACCTTGCCTATCTGATAGCGGCGGAACGGGAACGCCAGCTCGTTATAGTGCAGTGCAACGTATTTTGCAAGCGGTACGGTAAGATCGAAGCGCAGGCTCAGATCGGAATCGCCCTTTGTAAAGCGGTAGATCTGCTTTTCCGTCTCTCCGCCGCCCTTTGCAAGAAGGATCTGGGACGATTCGATGGCGGGCGTGTCAAGCGGGGTGAAGCCGAAGGAGGCGTATGTGGAGCTTACTATATCCATAATGCGGTTCATCTGGAGCTGCTGCACGGGCATAAGCTCCATAAAGCCGGACAGCGTGCGCGGTTTTACTATATCCATAAGTACTATCCTTTCAAACAAGCGGTAAAACTTATTGTACAGTTTTGAGAAAAAAAGTCAAGAAAAAAGCTTGGTGAAATGAGAAACTTCCCTGTCAAGAAAAAATACTTGACAGGGCGGAAACGAGAGTGTATACTCTGACAAGGTCAGAAACTTGACAGGGGGTGCTTTGCGTGGAAAACAGCAGGCTGGAGCGCTGCCTTCTGCTTGATTTCTACGGTGAGCTGCTCACGGACAAGCAGCGCGAGTGCTGCGACCTCCATTTTAATGAGGATCTCTCCCTCGGCGAGATAGCCGAACAGCTGGGAATATCCCGTCAGGCAGTGTGGGACAATATACGCCGCGGCGAGAGCAGCCTTGAGGAGATAGAGCGAAAGACCGGTCTTATCCGCAGGTTTTCCGGAAATCGGGAAAAGCTTGATAGGCTTGCGGGACTTTTTGAAAAGCTGAAGACCCTGACGAGCGGCGAAGCGAGGGCGCTTGCCGGCGAGGGCGCGGAATATGTTGAAAGCATGAAGCTTGATACCGAGGTATGATTTATGGCGTTTGAAAGCCTTTCCGACAAACTGAATGCCGCGTTCAAGAAGCTTCGCGGCAAAGGCCGGCTCACGGCGGCGGACGTAAAGGACGCGATGCGCGAGGTGCGCATGGCTCTGCTTGAAGCGGACGTCAGCTATAAGGCCGTCAAGGAATTTACAAAAAAAGTGACCGAACGCGCCAGCGGCGCGGATGTGCTTGAAGCGCTCAGCCCTGCGCAGATGGTCATTAAAATAGTCAATGAAGAACTGACCGCGCTGATGGGCGGTGAGAACCATAAGCTCAACATCGGCTCCAAGTCGCCGAGCGTCGTGATGCTTGTGGGACTGCAAGGCGCAGGTAAAACCACGAACGGTGCAAAGCTTGCGGGATATATGAGGAAGCAGGGCAAACGCCCGCTGCTTGTCGCGTGCGACATCTACCGTCCCGCCGCTATCAAGCAGCTTGAGACCGTCGGCGCACAGCTCAATATCCCTGTTTTCCAGATGGGGCAGACAAACCCCGTCGATATCGCAAAGGCGGCGATAGAGCATGCCAAGGCGCACGGGAACGACCTCGTTTTTCTCGATACGGCAGGCCGCCTGCATATAGACGAGGCGCTGATGAACGAGCTGCGCGAGATAAAGGCGGCGACCGACCCGGCGGAGATACTTCTTGTCGTTGACGCAATGACCGGTCAGGACGCGGTAAACGCGGCGTCGGCGTTCGATGAGGCGCTCGGCGTTACCGGCGTTATGCTCTCCAAGCTTGACGGCGACGCCCGCGGCGGCGCGGCGCTGTCCATAAGATACGCCACCGGCAAGCCGATAAAGTTCATAGGCGTGGGTGAAAAGCTCGACATGATAGAGCCGTTCTATCCCGACCGTATGGCATCCCGTATCCTCGGCATGGGCGACGTGCTCACGCTCATTGAAAAGGCGGAGCAGAGCTTTGACGAAAAAAAGGCGCTTGAAGCCGCGGAAAAGCTCAGGTCAAACCGCTTCTCGCTTGCCGATTATCTCGACCAGATGGCGCAGCTCAGAAGTATGGGCGACCTCGGCGATCTGGCGGCGATGATACCCGGCATGGACGCAAAAGCGCTCAAGGGAGCGAAGCTTGACGAGAAGGCAATGGCGCGGCAGGAGGCGATAATCCTGTCCATGACGAAGGGGGAGCGCGATAACCCCTCAATCATCAACTCAAGCCGCAAAAAACGCATTGCGGCAGGCTCCGGCACATCGGTGGTTGACGTCAACCGCCTGCTCAAGCAGTTTGAGGCGATGCAGCAGATGATGAAGCAGTTCTCAGGCAAGAACATGAAGAAGCTTCAGAAAAAAATGGGCGGCATGGGCGGCATGGGCGGATTCCCCAGAGGCGGTTTTCCGTTCTGACAAGGTTTGCAACTGCTTGCCGGACACCGGCAACGCGTTTGTAATATAATGAATATTTTTGAAGGAGAAATATACAATGGTTAAGATCAGACTTCGCAGAATGGGCGCAAAGAAGGCTCCCTATTACCGTATCGTTGTTGCAGATTCCCGCTTCCCCCGCGACGGCCGCTGCATTGAGGAAATCGGCACCTACGATCCCTCCGCAGACGGCGCAAAGCTTAAGGTCGATGCAGAGCGCGTAAAGTACTGGATGGCAAACGGCGCACAGCCCACCGACACCGTTCGCGGCCTGCTCAAAAAGCTTGAAGCCTGATAAGGAGCAATAGAAGTGAAAGAACTCTTGACCTATATCGTGCAGAGCTTGGTCGATAATCCCGATCAGGTCTCTGTGACCGAGCGCAAAGCCGACGGAGAAACCGTTTTTGAAGTCAAGGTTGCCGACGGCGACATGGGCAAGGTCATTGGCAGACAGGGAAGGATCGTCAAGCAGATCCGTATCCTGATGAGAGCCGTTGCTCAGAGAAAGGGCAAAAAAGTATCCGTCGAAATACTCGACTGATGTAAAAAAGGGGCAGCCTGCGCTGCCCCTTTTTAACTATCAAGAGCAAATATAAGGAGGAAATTATGGACATCGGTGCATTGTTCACATTGAAACAGGCGTGGAGCAGGTTCTGCGCAAATCATCCCAAATTTCCGGACTTCCTTCTGGCAGTGAAAAACAAGGGCATACAGGCGGATACGGATTTCGCCTTTACCGTAACATATCCCGACGGGCAGACGCTCAGAGCGGGTATCCGCCTCAAGCCGTCAGATGTGGAAATAATTGAAAAAATCATCGGTGTGACCGGAGATAATTGAGCATATAGCCAGAATACGCGGCGGAAGCATTGTAAAATCTGCCAAAGATTTCATAATTTATCGAACTGCTGTATTGACACGGGATTTCTTTATGATATAATCAATTGAAGGATTTGTTGTATTAGAAAGTGCAATCTTGCGTAAAGCAGATGCCGCGGCAGATCTTGCCCCTCAACCGGGGAAATTCGATCCGTGTTCACCGGCTCTGCCGTTGAATAATATTATTATTGGAGGACTGAAATGAAGAAATTTTTAGCACTGCTTCTTGCCCTCACCATGGTATGCGCACTGTGCGTCACCGGGCTGAGCGCATCCGCAGAGGAAACCGCTCATATCGGTATCGTCACCGGTTCCGTTTCTCAGTCTGAGGACGACCGCCGCGGCGCTGAGGCTGCCCAGGCTAAGTTCGGCGAAGATGTTGTCACGCTCGCTATCTACCCTGACAACTTCACCGAAGAGCTTGAGACCACCATTCAGACCATAGTTAACCTCTCCGATGACCCCCAGATGAAGGCCATCATCGTTAACCAGGCTGTTCCCGGCACCACCGAAGCTTTCCGTCAGATCAAAGAGCGCCGCCCCGACATCATCTGCATCGCCGGTGAATCCCATGAGGACCTTCCCGAAATCGGCTCCGCTGCTGACCTCGTCTGCAACAATGACTTTGTTGCACGCGGCTACCTCATGATCAAGACCGCTCATGACCTCGGCTGCGATACCTTTGTACATATCTCCTTCCCCCGCCACATGTCCTATGAGACCATGTCCCGCCGTGTTGCCGTTATGAAGGCAGCCTGTGAGGAGTTCGGTATGAACTTCGTTCTTGAGACCGCTCCCGACCCCACTTCCGACGTCGGTGTTGCAGGCGCTCAGGCTTATATCCTTGAGAAGGCTCCCGAATGGATCGAGAAGTACGGTCAGAAATCCGCATACTTCTGCACCAACGATGCTCACACCGAGCCTCTGCTCAAGCAGCTGCTCGAGTACGGCGGATACTTCATTGAAGCCGACCTGCCCTCTCCTCTGATGGGCTACCCCGGAGCACTCGGCATTGACCTCACCGAAGAAGCAGGCGACTTCCAGAAGATCCTTGCCAAGGTTGAGGACGCTGTCTGCGAAAAGGGCGGCGCAGACCGTTTCGGCACATGGGCATACTCCTACGGCTACACTCTGTCCGCAGGTCTTGCTGAGCATGCAATGAACGTCATCAACGGCGACAGCGAGCTTGACGATATCGACGATATCGCGGCGGCATTTGCAGTCTACACCGGCGATGCCGAGTGGAACGGCTCCAACTACACCAATGCCGACACCGGCGTTAAGCTCGACAACGTATTCCTCGTATATCAGGATACCTACATCATGGGCGATCCCGGCAAGTTCATGGGCACCACCAGTGTTGAGGTTCCCGAGAAGTACTTCACCGTCAAGTAATAGAACTTCGCAAATGAGGGGGAGGAATTTCCTCCCCCCATGCTTGTTATTAACGGTGCCGGTCATGTATGATCTCTTGAAAAATGTGTTGCAGGGCAGGGGTTTACTCCTGCCGAAAAGTCTCTCATGCGTCGGGAGCAAACCTCTGCCCTGCGGACAGGTGTTTCCTGCTTTTGCAGAACGATCGAACTAAAAAAGAAAACAGGATAGGAAATTGTTTTATGAGTAATAGCGATGCTCCCTTGCTGGAGATGAAAAACATTAAGAAGGACTTTTTCGGGACACAGGTCCTTTCGGATATCAATATTACTCTCGGCGAGGGCGAGGTTCTCGGTCTTTGCGGGGAGAACGGTGCAGGCAAGAGCACACTTATGAAAATCCTCTTTGGCATGGATGTCATAAGAGAAACCGGCGGTTACGGCGGCGATATCCTTATAAACGGCGAGAAGGTCGAGTTTTCTACGCCTTTTGACGCGCTTGCAGCCGGAATCGGCATGGTGCACCAGGAATTTTCACTTATTCCCGGCTTCACCGCCGCCGAAAATATCGTACTTAACAGAGAGCCTACAAAGCATAACGTCATTTCCGAGATCTTCGGGGACAGACTCAACACGCTTGACTATGACGAGATAACCGGACGCGCCGAGCATGCTATCGAGAAAATGGGCTTTTCCATTGACTCCGGTATGACCATAAGCGAAATGCCGGTAGGTCATAAGCAGTTTACCGAGATCGCAAGAGAGCTGAGCAAGGATCAGCTCAAGCTCCTCATTCTGGATGAGCCTACCGCTGTTCTCACCGAGAAGGAAGCGGAAGCGCTGCTCGAATCCATAAGGGGTATGTCCGCCAAGGGCATTGCCGTTATATTCATCACCCACAGACTGCATGAGATCCTTGCCGTGTGCGACAAGGTCGTCGTAATGCGCGACGGCTATGTCGTGAAGGACGTCCCTGCGAAGGAGACCAATGTGACCGATATCACGAAGTGGATGGTCGGCAGAAGCGTTGCCAGCGCCGCCGCCAATGAGATACGTGATTTCAGCGATGCCAAGGTCGCAATGTCCATTAAAAAGCTCTGGGTCGATATGCCGGGCGAAACCGTGCGCAATGTGAACCTTGACGTCAAAGAGGGCGAAATACTCGGTATCGGCGGTCTTGCCGGTCAGGGCAAGCTCGGTATTCCAAACGGCATCATGGGTCTTTATGAAGCAGGCGGTACGGTCGTGTTCGCGGGGAAAGAAATTCCGCTCAACAGCCCGAGAAGCTGCCTTGACGCAAACCTTGCCTTTGTTTCCGAGGACAGACGCGGCGTAGGTCTGCTGCTGGACGAAACGCTTGAATGGAACATCGCGTTCCCCGCAATGCAGGTTCAGAACAAGTTCCTCAAGAACTATCTGGGCGGCCTTATCAAGTGGAGAGACGAGAAGGCAATCGGCGAAGTGACCGATAAATACATAGAGGAGCTTGCCATAAAGTGTACCGGCTCCAAGCAGAATGCAAAGGAGCTGTCCGGCGGCAACCAGCAGAAGGTCTGCCTTGCCAAGGCGTTTGCGCTTGAGCCTAAGTTCCTGTTCGTCTCCGAGCCTACACGCGGTATCGACGTCGGCGCAAAGGCTCTGGTTCTCAATGCACTCAAGAAATTCAACCGCGAAAGCGGCGTCACGGTCGTCATGATATCCTCCGAGCTTGAGGAGCTTCGCCAGACCTGCGACGAGATAGCGATCATATCCGGCGGTAAGGTATCTGGAATACTTCCCGCTGACAGACCGTCTGAGGAGTTCGGACTTCTCATGGTCAGCCAGGTAAAGTGAGGTGGGCAGAATGAGTAAAGAATTGGATAAGAACAGCACCTTCGGCGCGAGACTGAAATCCGGTATAGATTCCTTCGGCCTGCCGAGACTGATCATCGCGGCATTCCTGCTGCTGCTTTTTGCCGCCGCACCTATTGTCGGCGTTGACTTTGCCACGCAGATAACAAATACTATCAACCGTTTCAGCTGGAATGCCGTTATGGTTCTTGCAATGGTTCCTATGATCCACTCCGGCTGCGGCCTTAACTTCGGTCTGCCCCTCGGCATAATCTCCGGTCTCCTCGGCGCGACGCTTTCTTTGGAGTTCGGCTTCACGGGACCTGCAAGCTTTGTCATGGCGATACTTATCGCAACTCCGTTTGCGCTGATCCTCGGTGCGGGCTACGGCTGGCTGCTCAACAAGATAAAGGGCGGCGAAATGATGATAGCCACATATGTCGGCTTCTCCTCCGTCTCCTTTATGTGCATGATGTGGCTGCTCCTGCCGTATAAAAACCCCACAATGGTCTGGGGGCTTTCCGGCAAGGGTCTGCGTACCACGATCTCCCTCGAGGGCTATTATGATAAAGTCCTTGCAAATATTCTCCAGATAAACATCGGCAACCTTTCCATTCCTACCGGTACGCTTCTGTTCTTTGCGGTTCTTGCGTTTGCAATGTGGGCTTTCCTCCACACCAAGACCGGCACCGCGATGACCGCCGTCGGCTCCAACCCCACATTTGCAAGGGCGGCCGGCATCAATGTTGACAAAATACGGCTTCTCTCCGTTGTGATGTCAACATGGCTTGCTGCGGTCGGCATTCTGGTGTATGAACAGGGCTTCGGTTTTATCCAGCTCTATATGGCGCCGTTCTATATGGCGCTGCCTGCCGTTTCCGCAATACTTATCGGCGGCGCATCCGTCAACAAAGCATCGATCGCAAACGTCATTATCGGTACGTTCCTCTTCCAGGGCATCGTCACTATGACGCCTACCGTTATGAACAACGCGATCCACATGGATATGAGTGAGGTTATCCGTATTATCGTATCCAACGGTATGATACTCTACGCTCTGACCAGAAAGACGGAGGGCACAAAATGAAAAAAGAAAACAAAGTCCTTAAATTTTTGGGAAACAACTCCGTTCCCATTATGTTCGTGCTTATCTGCGCGGTGTGCATCCCTATCTCCGGCTTCTCCGTGAGCTACCTTCTCAACGAGATAGTTACACGTATGGGAAGAAACATCTTCCTTATCATGGCTCTGCTGATCCCCATTATGGCCGGTATGGGTCTTAACTTCGGCATGACGCTCGGCGCAATGGCGGCTGAGATCGCGCTTATCTTTGTATCTGACTGGCAGATCTGGGGTATCCCCGGCATCATCCTTGCAATGATCGTTTCCGTTCCGTTTTCCATCGCCCTCGGCACCCTCTGCGGCAAGATACTTAACCGCGCAAAGGGACGTGAAATGATCACAAGCTATATAATCAGCTTTTTCATCAACGGCGTATATCAGCTTATCGTCCTCTACATGATGGGACCCATTATTCCCATCAAGCACGGCACGATCAAGCTGCCCCGCGGCTACGGCATCAGAAATACCGTTTCTCTTCTGAATATGCGCCATGCGCTTGACGATGTTCTTGCGATAAACATCGGCGGCGTCAAGATCCCCATGCTGACCTTTATCGTTATCGGTCTGCTGTGCCTGTTCATTATCTGGTTCCGCAAGACCAAGCTCGGTCAGGATATGCGCGCCGTCGGTCAGGATATGGAGGTTGCGCGTGACGCCGGCATCAATGTTGAGCGTACCAGAGTTATCTCCATTGTCATCTCCACCGTTCTTGCGGGCTTCGGCATGGTCATTTACCTTCAGAACATGGGCAATATTGCGACATACTCCGCACATTCCCAGATAGGTATGTTCTGCATCGCGGCTCTGCTTGTCGGCGGCGCTTCAGTTGACAGGGCTTCCATCGGAAACGTCTTCCTCGGCGTTATCCTCTTCCATACGATGTTCATCGTCGCGCCCAAGGCGGGTGGCCTTATCACCGGCGACACCATGATAGGCGAGTATTTCAGAGTGTTTGTTTCCTACGCCGTCATAACCATCGCGCTCGTAATGTATGAGACGAAAAAGCGCAAAGCGAAGAGCCTTATCGGACAGCAGCTTGCAGCGGAACAGGAAATGGAGGAGAGCAAATGAAAAGCAAAAAATGGTTGTACCGTATAGCGGCTCTTGTTATCCTCCTTGCTATCTCCGGCGCTATGTTCGTGATCGGCCGCGGCCACACGATATATTTTGACAACAAGGCCATGGAGTATAACGGCGAAGAAATACCGTATGCTCATAAGATAACCGTTAATGTCAACGGCGAACGCGTGGCAAGACTCAACAAAAAAGAACGCGGAATGGCGACATGCATCGGTCAGAAGTTTGAAATGGAGCTTGTAGTTGTTCAGGAAAAGGGAGGCGAAGAAGTGACGGTCCCCGTTACGCTTGAGCTCCCGTATAATATGGACGGTATCGTGATCAATCTTCCCGCATATCTTGCGGGACTTCCCAAGGACGCGTATATGAGTGAGTTCGTTCAGGTCGCGGAGCCTGTTTCCGAAGAGGAAGAAGAGGTCACTACCGATGAATTCGGCGGCGAAAGCATTGATGTCGAAGCCGATTTCTGATACGGAAAACGCGTTAAAGATTTAAAAATAACCTTAAAAAGGGAATGTCTCAAAATGCAAATTGTAAGAGAATAGCCCCCTTCAAAAGTTAGATAAAGCCGTGAAAATCCAGTTTCTATCGGATTTTTGCGGCTTTATTGTTGGGCGGATTTTTAGAAAATTCTATTTTGAGACAGCCCCTTTTCCCGACGAGAAGGGTTACATAACAAAAAACTTTTCAGTTCTGTAACAAAAGAAAATTAATATCGTATAAAATTATTGAAAGAAGGCGAACAAAACGAGGAGAGGTTCGTCTGTTATTGTGAAGATGTCGTATCAAGACTGCGCATGCTACCGTGCAACGGGAACAGCGGCGCAACAACAAATCACAGGAGGGGAAAATGAAGAAAAAATTCAGAACCGTCGTGATAATGCTTGCAGTGCTTTCTATGGCGCTTGGCCTGACGGCCTGCGGTTCGTCAGCGGCGAGCAAAGAAACAAAAGCACCGGCAGCGGAAACGACCGACGAGTATGTCTATGCCGCGGAATTTAAAACGCTGTCGGAAAAGAATGAAATGTATTTCAGACCGAGTATCTATACCGACGACGGCTTTTACGCGACGTGCAGCGAGAAAGTCGGGGAAAACATTCCTGAGGGCGCTGTCCTTGAATACGAAGGGCAGTACGACGTTTATCAGAGCAGACTTTATTTCATCGGCTATGACGGCTCCATGCAGAAGCTGACGAATTACGAGTCGCTTCCCGCCCCCGAAAACACGGAGGGCAAGCGCGACTATTCCTCCGGTGCAAATCTTTCCGGTATCGCGCTGGCGCCGGACGGCGGCTTTATAGCGATCGAGACTACGTACGAAAACTGGTTTGACGGTCCTGAGGATATGAAGCGCGACAACGCCGATTATTACAATCACACCAAGTATCAGAACCGTTTCTATATCAGAAAGCTTGATCCGGACGGCAGAGAGATAAGCTCAGCGGAGATCAAGATGGAACCCGACAGCTATCTGTACGCTTACAGCATGGTGGCGGATAAGGACGGCAATGCCATTGTCACCGGCGACATGGAAGTCAGGGTCATAGCGCCGGACGGAAGCACCGTTTCCAGCATAGCGCTTGACAGCTATGCCGACACAATCTTCATCATGAAGGACGGCACTCCCGCCTATACCGCATGGGGGGAGAACGGCGAACAGCTGCACGTGCTGGATATTGAGAACAAAAAGACCGGCGCAAGCTACGACCTGCCCGACAGTGCATACAATCTTGTGGCAGGCAACGCGGAATACGACTTGTATTTCAGCGACGGCTCCTACCTCTGCGGCTTCAATCTCGGCGATGAGAAGGCCAAAAGACTCTTCAATTGGCTGAGCTGCGATATAAACGGCGGTGAAGTCGATTCGTTCAACGTCAGCGAAGACGGGACTGTGTACATCGCCTTGAACAAATACAACAGCCTTGACAATACCAATACCATTGAGCTTGCGAAAATCTCAAAGGTGCTTTCATCGACTCTTCCCAAGAAAGAAAATATAACTCTTGCAACTCTCGGAATCGACTGGGATGCCCGCAATACTATCATACAGTTCAACAGGAAGAGCACCGACAGCCGTATTGTGATCAAGGACTACTCCGAGTACAATACGGAGGAGGACATCTCTGCGGGTACGACAAAGCTTACGACCGAGCTTCTCGCAGGCAACGTGCCTGATATAATCGACCTGAACGGTCTTCCGTATACGCAGCTTGCATCCAAGGGTATTCTTGCGGATCTCTATCCTTATATTGATGCAGATTCCGAATTTTCCAGGGACGACTTTTTCGGGAATGTCTTCAAGGCGCTTGAGGTAAACGGCAAGCTCTGCTCAACCTGCACAAGCTTCTCCATAAACGCGCTTGTAGGCGCGGAGAAGATAGTCGGCGACAGAATAGGCTGGACATATGATGATTTTTACGCGGCGCTTGCGCAGATGCCGGAAGGCTGCGATCCGCTTGACATATCGACTACCCGCTATGACATGCTGCACACCTGCCTTGCGCTTGACCTTGACCAATATATGGATTGGGAGACGGGAAAATGCAGCTTTGACAGCGACGGATTTAAGCAGATGCTTGAGTTCACCTCCCGCTTCCCAGAAGGCTTTGATTGGGACAATTACGAGTGGACAGCCGAAGATAACGCCGATACAAGGATCGCGGAAGGCCGCCAGATGCTCATGCAGGGACACATCGGCTCCATTTCCGATATCAGATATTATGATTTCTACTTCGGCGGCAGCGCGACCTATATAGGCTACCCCACGCTGAGCGGCAGCGGCAATATGCTCAGCGTATCGAGCGGCTTTGCCATGAGCGAGACAAGCACGCACAAGGAACAGGTCTGGAAGTTCCTCAGACAGTTCTTCACCGAGGAAACACAGGCAAATTCCTGGATGATGCCCACGAACAGAAACGTATTCGACAAGCTCCTCAAAAAGGAAATGACTCCGGATTATCAGAAGGACGCGGCAGGCAACTATGTCCTTGACGAAAACGGAGAGAAGATTGAGGTTTCCAAGGGCGGTATGGGCAGCTCCACCGGCGAGGTGTATAATTTCTATGCGCTGACGCAGGAGCAGGCGGACAAGCTCATGGAGCTTATCGAGAGCACCGATAAAATATCCGACGACAATGAAAAAATCTATGCGATAGTCGAAAAGCATGCCCGCGCATATTATGCCGGCGATAAGACGCTTGACGAGACCGCAAAATTCATCCAGAGCGAAGCGAATATCTATATAAACGAGCAGAGATAAAAACGCTCCGCAATCAAATAAAAGCAAAAACGGAAAAGCCGGGCGCGGTTCACCTCAGCAGAGCGACCGCCCCGGCTTTTTTGCGCGCCCTCGGGAGTTCAAGTCCTTATAGAAATGAAAAACAGTTCACATGGAAAACAAAACCAAATCGAAGCCCAACGGAGTGGGTTCGATTTGGAGAGGAGGAGCAGCGGAGTGAGCGCGAGATGGCTTTTGATGCAAGGCATAAAAAAGCCGTCGCAAGCGATATAAAGCTTGCGACGACGATGGCAGGGTCAGCCAATTTTGAGGACAGGGAATATTAGTTGTATAATTCCGCTTAAATGCAATTCTATATTTCCATTTCACATTTTGCTGTAAGTGCATTCTCCACTATATCCGCGGGAACTCCCGTTTGAGTCAGACAAAAGTAATTAAGGACAATCGCTAACTTGTCAGATAACTTTGCAATTTCCAAAGGGGTTTCAATCAAAAGCGGATACTTTTCTTTATTATCTCTGTGTGTATAGTAATTTCTTGTCTGTACTATTTGGGTGATCAGTCTTTTTTGCTCTGCATTTGTCAGCTCTCCAAAGACGGTGTTTTTTAGACCGGTCGGCATAGAAGTTATGAGTTGTTTAATGCGTTTGCCAAAAGATTCTTCAGCTTCATAGTTTATTTTTGATAAAATGCGTTCCCTATCCGCAGTTGGAATACTACTGTTAACAAAAGCTATTACACGTTCTTTTGATAGATCTACTGTAGTTGTATCATCCTGCTTCGTTACATATAATCTGTGATACGCTTCCAGACCTCTCGCTA
The DNA here is from genome assembly GCA_900549485.1 of uncultured Eubacteriales bacterium. Classification (GTDB taxonomy): domain Bacteria; phylum Bacillota; class Clostridia; order Oscillospirales; family Oscillospiraceae; genus Limivicinus. The sequence continues at coordinate 41,126 of UROG01000019.1, forward strand.
TATTCAGAAATGCTGTTTGAATATATGCCGGTAGGTATAAATCCCCTATATAACTATCCGTAACTTCTGCTATCTTTTTGTGTTCTGAAAACCACAGATTTACTATGCTGTCCCAGCATTCTAAAATGGATTCCTTTTTTATCAGACAGCTGTTGTTTCTCTTTGGTGATAGGTGTTTTGCCCCAGCAATATCACCAATTTGTGTATAGAACATTCTACAACTGTGTTTTCTCTTAAGCCTTTCCCCCTCAGGGGATACATATTCTTCATCAGGCAATGAGAAATCAATATACGTAAAAAACATAGGCTGTCCAACAAGAAGGGTCAGAAGATTTTTGAGATATGAGGCATACTTAAACATAGTATGTACTGTTTGGAATGCCCCTGACAATGACTCCATAATGAACCAACGATTAATTGTCAGCTCGGTATTTTCATTTAAGAAGAAGTCTTTCGGAAAAGAAAGATTATATGTCAATTCTTCTTTCAGACATACATCTATTGCTCTAATCTTGATTGTTTGTTTCCCTCTGAGATTATTGGGGTTTATCTTGCATTGCCATACTCCGGTATCATCTGGGCAAGAGTATTCTAAGATATTATAACACAACCATGCATTTAAATTTGTGAAGGAAAATGTTGCGGCTTGCACCAAATCACTACTTGCATCTGTCAGCAGCTTCGTCCCCATATAAAATCGATTAACTGTATATGATATAGTACCAAATCCAAGTGAGCTATGATTAGCATGAGACGGAATACAGTCTACCAATGTAAAACACTTACCATCGTCCGATATGCCATATATTATCGATTTAGACGGGTCATCAAGATGAAGAAGCGAGAGCCCGTCTTCAAACATACCAATTAATTTCAATTCAATTTGCTGCGGGCTATAACAAAGAGTGCCAGGTACTTGATCGAGCGCATGGAACGCTTCGAGCATATCTGCCATGCGCTGAATAGTCTGCCTGACGCACAGGGCCAGCGGGTGTTTGAGCACTATCTGCTGAACCACTCGGTCAAAGCGATTGCTGCCGCCGAAGGTGTGACGGAAAGGGCCATCAACGCCGCCATCCAGCGTGGCTTGGAGAACATGAAAAAATATTTGGAAAAAGTTCTGTGAGCCTATTCTTTTTCCCGTGCTAACTGACACGGTTAATGAGAGGATGAACCTTCCTCACACAACTGAATAGCGGGTAACTCGGAGTGCTTGGCAGGGAGCCAAGCAACAGGTACGCCAAGACTTTTCCATAAGGAAAACGAGCGACAACTACTCATGCCGCAGGTGGGGACAAGCCATCTCCACGGCCACGATCTGCAACGGGCCACAAGGAATAAGTTGGCAACTTATTCGCTCCGATTTGCCGCACAATCCAGCGGGGACGCTGACGGAAAAAACAGTTGTCTTGTGACAGGCCAAACATATAGCGTCAGCGCCCCCAACTTTATAAGAAAGAAGGTCTTGACTATGAATGAGGAATGGAGCAACGACGCTTGCCGTGGCTATGTTATCAAAGCCATGGAAAACTGCGGGTTCCACGCAAAGGACATTCATCAGGTGCTCGTTGAGCTTTATGAAGTCTTTGATTTCTGCGCTGTTGAGGAGGCGGCGCACTACTACGAAAATTGGCAATATTGACCTCGGGCCAAGTTGGCCCGAAGCGTGGAGAAGGACGAAAGGACAGCACTCTTTGCCGGGTGCTGTCCTTTCGCTTTTCCCCACAGGGACAATGCGGGAAATACTGGCAGTCAACCAACTACGCAAAGGAGGCTTCAATGGTACAATCCGTTACTTATCAGAGTGAAACCAAAACCGTCCATTTTCAGGGGAAAAGCATTGTGCTGGAAAGTCTTACGCCGGTACTCTCTCCAAAGGAAAAGGAAAAGCGGAAAAAGGAGATTGAACGCTGTCTTTATGAGGTGTTCAGCAAGTACAGAAGGGCCAGCGATACCCCGGCTTGACCATCGACAACATTGTCCTTCGGGGCTATCAATGGTATAATATACTTGTAGGTTGGTAGCTCCATTCCACAGGAAAGGAGCCCAACATGAATATCAGAGAAGATGTAATTTATGCAAGACAATCCGTAGACCGCAAGGACAGTATCAGCATTGAGAGCCAGATTGATTTCTGCAAGTATGAGTTGAAAGGCGGCAGTTGCCGGGTTTTCAAGGACAAGGGCTATTCCGGCAAGAACACCGACAGGCCCGAGTTTCAAAAGCTCCTTGGCGAGATACGCAAAGGCAAGGTACGCCGGGTAGTTGTCTACAAGCTGGACAGAATAAGCCGCTCCATTTTGGACTTTGCGAATATGATGGAGCTATTTCAGGAATACAATGTAGAGTTTGTTTCTTCCACAGAGAAGTTTGACACCTCGACCCCCATGGGCCGGGCCATGCTGAATATCTGTATCGTATTCGCCCAGCTTGAACGAGAGACAATTCAGAAGCGTGTCACAGACGCTTATTATTCCCGGTGCCTGAAAGGCTTTCACATGAGCGGTCAAGCTCCCTATGGCTTCGACTTGGAGCCGACGGTGGTTGAAAATATCCGCACAAAGATGATGGTAGCCGACCCCATAGCCGCAAGCCATGTACGCCTGATGTTTGAAATGTACGCCGAGCCCGAGACTTCCTTCGGAGATATTACCCGGTATTTTGAGGAACGGGGTATCAAAGTATATGGGAAGTCATTGACCCGTTCTTACTTATCCCAGCTCTTACGCAACCCGGTCTATGCACAGGCTGACTTGGAAATGTACGAGTTTTTCAAAAGTCAGGGTACGGTGGTAGTCAATGACGCCGCCGACTTCGCCGGGACAAATGGCTGCTACCTCTATCAAGGCCGGGATGTGAAGGAGGACAAGGACAAGAGCCTGAAAGACCAGATCCTTGTGATTGCGCCCCATGAAGGCTTTGTATCTGCTGATGTTTGGCTGAGGTGTCGCAAGAAGTTGATGACAAACACCACTTTCCAGAATGGCCGCAAGGCCCGCAACACTTGGCTGGCCGGGAAAATCAAATGCGGGAAATGCGGGTACGCACTCAAAACGACCCACAATCCCTCTGGCTATGAATACCTCCGTTGTTCCAAGCGGGCCGACCACAAGGGCTGTCCGGGGTGCGGTACTCTTCGCAAGACGGAGTTTGAGCAGTTCATTTTTACCGCTATGGGAGAAAAGTTCCGGGAGTTCAAGCTGTTGCGGGGCGGCGAGGAAAAAGCAAACCCGAAAATCACCGCCTATCAGGTGGAGCTTGCACAGGTAGAGGCCGAGATTGAAAAACTGCTTGATACGCTGACCGGGGCCAACGCCACCTTGCTGGCCTACGCCAACAAGAAAATCGAGGATTTGGACAACCGCCGCAAAACGCTGTCCAAGGCGATAGCCGACTTGTCCGTTGAAACGCTGTCCTCCCAGCAGATTGAATTGCTGTCCGAGTATCTGGACGATTGGGAGAATATCAGCTTTGAGGACAAACGAAAAGCCGCTGACGGTCTGATTTCTTCAATCAGCGCAACCAGCGACTATGTAAAGATAGAGTGGAAAATCTGACACTCTTTCCACTCTATCAAACCACTTGTTTCTTTATACCGCTTGTAGCCCCTTGTCCACCGTTGCTTCTGAACGTTGAGAATAAGCGACGCCCAACTCGCCTCCGAGTAGCGTGGTCACAGCCTCGGCATAGCCGATGCCGTAATGCCGCTGGACGAAGCTGACGGCAGTGCCGCCTTTTTCCTCGGCATGATCGTACCACTCATTGCCGCGTATGGTCACGCTGTGGTCGCTGGCAAGGCGTTTATCCCTACCGGATGAAATAAGCCTTTCTCCACGGCTGCGGAGAAAGGCTTCAAGGTCAACAGAGGCAGCTTTCTGCTTCTGTTCGTCTGTGAAATGTATGTAGGTTAAGTTGATCACCTCTTCAAGATATCATATATCCTCGCCCCAGAGATACTTCTGCCGCAGGTATTCAGCATGCTCCGGCGTTATTGCGCCGTCGTCTATCTGCGCAATGTTGATGCTGCCGTACAGTTCACCCCATAGGCAGTCCATGAGCGTCGAGCCATTTTCCAGCCCATCCTTGAATGCATCAAGGTCATGCTGGAGATACACTGGCAGGTCATGCTCATATAAGCGTTCACGATCTTCTCTGCTTAACTCTTTGTATGGCGGCAGTTGCCGAGCTTTCATTTTTATCACCCTTTCGAGCAACACATTATACCCAAACGCACTGAAATAGCAACTGAAACTAATACGCAGGCTTCGGATAATTTGCAGGATCCTCGTGGTCGTTCTCACGGTGACCGAGGGCAATTTTCCACTCCTGCAATTCTTTTCGACGCTTCCTGTCAAGCTGCAAGCCACGGTAACCGGAAGCACTGACGCTATCCCGAAAGATATTTCCCATGTGGTGAAGCATACGAATCATACAGGCAGAGACGGATTCAGGCGGTGGGGCACGATGCGCTGGTGTTGGTGGAGTACTGTGAGTCGAGGACAGCTCAGAACTTCCTGTGACTGACTTTGGTTCTGGCGCAGTTGGCTGTGTCTCATCACAGTTAATACCCTCATCCTGCAATTGCTCCATCATCTGCACTACCTCACGGATGACCATGTTGCGCACAGGCTTGAACTCCTTCTGCTGAGAGAGCGGCACGCGTTCAGGTTTCGCTTTCGAGTAAAAGCTAAAAACCTCATCCC
>UROG01000020.1 GCA_900549485.1 uncultured Eubacteriales bacterium
GCCTTGAGATATCAAGGCTCTCGGCAACAGCATTTTGAACGCGTTCAAAATGCTCGGCGGAAAGCTTGTCACACCATATAATTCGTAAGTCTTCCTATTCCTTCTATTTCTATATCCACTCTGTCGCCCTTTTCAAGCCAGCGGCGCTTGTCCTTACGCTGTTCAAGCGCCACACCGCTCGGAGTACCGGTAAAAATGAGATCGCCCGGCTCAAGGCATACGTATTTTGAAGCATAGGCGACGATCTCCGCGCAGTTGAATATCATGTCCGCGCTTGTCCCGTCCTGCCTCAGCTCACCGTTGACAAAGCTTCTTATCCTGACGCCGGCAAACGGGTCGAGAGCGTCGGCGGTGGCTATGCACGGACCGCACGGACCGAAGCCCGGCATCGTCTTGCCGATGAGCCACTGGCTTGTGCGCTTCTGCGCTTCGCGGCAGCTGAGATCGTTGCCGCAGGTATAACCGAAAACATAGCTCATGGCGTCGGCGGTATCCACGCCCCAGCAGTTTCTGCCCATCACGATGACAAGCTCCGCTTCGTAGTCGTAGCTTGTCTCCCACTGCGGCAGCTCTATATTTGCGCCAGAGGGTACAAGCGCATCGCCGAATTTTGAAAACAGTACAGGCACGTCAAACTTGCCCATGCTTACTCTGTCGGCATGAGCCTTATAGTTCAGCCCTACGCAGAGAAGCTTTGCCCCGCTTTCGGTTATGTTGGCAAAGGCCGGGTTTTCCACACTCGGAAGAGAGCTGTCTGCGCAGAGCTTTTCAAGCTCTGCGCGTCCTGCGCCGGAGATGATGCTTCCGAGTGAAAGACCGCATCCGGCGGCAGGGAGATCGATCACGCCCCTGTCGGTCATAAGCGCGGGATGCATCCCGCCGTCAATAACAATATTGCATATTTTCATAACAAAAGCTCCTGCTGTATGATTTGATGATCAAATCATACAACAGGAGCCGTTGTTTTTCAAGCATCCGCAAAAAATTCAGTTATTTCGCCCCAAAGCTCAAGGACGCGGAAGCGAAGAGCGTATCCGTCTTCTTCGGTTATGACGGCATAATCCTCATCGCTCATGACGCTCTGCATTTTTCCGCATGAAACGGCGTCGGTACACAGCGGCGGAAACACGACGCACCACCAATTCCGCCCCTTGCCTTCGCCGAGGATCACGCGCAGAGAGTCATATTCCCCGGCAGGAAGCGCAAAACCGCCGTAGCTTTTCGTGGGGTAAAATTCCCTGCCGAGCGAGACCGTGACCTGCCTGCCCTCGGCGGCATTTGCCGCGGCTTCGGCTATGCCGCCAAGCTCCTCTGCGATGAGCGCTTCACTTTCGGCGCGGCTGTCTATGTCCTCAAGCTTCGGACGCAGATAGTCAAGCACGCTGTCGCGCACTCTGAGCTTCAGCTGCTGTTCGTACTCGTCGTCGGACACCGCCACAACATGGAGCCTTACAAGAGCGCCGCTTATTGAACCGTGCCGCGCCCCAGCCCATGTGCCGATGCACAGCGCGGCGGAAAGCGCCGCCAGAAGCGATATTTCAAAAATTTTTGTGCCTTTTTTAAACATAACAAACCGTCCTTTAATATGTATTTTCAAACATATTATGGACGGCTTGCAGGAAAAATAATCAGAGAGTGTCAAAAAAGTCCTGTAAGGGCTTTTTTGACAAGCTGAAAATAATCATACACATTCCGCAATGCAGCAGAAGATGCGCTCTTTTTTGAGCGCGGCGCAGGCGTCCTCCGCTTTGAGACTGTTGTCGAACACGCCGAAAACGGCTGAGCCTGTACCGGTCATCACGGCGCCGAGCGCACCGCGGTCAAGAAGCACGCTCTTTATCTCCGAAACGCGCCTGAAACGCCTGTCGTTCACTTCCTCAAAGACATTGTACATGCGTCTTGATATCTTGCTCAGCTCACCGGTGCCGAGCGCCTCCATTATACCGGCGGTATCCGGGTGGCGGCGGTTCGGAACGCCGTCCAGCTTTTTGAAAAGCTCCGGCGTCGATATGGAAAACGAGGGCTTGCATACGACAAATTTACATTTCGGGAACGGAGGCAGAGGAGTGATGATCTCGCCGCGCCCCTGAACGAAGGCCGTGCCGCCTACCACGCAGAACGGAACGTCGGAGCCGACCTCCGCGCCGATCTGCGCAAGCTCCTCCGTGGAATACGGAAAGCCGAAAGCGCGGTTGAGCGCCCTGAGCACCGCCGCCGCGTCAGCAGAGCCGCCTCCCATGCCGGAGCCTACGGGGATGTGTTTTTTTATGGATATCACAGCGCCGCTTTTCGTGTCGGCGCGCTTTGCGAAGAAGGTCTTTGCCGCCTTCACCGCAAGATTGCGTTCATCTTCCGGCACAAAGCGGAAGTTTGAACGGGCGCAGATCCTGCCGCTTTCGTTAAGCTCGATATGTATGTCGTCGCACAGGGAAATACTCTGCATCACCATGACCATGTTGTGGTAGCCGTCTTCCCGCTTGCCCGCGACGTCAAGAGAAATGTTCAGCTTTGCATACGCTTTTTCGTCAATTGTACTTATCATTTGAAGTGATATACTCTCATTTCGTAAGGTCTTGTTGTAAAGCCGTTGGAGATAACAAAATTATGCTCATAATTGCTGAGAACGGGTTCGGCGTTTTCAATATCATAAGCGCTTCCTGCCTCAAAGCGAACCTGCTCGTTCGTGAAGGAGCAGATAACAAGGAGCCTTTCGCCCTCATATGCGCGCTCATATACATAAAGCTTTCTGCTCTCGGGCATAAGCTCACAGTAGGTGCCGTAAAGCGCAACGGGGTTCTCTTTCCTGAATTTAAGAACGGCGCGGTAAAAATTGAGAAGCGAGTCGGGGGATTTTTCCTCGTCCGCAACGTTTATTTCGTGATAATTCGGGTTTACGCTGAACCACGGCGTTCCGGAGGTGAAGCCGGCGTTTCTGCTGCGGTCCCACTGCATAGGCGTGCGGGAATTGTCGCGGCTTGCGCGGTGTACGAGCTTTAGAACCCTCTCCTTGGACATAAGCTTTGACGCTATCCTCGCCGCGTTGAATGTAAGCACATCCTTGTACATATCAAGGCGCGGCAGCGCTATATTGAGCATGCCTATTTCCTGCCCCTGATATACAAAGGGCGTGCCGCGCTGGAGAATATACATTGCCGCAAGCATTTTGCCGCTTTCATTGCGGTATATCTCGCTCCCGTAACGGCTTATGATGCGCGGGTGGTCGTGGTTTTCAATGTACAGAGCCGCCCAGCCCCTGCCCTCAAGCTTCGTCTGCCATTGGGAAAAAGCTCTTTTCATTTTCCGGAGACTGAAGGGACGGGGGAGAAAATCGTTCAGGATGCAGTCAGCTTCCATATGCTCAAAAGCGATCATCTCGTCAAGCACCTGATCAGGCCCCTCCGTCACGTATTTGAGCGCGGTATCGACCGTCGTCGTCGGGCTTTCGCCGACGACAAAGCAGTCGTAATAGTCAAGTACGTCGCGCTTGAACTCCATAAGATACTTATGGGCGTTGGGCTTGTTTGAATAGTGCTTCATCCCGTTTGCCACGGGGAGCTTCGGAAAGCTGTTGGGAAGTCCCGGCGTCTTGGCAATATATGTTATGACGTCCTCGCGGAACCCGTCAACCCCCATGTCCAGCCAGAAGCGCATGATCTTCTTTACCTCTTCCCGCACCTTGGGGTTGTCCATGTTGAGATCAGGCTGCTTTACGGCGAACAGATGCAGGTAATATTCGTCCAGCTTCTCGTCATATTCCCATGCCTCGCCCTCAAGCTGACTTGTCCAGTTGTTGGGCGGCAGGCGCTTTTTGCCCGCATATCTTGCCGGACGCCAATAATAATAGTCATGATAGGGATTATCGACGCTCTTCCTGCTCTCCCTGAACCAGAAATGCTCATCCGAGGTGTGGTTGACGACCAGATCCATGAATACCCGCAGACCGCGCCCGTGCGCCTCGTCGAGAAGGCGGCGGAAAATGTCAAGATCGCCGAATTCCGGGTTGATATTCATATAATCGGAGATATCATAGCCGTAATCGGCATTCGGGGACGGGAAAATGGGCGAGAACCAGATAGCGTCCACATTGAGACTTTTTATATAGTCAAGCTTCTCTATAACGCCGAGGAGATCACCGATACCGTCTCCGTTGCCGTCGCAGAAGCTGCGCGTCCATATCTGATAGATGGACATTTCCTTGTACCAATCTTTGCCTGTCACCGGACGATTCCCCCTTTGCATGGCATGCTTTTCCGTGAGAAAACGATTGTGAACTGCGGCTTTCACGGACTTTTATAACCACATATCGACATATTATAACTGATTGTAGCACAAATAAACCCGTATCTCAACCGCAAACTGCAAAAAACATAAAGCGCGGGAAGAATAAAAATATCCGGAAGGGTAGACGGATATATCCCGTTGGGAGAGAACTTTAAGGAATATAAATAAAAATTTCACTAACAAGTTTTTTCACGAGAAATTTCTGCATACAGACAATAAATTTTCCGTTAACTTTTTTGCCGAAATTTTGCAAAAAACGGATTAAACACAATAAGAACGAAATTATTATGAGAAAAATGATTTTTATGAAATTTGCCTAAAAAGTAACGCCGGCGGAGAGACTTGCCCAAAATATACCGATATTTCCGCTTGCAATTTGAACGGCGCGGAAGTATACTGTAATATGTTAAAAAATATCATTGGAGTATTGTGCTTTGGAGCGGTTATGGCTGAAAATTCGCGGTATAGTTCAGGGTGTGGGCTTCCGTCCGTTCATCCATAAGCAGGTAAAAAACTGCGGCTTGAGCGGGTATATAGAAAACACCTCCTCCGGCGTGGAGATGGAGCTTGAGGGAGAGCATGAGGAGCTTCAGCGCTTCCTTGACGAGCTTCCGCATAAAGCCCCGAAGCTTGCCGTCATTGAAAGCGTCGAATCGAAGTTCTCGGGAGAGCTTAAAAATTTCAAAGGCTTTGAAATACGCAAAAGCAAGTGCGAAAATGAGCGGAATACCCTTATCTCGCCGGATATATGCATCTGTGACGATTGTCTCAGAGAAATGAGAGACAAAAACGACAGGCGGTATAAGTACCCGTTTATAAACTGCACCAACTGCGGCCCGCGCTTCACCATAATCAAGGACGTGCCGTATGACAGGGCAAAGACCTCGATGAGCGATTTTCCGATGTGTCCCGACTGTGCAAGGGAATACGGGGACATAGAGAACCGCCGCTATCATGCACAGCCTGACTGCTGTGCCGACTGCGGTCCGGGTGTGTTTTTCTGCGACGCCGACGGGAACAGGGTTGAGGGCGACGCGATAGAGATCGCCCGCAGTATGCTCAAGGCGGGGAATATCGTGTGCATAAAGGGACTCGGCGGGATGCATCTTGCCTGCCGCGCCGACGGCGGGAGCGCAAAGGAGCTTCGCCGCCGCAAGCAGAGGGATGAAAAGCCCTTTGCCGTGATGTGCCGCGATACGGAAGCTGCGGAAAAGCTTTGCCGTGTCTCCGATGACGAACGGAAAATTCTCGAAAGCTTCAGAAGACCGATAGTGCTGCTTCACAAGCGCACAGGCTCAGAACTGCCTGAGGTAAGTGAAAACGGATATATCGGCGTTATGCTGCCGTACACGCCGCTGCATTATCTGCTGTTCGGCGATGATATAGAAACTCTCATAATGACCAGCGCCAATCTTTCCGACACGCCCATTATGTACAAGAATGCCGAGGCGATAGAGAAGCTTCACGGCATTGCGGACGGTTTTCTGCTGCATGACCGCGATATCCAGACCCGCTGCGATGATTCGCTGTGCTGGGTGCTGGACGGCAAGGAATATCCGGCGCGCAGATCGAGGGGCTATGTCCCTTTTCCGATAAGGCTTGACGGCGCGGCGGAGGAGATACTGGCGTGCGGGGCGGAGCAGAAAGCAAGCTTTGCCCTCAGCAAAGGAAATTATGTCTTTCCGAGCCAGCATATAGGCGACTTGAAGAACATGGAGACGTTCGAGAACTATTTGCAGCAGATACTCCATTTTCAGCGCCTTTTTGATATAAAGCCAAAGTGTATCGTCTGCGATATGCACCCGGACTATATGTCCGCTGGCTATGCCGCCGAACGGGCGGAAAGGGAGAATATCCCGCTTGTACGGGTTCAGCATCACCATGCGCATATGGCGTCCTGCATGGCGGACAATTCCCTCGCCGGGGAGGTCATAGGTCTCGTCTGGGACGGCACCGGCTACGGTACGGACGGGACGATATGGGGCGCGGAATGTCTTGCCGGCGGATACGGCGGCTTTGAGTGGCTTGGCAGTATCCGACCTATCCCGCTTATCGGCGGCGATAAGGCGGCGAAGGAGAGCTTTCGCGTTGCGTTCGCGCTTATGAGCGGAAGCGGGTGCGATACGGACGGCATCGAAAATGCCGCTTTGCTGGACGCTATGCTGAAAAGCGGGCTGAACTGTCCGTTAAGCTCCGGTATGGGGCGGCTTTTTGACGGCGCCGCGGCGATACTCGGCATAAAAGACCGCTGCTCCTACGAAGGACAGGGGGCGGTGCTGCTTGAGGCCGCAGCGGATACGGACTGCGAGGGGCGTTATGAATACGCGCTTTCCGGCGAGCCGCTGTGCTTTGACTGGCGCGAAATGATACGCGCCATAGCATCGGACAGCAGAGACGTCGGGGAAAAAGCCGCGATGTTCATGAACACGCTTGTTGATATGGCGGCGGCTCAGTGTGTGTATGCCCGCGAAAAAACGGGGCTTGAGCGCGTTGTCCTCTCGGGCGGAAGCTTTCAGAATATGTATATAATGAAGCGCCTGCCGAAGCTTCTCGAAGAAAAGGGCTTTGCGGTGTATCACCATTCAAGAGTCTCTGTCAATGACGAGGGGCTTTCTCTCGGACAGATAATGATCGCGGAGCACAAAATAAAGCGGCTGCTTTAACGGAGAAAAAAATGTGTCTTGCTATTCCTTTAAAAATAACAGAAATAAACGGCAATGAGGCCGTCGGCGAGGCGATGGGCATGACGCGCAGAATGCGCGTTGATTTCATCGAAAACCCGCAGATAGGCGAGTATGTGATAGTTCACGCCGGCTTTGCGATCGAGAGACTTTCCGATAGGCAGGCGGCGGAGGATCTTGAGTCGTGGGAGGAGATCAAGGATGCCGTCACGCACCTCTGATAAGCTTCTTGCGGAAATAGCCGCGCTCGACGTGGGCAATGTAAAGCTCATGGAGGTCTGCGGAACGCATACCATGGTCATTGCCAAGTCGGGACTTAAAACCGTGTTGCCGGGGAACATAAAGCTGCTTTCCGGCCCGGGATGTCCTGTCTGCGTTACGCCGCCTGAGGTCATCGACGCCGTGCTTGACCTTGCGATGCGCCCCGGTGTTATCGTCACGACCTACGGCGATATGGTGCGCGTTCCCGGCAGTGTGAGAGGGGACAGCCTTGCAAAGCGGCGCGCAATGGGCGCGAAAGTCGAGATCGTGTATTCTCCGATGGACGCCATTGAGACGGCAAAGCGCAATCCGGATAAGGAGATCGTTTTTCTGAGCGTCGGCTTTGAGACGACTGCACCCGGCACTGCCGCCGCGGTGCTTGCCGCAAAAGCGGATGGAGTAAAAAACTTTTCCGTCTGGTCGATGCTCAAAACCGTTGAGCCGGCGCTCCGTGCGCTGATCGCCGAAGAGGATTTTGACATTCAGGGCTTCATCTGTCCCGGGCATGTCGCGGCGATACTCGGTGAAAAGGGCTTTGCCTTTCTTGCCGACGAATATAAAATACCGGCTGTGATAGCGCCGTTTGAGCCGGAGGGGATACTTATGTCGGTCTACCGGCTTGTAAAGCAGATAGCGGACGGTACGCCCCGGCTTGAAAACGAGTATAAGAGCGTTGTCCGTCCGGAGGGAAATCTGCTTGCGGAAAAAATGCTTGACGAAGCGTTTGAGCTGCGCACGGATATATGGCGCGGTCTGGGCAAAATAGAAAAAAGCGGGTTTGCGCTCAGGGAAAGTCTTTCGGAATTTGATGCGGAGAAAAAGTTTGGCGTGCGCATATCCGCAGAGACGAAGCCGACTGCATGCCGCTGCGGCAAGGTGATAACCGGACGTATCGCGCCGACGCTGTGCCCGATGTTCGGCACCCTCTGTACGCCGGAGGACCCGCTCGGTCCGTGCATGGTCTCCTCTGAGGGCGCATGCGCCGCGGCTTATAAATATCAGGTGATATGATGGATGAGATAATTACTCTTGATTACGGCAGCGGCGGGAAAAAAACCTCCCGCCTCATCGAAAATATGATACTTCCCGCGCTTGATAATCCGGCTCTGAACGAGCTTAACGACGGGGCGGTCATTGCAGGGGGCGGCGAGCTTGTTTTTTCCACCGACAGCTTTGTGGTCGATCCCATATTTTTCCCAGGCGGCGATATAGGCAAGCTTTCGGTCTGCGGCACGGTGAACGATGTTTCGATGTGCGGCGGAGTTCCGAAATATCTGAGCTGCGCTTTCATAATCGAGGAAGGCTTCCCTGTCGGGGAGCTGGAGCGGGTGATCGCTTCCATACATGCCCAATGCGATAAGGCGGGCGTGTGCGTCGTCACGGGCGATACAAAGGTTGTTGAAAAGGGACGCGGAGACAAAATATATATCAATACCGCCGGTATCGGCTTTCTGAAATATCCGGGGCTGTCTCCGAAAAACATAAAAAAGGGCGATAAAGTCATTGTTTCAGGCACCGTGGGCGACCATGGGACAGCCGTCATGCTCTCAAGGATAGGCATGGAGCAGGAGGGGATACGTTCCGACTGCGCCGCGCTCAACGGTCTGTGCGAAGCGATACTTTCCACGGGCGGCGGCGTGAGGGTTCTGCGCGACCCGACCAGAGGCGGCGCGGCGACCACGCTCAACGAGTTTGTCGAGGGTACGCCGCTGGGGATCGAGCTTGACGAAAGGCTCATACCGGTACGCCCGGACGTTCAGGCGGCCTGCGATATGCTTGGTCTTGACGCAATGTACTGCGCCAACGAGGGCAAGCTTCTTGCCGTTGTTGCTCCGGAGGCGGAGGAGCGGGTGCTTGAGGCAATGCACAGAACCGACGAGGGTAAGGACGCCGTAACGATCGGCGAGGTCACGGACGGCTATCCGGGCAGACTTGTCATGAATACGGCCTTCGGCGGCAGGCGCATCCTTCAGAAGCTTACCGGCGCGCAGCTGCCGCGGATATGCTGAACGCTTCCGTGCGCGGGACGCGGCAGAGATAATAACCACGAATAAAAATCCTATGGGTTTTTAGATATATCAGCAAATCATGTGAGGTGAAATGAATGCAGGAGTACAGGAGAATCGACATCGGCAAGGATGAAATAGTACCCATTGCAGAGCGGATGAGGAAAGAGGGAAAATACCTCGTCATGATCCACGCCTTCATCAACACGGACGGACAGATGGATGTGTCTTACGAGTATGCTGTCGAACCGGCAATTGAGTCGTATCATGTTGTCGGCGAAACAAAGCTGCCCGATATAGCGCCCATTTACGATCTGGCCGCCGAATGGCCCGAGCGTGAGCTTAATGAGCTTTTCGGAATTGAGTTTGAAGGTCTGGATGTTTCCAAGAGACTGTTTTTGCCCGAGGATATGCTTGATCCGGAAGGCAAGGGACAGATCATGGTCACGCCGCTCAGGGAGCTGGTGGAGAAAAACATCAAGAAGCAAGGAGGAGCAGAATGAGCTATATTGTTCCTATCGGACCATACCATCCCGCGCTGGAAGAGCCTATACACGCAAGGCTTGTCACCGAGGGTGAGATCATCAAGGATGCGGAGGTTTTCGTAGGCTATAACCACCGCGGCATTGAAAAGCTTGCTACCGAGCGCAATGCCATCCAGACGCTTGTTCTGGTCGAAAGAGTGTGCGGCATCTGCTCTCACTCCCATGCCCTTGTATACGCGATGGCTGTCGAGCAGATAAACGGCGTTGAGGTTCCTAAGAGAGGCGACTATATCCGCGCCATCACTGCCGAGCTTGAACGGCTTCATTCGCATTTCCTGTGGCTGGGCATCGCCTGCCACATCATCGGTCACGACAGTATGTTCATGCATATCTGGGACGTGCGCGAGGTCATTATGGATCTGCTGGAAAAGCTCTCCGGCAACCGCGTCAACTACTCCATGGTCACAATAGGCGGTGCAAGACGCGATATTGACGACGATCTCAAGCGCGAGATACTCAAGGGTATCGAATCCCTCAAAAAGCCTATGGACAGGATCGTTGAGATCTGCCTCAACGACAAAACCATTGCTCTGCGCACCAAGGGCGTAGGCGTCATTCCTACCGCAGACGCGATACGCATGGGCGCGATAGGTCCGCACGCAAGAGCTTCCGGCGTCAAGGTGGACGTCCGCAAAGATTCTCCCTACTGCTCATATGAGGATTTTGACTTTGACGTCCCCACATGCGACAGCGGCGACGTTTTTGCACGTGTCGTTGTGCGTGCACTTGAGTGCTACGAGTCTATCAAGATAATTGAGCAGGCGCTTGATAAGCTGCCTGACGGTCCCATAAACCTCGGCAACAAGCTGCCCAAGATACAGTCCGGCGTGGCCGTTTCGCGCCATGAGGCGCCGCGCGGTCAGCTGTCCTATATGGTTGCGGGCAACGGCGGGCTCAATAACCACCGCGTCAGCATCCATGTGCCCAGCTTCAAAAATACTCCCACCATTCCTTTCATGCTCAAGGGCAACGCAGTGGCGGACGCAGGTCTTATCATCGCAAGCATTGACCCGTGCTTCAGCTGCCTTGACAGATAAGCCATGCATGAAATGGCGATAACCCGCAGCATCATTGAAATAGTCGAATCCGAGGCCGAGAAGGAAAAGTTTGACCGCGTGCTTGAAATTTCACTGCGCGTCGGCGAATATTCCGGACTTGTCCCCCAGTGCATAGAGGAGTTTTTCCCCATTGCCGCGGCGGGCAGCATAGCCGAGGGGGCGCATCTTTCCATAGAGCCGGTCAAAGCGCGCTTCAGGTGTCTTGACTGCGGCTTTGAGGGGGATGCCGACAGGGTGAACCACTGCTGTGCGGTCTGCGGCGGCACGGCGCTGAAAATGACTGCGGGACGTGAATTTTACGTGGAAAATTTAAAAGTAGAATAAAGGCGGGCAAAGTCCGCCCTCATGCCGGAAGCTGCGCAGGCAGGCATGAGTTGTCCCGGCAGACCGCGTTTTGTCGGGAATAATAAGGAAGGAGAGGTTTTCTCTTGCAAAAAACGAGATTTCCCGCTGTAATAAGCACCTTCATCGTCTGTTTTGGCTTCTGGGTACTGCTCACATGGCCGTTCGGGGCCAACGGTGTCGCGGTTCAGGAGCTGATAGCCGGTGTGGTGGTGAGCCTTGCGGTGGCTCTCTTCTCAGCCAGATTCTATATCCATGAGAACGCTTTCTGGCTTTTCAATCCCGTAAGGTTTTTCAACCTCCTTTATTACTCGCTCGTGACCTTCATGGGTGAGCTTATAAAGGCAAATTGGGACATGGCAAAGCGCTGCCTCGGCGGCTGCAAAAACGTCAATCCCGGCATAGTCAAGGTTCCCGTCGGGCTTGAGAGCGAATACGGTCAGGCGATGCTTGCAAACTCCATTACCCTCACTCCAGGCACCATCACCATGGATATCGCCGAGGAGGCCGGGCAGACCTATTACTACATACATTGGATCGATGTGACCGCTCCCAGCGGCAAAGAAGCCGGCGACGCCATAAAGGGTACGCTGGAAAAAGGCGTAGGGAGGATCTTCAAATGACGATAGAACTGCTTATATTCGGAATCCTTTTCGGACTTCTCGCCGTGATGTGCCTTGTGCGCCTTGCAAAAGGTCCCACTCCGGCCGACAGAATGGTCGCCGCCGACAGCGCGGACGCGCTGCTGTGCTGTGCGATGGTGCTGTTTGCGCTTTTCTCCGGACGCGGCATTTACCTTGACATTTCTCTCATCAGCGCAATGATGGGTATTGTCGATACCATGCTCGTCGGACGTTATCTTGAAGGGAGGAAGGTCAAATGATACTCAGAATAGCAATAGACGTTCTTATTGCCGTGGGTCTGTTCTTTGCTCTTGCCGGAACAAAGGGCATTCTGAAAATGCCTGACACCTTCTGCCGTATGCAGGCTTCTACCTGCATTACAACTCTCGGTATGCTCTGCACCATGATAGGCGCGCTTCTGTACGCCGTTTTCGTGATGCAGTCTGCCGGCACGGCGGTAAAGGTCGCGCTTGTCGCGGTGCTTATACTCGTCACTAACCCCGTCGGCGCTCACGCTATCGCAAAGGGCACGTATAAGGCGGGCATCAGACCCGAGAAGGAAATGACTGTTGATGATTACGGGAGGGATTTCAATGAGTAATATTGTTATTATCCTGAACGTTCTTGTCGTTCTCGGTATGGTCGTCACGGCGATCCTTGCCTCCAATACCGAAAATCTGCTCTCCGCGGTCATCTGCCTCGGAGCGACCGGCCTTTTCGCCGCCGCAGAGTTTCTCATTCTCCACGCACCCGACGTGGCTATCTCGGAAGCCGCCGTCGGCGCTGCGCTCACCCCAGTGATTTTCATCGTCACCCTTAAAAAGATAAAGGGGGGCAGCGGTAAATGAAAAAGTTTCTTACGTGGGTAAGCCTTGCCGTGTTCCTGTTCGCGGGCGTATATGCAAGCGTGACAATGGCGGCCATGCCCCGCACATATGACGGAAGAGACGCCGCCGTCTCCGTTTATGAACTTCAGCAGAATCCCGACAGCTATGACGACAGCGCTGCCACCGGTGCGGCTGATGCCATCGTCCAGCAGGATCTCGCCAAGTCCCATGCCGTAAACGACGTCACATCCATCGTTTTTGACTTCCGCGGCTACGATACAATGGGCGAGGCATTCATCCTCATTACCGCCGTTGCCGGTTCTGTGGTCATCCTCTCGACAGGAAAGAAGAAAGCGAAAAAGGAGGATGCGGAAAATGGAAAATAATAACATCAAGGTCAAGGGCGACGTTATCATCAAGTGCGGTACGGATAAGGTCATCCCCTTCATCTTCATGTATATGTTCTACGTTATCCTTCACGGCCATCTGTCCCCGGGCGGCGGTTTCCAGGGCGGCGTGCTCATGGTTGCCGCGATCGCGTTTATCTACATGGGCTACGGCTATGAAGGCACCGCAAAGTGCATCAACCGCGGTTTCCTGCACAAATTTGAGGGCTTTGCTTCGATAGCATACATTTTCTTTGCAATGCTCGGCGTTTTCGGCGGCGCATATTTCTGTGAAAATGTTCTGTTCGATCACGGCAATATCGGCGACCTGTATTCGACCGGAACCATATTCTATATGAATGTCACCGTCGGTGCGAAGGTTCTGGCGGGCGTCGGCGTCCTCGGCCTTACAATGCTGGGACTGCTTGCCGTCAACGACGATGACGAGAAAGAATGAGGTGAATGATATGATACTGTTCAATTATATAGCGTCCTTCTTCCTCATCTCCCTCGGTTTCTATACGATCATCACAAAGTATAATCTTATCAAGACGGTTATCGGCCTTTCTATCACCGACTACGGCGTGAATCTGCTGATAATCTCCATCGGCTACAATCCCGGCGGCACCGCGCCTATCTTCACCGCGGGTGAGCTTACCGCCGCAAGCTACTTTGTAGACCCGATACCTCAGGCTCTGACGCTCACCAGCATAGTTATCGGCGCCTGCGTTACCGCAATGAGCCTTTCGCTGGTCATGAAGCTTCATGATTCCTACGGTACGCTTGATACCAGAGAGATAAGGAGGCTGAGAGGATGAGTTTCTTTGATTACCACCACTTCCCGATCTACTCCGTAATGGTGCTGTTCCTCGGCGCGTTTCTTATCGTCATGTTCGGCAAGAACAAGACTGCAAGAAACATCATCGCTTTTCTGGCCGTTTCCGCCTCTCTTGCATGCATGGTGGCTCTTGTAAAGCCCGTCATGCTTGAGCATGAGATAATTTCCTATTGGATGGGCAACCGTGTCCCGGCGGGCGGCTATGCTATCGGAATTGCGCTTGAGGTCGATGCGCTGAGCCTGTTCTTCGGACTGCTCATTGCGACTGCGGTTTTCGTCTCCGGCGTATATTCGCTGCAATATATGGAAAAGGATGAAAACGTTCCCCAGTATTATACTCTGTTCCTCATGCTTGCGGGCGGCGTTATCGGTCTTGTGCTGTCGGGCGATATCTTCAATATGTTCATCATGGTCGAGATACTCACCTTTGCGGCAGTCGCGCTCACCGCTTTCCGCAACAAGGCGCACGGCGCGCTCGAGGCGGCATTCAAGTACCTGATCGTCGGCTGCATCGGTTCTACCTGCATCCTCACCGGTACGATAATGCTCTATGCTCAGGCTCATACCCTGAACTTCGCACAGCTTTCTGCGCTCATTCCCGGACATATGAACAACGCCACCAAGCTTGCCTTTGCACTTTTGTACATCGGCTTCTCCACAAAGGCGTTCATCGTTCCGTTCCATCCGCTGGCGGCGGATGCCCACGGCGCGGCTCCCGCTTCCATATCCGTTCTGATTTCCGGCGTACTTACAAAGTCCGGTATCTACGGTATCATAAGGCTTACATACTTCCTGTTCCAGACTATGGGACTCGGTTCGTTCCAGTTCCTGCTGGTGTTTGTGGGCAGCGTCAGTATGTTTGTGTGCGTCACAATGGCTCTTGCGCAGCATGACTTCAAGCGTCTGCTTGCATTCCATTCCATTTCACAGATAGGCTACGTTCTCACCGCTGTGGGTCTCTGCACGGGACTTGGCATCTCCGCCGGCCTTTACCACGCGATGAACCACACCCTTTTCAAGGGCCTGCTGTTCCTTGCCGCGGGCGCTGTGCTCCACGAGACGGGAACGACCAATCTTGACGAGCTTGGCGGCCTTTCCAAGAAAATGCCATGGACGACAGGTCTGTTCCTCATCGGTGCGTTCTCCATCAGCGGTCTGCCCCCCTTCAACGGCTTCGCTTCAAAGTGGATGATCTATCAGGCCACCTATCAGAAAGCCGCCGAGACAGGCAATATCGGCTTCCTGCTTGTCACCGTCGTCGCGCTTGTGACATCCGTTCTCACCCTTGCATCATTTGTCAAGGTTACGCAGTCCGTCTTCTTCGGAAGACTTCCCGCACGTTATGAGAACGTTCATGAGGTCAAGCCCGGCATGATAATCGCAATGTGCATCTTCGCGGTGCTCTGCGTCCTCACCGGTCTTTTCCCAGAGTTTGTCACCAAGAACCTTACGGAGCCTGCCGCACGTGCCGTGTTTGACGTTACCCGTTATATCGACACCATGATGGGCACCGGCTACGCCGCATCCGCAATGGGCGAAAATCTCCCCGTTGCCGCGACGGTAAGCTTCAATGCTCTCGGCTATTGGGCGCCTGTCCAGTGGCTGCTCATCCTCTGCATCAGCCTTCTTGCGGTCACGATCGTTGCCGTCTGCGGCAAGTACGACAGAGTGAGCGAGCCGAGACCCGAGTGTGCCGATCCCAAGTACGACCTGTTCTGGGGCGGCGAGGAGAGTGAGTTCTCCCAGGTCGGCGGCGGAGACCTTTTCTGGGGCTTCAAGTACAATTGGCGTCACTATTTCGACTTCATGCATAACCTGCACAGCGGCGTTGTGAACGATTACTCACTCTGGGCGATCGTTGCGCTTGCCCTTGCCACTGTGTTCATCACGATAGTTCTTTAAGGAGGTGGGAAGTATGGAATTAGTTAAAACAGCGCTTGAATACCTTGGCTATATCCTCATTTTCCCCGGCTTCCTGTTCTGCATGATGACCGGACTTCTGCTCACCGGTATCGACCGCAAGATCGTCGCCAGAATGCAGAAGAGGGTGGGACCGCCCATTCTTCAGCCTTTCTATGATTTCTTCAAGCTCTGCGGAAAGGAAACCATTATTCCCGCCGCAGCGTCCAAAACGACCTTCCTCATGGCTCCTCTGCTGGGGCTTGCGGCGCTTGTCGTGCTGCAAATGTTCATCCCTATCCATGGCTGGTCGGCTTTCTCCGGGATGGCGGACATCATTGTCATCCTCTACCTGCTGCTCATCCCCGCAATGGCGACCATGATGGGCGGCGCGGCTTCCGGCTCACCCTATGCCGGCGTCGGTCTGAGCCGTGAGATGGTAACGGTCATCTCGTGCGAGCTGCCTTTGGTGCTTGTGCTTCTGGCGATAGGCAAGGCGGTGGGCGGTGCATCCGTCACCTTCTCCTTCTCGCAGATATCGAATTATCAGCTCACAAACGGCAGTCTCATCCTCCGTCCCAGCATGATACCAGCTGCGATCGCCTTCCTTATGATAATCCCCGGCGAAACCGGCAATCATCCCTTTGACACCGCCGAGGCGGAGACGGAGATATGCGAAGGCCTTCTGGCAGAGTACAGCGGAGCGCCGCTTGCCGTGTACAAGCTCAGCCACAGCATAAAGATGTTCACGCTCACAAGCCTTTTCACGGCTCTGTTTCTTGGCGGCATCGGTACCGGCATCATCCTTGTTGACGGTATTATCGTGTTTGCACTGTCCGTCGTGATAACCGTTCTTACCGTCTCTCTTGTCCATGCAATTACCGCACGTCTCAAGATAGAGCAGGTTTTCAAGTACTATTGGACCGTTGTTTCCGGCCTTGCGCTGATAAGCGTCGTGCTGGCATGGTACGGTCTGTAAGGAGGGGCGAAAATGTTTAAGAAACTGATTGCGGAAAGCACCGCAAAATCCCCGTGGCTGTTCCACATCAATGCCGGTTCATGCAACGGGTGCGATATAGAGCTCGTCTCCGTTCTCACCCCCCGCTATGATGTCGAGCGTCTCGGCTTCAAGCTTGCCGGCTCTCCCCGTCATGCGGATATCGTGGTTGTAACAGGCCCCTGCACCAAGCAGTCGCTCCCCAGAGTCCTGAGAGCCATTTCCCAGGTTCCCGATCCAAAGTGCGTCGTAACCATGGGCTCTTGCCCGCAGTCCGGCAACGTCTTCAAGGGCAGCTATTCCGTCTGCGCACCGCTGAGCCAGTATGTGCATGTCGATGTAGATGTGGCAGGCTGTGCGCCGAAGCCCGAGGCGGTCATTGAGGGACTTGCTCTTGCAACTGAAATTCTCAAGGAAAAGAGGGCACAGAAATAATGGATCTTCCTTTCATTAAAGAAGCAATTTCACAGCTTTTCAGTAAAACAAGCTGTGAAATGTACCCTGCTGTTCCCAAAGAGGCAGCACCCAATTACAGAGGGCGCATCAAGTATGACGCTTCAAAGTGTCTCGGCTGTGGTATGTGCCAGCGTGTATGCGCCGGCGGCGCTATCACCATGGATAAGGAAGAGGTCGAGGAAGGTACAAAGATCACTCTTTCCTTCAATCTCGGTTCCTGCACCTTCTGCGGCCACTGTGCGGGCTTCTGCACGACCAAGGCGATCGAACTGACAGGAGACTATCATATGATAGCCACCAAGGAAGAAGACCTCACCGTCAGCGGAACGCGCATCAAGCCAAGACCCGTCAAAAAGCCCGCTCCCGCAGCGGCTCCCAAGGCCGAGGCGGCGTCCAAGGCAGAGGCGGCTCCCGCCTGCGCCGTTGCATCCAGAGACGACGGAAAGCCGGTTCAGGATCCCGAAAAGTGTGTTTACTGCACCATCTGCGCCAAAAAATGCCCGCAGGGCGCTCTTGAAGTAGACCGTGCCAACAAGGTGTGGAAATGCAATTATGACGATTGCGTTTCCTGCGGTACCTGCGCGGCTGTCTGCCCGAAGAAGGCTTTGGTCTGCTGAAAACCCGCATAAAAATTTACCGGCGGTTCATCTGAACCGCCGGTAAAAGTGTCGGAAACCCTTGCAGAGTTTTTTGCCCGCAGGCAAAAATAGTTTTGATAAAAATCAGAATCTTTCAGAACCGTAAAAATGCTTCGGACGGTGACATACCTGCCGAAGCATTTTTGCGACGCGGGGAAATAATCAGAATCATATCCTTTCACGGCTTGCGGCGTCCGCAAGCTTCTTTTTTATCCTCTGTAAAGCCGAATCGACCGATTTTACGGGCTTTCCGATACCTTTTGCTATCTCCTCATATGAAAGACCCTCAAGATACAATTCAAGAACCTTGTTTTCAAGGCTTGACAGGAGCGATTTCGACAGTGTGCGCAGGCTCTGTATTTCCTCCTCACGGATTATCTGCTGCTCAGGTGTGAGAGTGTACCGGGCGTCGGCAATTATCGCGTTCGGCTCCTCATCGTCGGAATATATCTCGTCAAGCGACAGGCGGTAGTTGAGCGGCATATGCTTGAATCTGTTTGCCGCCTTTATCGCGGAAAGGATACGCCGCTTTATGCAGAGCTCCGCATAGCTCTTGAAGGTGCACTGCCTGTCGGGGGAATATGTCTGCATGGAGGTGACAAGCCCCATCATTCCCTCCTGAATCAGATCCTCCTCATCCCCGCCGACCAGAAAATAAGGGCGGGTGCATTTTTTTATTAGGGGTCTGTAACGCAGGGAAAGCTCGTTTCCCGCTTCATTGTCGCCGTGCTGCACAAGCTCGATAAGCCTTTCTTCGCTTAAAGCCGCGTAATCGGTCATTTTCACCCTCCCGCCGTTTTTTTACAGTATATCATCTTTCGCAAAAAATTACATCAAAAAATTTCGGCGCAAGGTATTGCAAATCTCTGAATAAGAGATTATAATAAAGTAAATTATCTTAATAGGAGAACAAGGAATGTACACGGACAATAAAATATCGGCTTTGTCCGCGGCGTTTCATAAAAATGAAGCAGAACCCGTCGGATTTGTGTATGACAGTCCGAGGGAAAAACGGGTCATTCTCGGCGAGGATGCCCAGCAGGAGCTTAACGCAAGGCTCAAAAGGCTTACGCGGGGCGACGCGGTAAGCGTTGAGTATTATTTGTACAGGCGCTATGTCACCTTTGCCGGCGCGTATGAGTATATTGACGCGGTGCGCCGTTTTATTGTGGTTTCCGGGCGGCGTATATCGCTTGATGATGTGAAAAATGTTTTCAGGGAGGATTGGCTGTGAACATAGGAAAGGTAATAAGCGAGGCGCGGGTCCGGCAGGGCTTGAGCCAGAGCGGGCTTGCGGTGCGCCTTTCCATGCTTGGCGCGGAAGTTACCAATCAGGCGGTGAGCAAGTGGGAGAACAATCAGACCATGCCCAACGCGAAACAGTTCATTATTCTCTGCGCCGCCCTTGGCATAGAAGATATCCTCGGCGAATTTACAAACGGTAAGCACGGCTGCTGGGCAGGATTAAACGGAGAGGGACGGAGAAAGCTGGAGGAATATCATCATCTTTTGAGGGAGAACAGGAAATACGCCGCAAGAGGCGGAGAGAAGAAAATTATCAGAACGCTCCCGCTGTATTCGCTTGCCGTATCAGCCGGTACGGGGCAGTTTCTGGACGGCGAGAATTATGAGATGGTAGAGGTCGGAGACGAGGTGCCTGAGGGCGCAAACTTCGGCGTGCGCGTTGCGGGCGACAGTATGGAGCCGTGCTATCACGACGGTCAGACACTCTGGGTACGCCAACAGAGAAGTCTCATGACCGGTGAAATAGGGATATTCCTCTATGACGGCTGCGCATATCTCAAACAGCTCAAAGCCGGAGAGGGTTGCATGCTGCTCCACTCGCTCAACAAAAAGTACAGCGATATTGTGATTTCAACGGAGCTTCCGCTCAGAGTTCTTGGTAAGGTACTGAATTAAAATAGGTAAACAATAATTTGGTTTACAGAAAATGATTAACTTAAATAAAGACATCCGTAAAAACGCTAAAATTACAGAATAATTTCAGATGAAATAAAATGATTTACTTAAATAAGGAAACATATTTTAATAGACATAATCTCGTTTACACAATTTAATCAACATATATCGGAAAACGTAAGATGATTGACGTAAGTAAAATAACAGAATATATTTCACATAAAATAATTTACAGAATACAATTTACTTAAAACAGACAACATAAAAGAATAAACGTAAAATTATTGACAGAATATAAATAACATAATTTAAGCAACGTAAGACAAAAGACATAATTTAATTTACGGAAAATAAGCAACATAAAATAAGCGACATAAAATTAGAGACATAAGTAAATAAACATAACCCATATTACGTAATTGAAGTTACGTAATATGGGTTACATAATTTTTAGATTTTTATCTGCCGATGCAGATATTGTGCTCATATGGCGTCTATATCGGCTTCCCTTGAAAAACTTTGTCACAGCAACCGCGCAAGCCGGATGTATTCAATGCACAGCGGTAATTCACGGGATTGCTCCCGCAAAATTAATACTCATTTTCCGAATACGATCAGGTGCGTCAGACCGAATGCCTCGCGTATATAGCAGTTGAGCATATACACGGGGTATCCGGCGTTACCGGGTACGGCTTTTGCATCAACGCCGAGCTGCTTTGCCATTGCTTTCGCTCTGTACAGGTGGTATGCGCTGGACAGCAGCGTCACGTTCCCGTCCGGCTCATCTCCGAGACGACGGATTATCGCAAACGAATTTGTCAGATTTTCCAGCGTTGAGGTGGATTCCGCTTCCATTATGAGCCTATCGGAAGAAATGCCGCGCTCACAGAGCCAGAAATACATACATTCCGCTTCCGAGACATTTTCGCCCGCACCCTTGCCGCCGCTGAGAATCGCGGCGGAATCGGGATAGCGTACAAGATAATCAAGCGCGCCCTCAAGCCTGTGCGTCAGCGCAAGTGAGGGTGAGTCGCCGTGTACCGCCGCGCCGAGGACGATAAGGTACTTTCTGCCGCAGTCCTTATCGCCGCGGCTGCTGCCGATTATCATGAGCTCAAGCGTGCAGAAATACACAAGACCTATGCAGACAAGCACGACGATGCCCCGCCAGAGAGAGTTGGGGACAAATCTGTGCAGCAGCAGAAGCGCCATGATGAAAAGCAGCGTGTAGCATATATAATCATAGCCGCGCATACAGAATTTGAAAAACATCGCCGCCAGCAGGAGCGCCGCGGGCGTGACAAGCCATGTGTGCGACATAAAGAACGATTTCATCCGCAAAGCGCCTCCCATTTTTCATACAGCTCTGTAAGCTGGACATCAAGCTCATTTTTCCGCTCGTCGATTTCCATAAGCTTCTGATAATCGGCGGCGTTTTCCTCAGCCAGCGTGTCAAGCTCTGCAACCTTTCCCTCAAGCCGTGCGATCTCCTTTTCAAGCTTTGCTATCGCTCTGTCGTTGTTTACCGCTCTGACCTTTTTTTCAGCGGACTTTTTTTCCGGTACGGCGTCGGCGCGTGCATAAACCTGCTGCCGTTCGAGCCATTGAAGGTAATCCTTGTAGCCACCGCGGTAATCGGTTATTTTTCCGTCGCTCAGCGCCCATATGCGGGTGGCAAATTTCTCAATGAAGTATCTGTCGTGCGAGACGAAAAGAAGCGTCTGCTCATAGTCGGACAGCGCGTCCTCCATCCATTCGCGGCTGGCGATGTCGAGGTGGTTTGTCGGCTCGTCGAGAATAAGGAAGTTTATATCGCTGCCCATCAGCATACAGAGCTTCAGCCGGCTGCGCTCACCGCCGGACAGCGCACCGACGGGCGTCAGAACGTCCTCGCCGCGAAAGCCGAACGCGGCAAGTCTGTCGCGCCCTTCCTGCGGCTGACAGCGGCAGTCATAGAGCATGGTGTCAAGCGCACTTCGCCTGTCGTCGGAAAAGGTGACTATCTGCGGCAGATATGCCGTCCGCACGGCAGGACCTTTGTACAGATATCCCTTGTCAGGCGTCTCCTCGCCCATGATGAGCTTGATAAGGGTAGATTTTCCCGTGCCGTTGTCGCCGATGAGCGCAATGCGCTCACCGCCTGTGACGGAGAGATCAAGCGCGTCAAACAGCGTTCTGCCGCCGAAGGACTTGGAAAGACCGTCGGTCACAAGCACCTCATCGCCGCTGAATTCGCGCTGCCTGAACTTCACGCTGAGCTTTTTCTGCTCGACAGGCTTTTCGGAGTGGGATAAGCGTTCAATGCGCTTTTCCATGGAAAAGGCTCGTTTATGCAGCTTGTCGTTGCCCATAAACGCCCATAGATGCATCTGCTCCGCCGCACGGGTGAGCTGCTCTATCTTAGCCTGGTCCTTTTCATATTTTTTCAGCTTTTCGTCAAAGCGCCGCCGACGCTCTTCAACATAGAAGCTGTAACCGCCGCTGTAAAGCTCCGCCTTGCCGTCGTTTATCTCGATGGAACGCTGAACCACCTTGTCGAGGAACCAGCGGTCATGGCTTATCGCAAGCACCGTTCCCTTGAAATGCAGCAGATATTCCTCAAGCCACTGCGTAGCGCGAAGATCGAGATGGTTGGTAGGCTCGTCCAGCAGCAGAATATCGGTATCCTCAAGGATAAGGCGGGCGAGGTTGACACGGGTTTTCTCGCCGCCCGAAAGCAGCGCAAACGGGCGCGCCCTCATGTCGGCGTCGATGTCAAGGCCGTTTGCCACCTTGTTCCGCTCCGTGTCCATGTCGTAGCCGCCGAGACGCCGGAAGTCCTCCGAAAGACGGTCGTATTCCCGAAGCAGCGCTTCGCCGCCGTTGCGCTCCATTTCCGCAGTAAGCTCGTCGATGCGGCGGGAAATGGCGTAAAGACGCCTGTGCGCGTCTTTTAGTACGTCCTCGGTCGTCCAGCCGTCCGGATAGACAGGGATCTGCGATATAAGCCCGAGGCGCTTGCCGGGGCAGATCATTATCTCGCCTTCGTCGTAATCAAGCTCTCCGGTCAGAATCCTGAAAAGGGTAGTTTTCCCGCAGCCGTTGTGACCGAGAATACCGACGCGCTCTCCGGAATAGACCGTAAATGTCAGACCGTCAAGTATATTATTGCCTATCTCAAAGGATTTGACCAGTGAGCTGACGGATATATCTATCATCTGTTATTCTCCAAAAAGTTTCAAATAATTTTGCAGTATGCGGTTTGTCGTAAGACCGGCGACGGCAAGCCCGTCCCCGCCTTCTTCGACAAACGTGACAAAGGCATAGGGATGCTCTTCGTCATCGAGAAATCCGGCAAACCATGAGTGCGTTGTTCCGGAACCCGTTTCCGCCGTACCGGTTTTTGCGCAGATATTAAGACCGGGGAAATTCTCGTCCCCATGGTAATGGTAGCTTACATTGAAGCTCATAAGCTCCTTGAGCTTGTTTGCTGTGGAGGAGGAGAGCAGACGCGTGGTTCTGACGCTGCTGCCGTCCCTTAGAAGCTTCGGCTCGTTGAGCAGACCGTCGTTTGCAATGGCCGATACGATGCGCAGCATGGAGTACGGGCATACAAGATCAGTCGATTGTCCGATACCCGACCATGCAAGCTCCGGATCGCCTATAAACTCCGTCGGATAGCTGCCCTTGGCGGTAACAATGCCGTCGAGGTGGTGGTTCGACAGAAGCCCGAGATCCTTTACGTACTTTACCATTGTGTCCTGACCGAGAGATATGGCTATCTGTGCGAACGCGACGTTGCAGGAATTGGCAAGAGCCTGTTCAAAGTTCTGGTTATAGTGAACGCCGGAGCAGGTGATCGGCACACCTGCGATCTCATATACCTTTTCGCAGTAATAGGTGCGCTCGTTCAGATCTTTCAGGTTTTCGACCGCCGCTATGGCGGTCACTATTTTGAAAACCGAACCGGGTACAAATGAGGCGGAGATGCAGCGGTTTATATATGCCCCGTCCGCAGGGACCGCCTCCGCGTCAAGCGGATCGACAGTCGGCATCGAGACCATTCCCAGAAGCTCTCCGGTTCTGTAATTGCAGACGAGAACCGCCGCGTTGTAGCGTTCGGCGCGGATGATGACGTCGTTGCCTTCTTCATCAAGCAGGTATTCATCCTCCTGACCGTCCTTTGTAAGCTGAAACAGCTGCCGGTATATTATATTGTTGAGACGCGAATCAATATTGAGTATGAGCGTGCTGTTTTCCGTCTGTGTTGTGCCGTGTATGAGGTCAAAGCCCTGAAGCTCACCGGCGTATTCGGAAATCACGCCCGTTCCGGTTCTGCCCCAATAGTCGCCGGTCACATGGTAGTTTGCCATGCGGGTCAGCCTGTCTTCGGAAAAGGTGTTTTCATAGCCGCTGAAATACGCGAGTCTTGTCCCGTTCCTGTCCAGAAGCTCACCGGTGGAGCCGGAATTTGCACGGGAGAAATACATCGCCCATTTTGCCCCGTCGTCAACATAGCGTATGACGTATGTCACCATACCGCATATTACAAGTGCGGCGATAACGAGAACGGAAACTGCACGGTTGCTTATTTTTTTCAATAGTCTTCCTCCTCGCCGTCATCGTAGAAATCATCATCGTCGTCTTCAAGACGCTCTATCCTGTCTATATTGCGCACGGCGAAGCTTGCCTCACGGCGCGTGTCGGCGGCTTTGACATACGCTATCAGCATCCAGCAGCTCAGAAGCGACGAGCCGCCGCGTGAGACAAACGGAAATGTGACCCCGGTAAAGGGAAGAATGTCGAGCGAGCCGAAGACATTCAGACCCAGCTGGATAAGCATCATGCTCATTGCGGCGCAGGCGGCTATGGAATAGAAGGCCGAACGGCCGTTCCGTGCGCTCCTGACGGCAAAAAAAGCGAGAGTAAGCACGGCGAGAACCATGCATATGCCTATCGACAGACCCAGCTCCTCACAGGTTTCCGCAAAGACCATATCGGTGTTGGCGGCAAAAACGGTGTGCAGCCAGCCGTTGCCTGCACCCTTGCCGAAAAGCCCGCCCGAAGCGGCGGCCGACATTGCACGCGTCTGCTGGTAGCCCTTGTCGTAAATATCCTCCCATACATGACCCCATATTGAAAAACGGTCGGCAATATAGGGCTTTATGGATATGGCAAGAAATCCCGCAAGCCCCGCGCCGGAGAGAGCAAGCATCACCGTTGCTACGGAGCCGGAGCGCATGAAGGAAATGACGAGAAAGCTTACAAAAAATACGAATGCCGTACCGAAGTCGCCGATAAGCGCGAGCGCGACGACACAGGCTGCGGAGTAGAAAATGAAGCTGTACAGGTTTTTGGAACGGTAGAGCCTGTCAAGCGTGGAGGAGCCAACATATATATAGAATACTTTGACAAATTCGGAGGGCTGAAAGGAAAATCCGCCGATCTCAAGCCAGTTTCGTGCGCCGAAAACCGCGTCGCTTGTCAGGACGTTCAGCCCCAGCAGGAGCATTGCCAGAATACCGACGGGGACGCGCATAGCTGCCGTGCGCTTCAGATTCCTAAGCCACCAGCCGCCGAAAAGGAACAGCAGAACGCCGATGAGCGTAAGAATAAACTGCTTTGCGATGTCTTCCGGCGTAGAGGAGGCGGCAATTGACATGCCGAGTGCCGACAGGTAAAACGCCAGCGTTTCCACCTCGAAGCCGGAGCGCCCCATAAGGCGCATCGCGTAATAGCACAGCCATTGCAGCAGGACAAGTCCGGCGAACGCGAGGGCGATCGACGCGGCATATTCGCTCTGAGTGTATATAAGATGCTCTACCATGAGGCACAGCTCAAAAAGCGAAAGCTCAAACAGCGTTACCGAGGGAGAGACGGCCTGCCCCGCTCTTGTGCGCCTTGCCTCAAGCTGCTTTTTCTGCTCAGTGCTGATGTCCGAAAAGCGCACGACGTTTCCGGCAAGGTTGAGCACGTCTCCGCTGCGCAGTGCCGTACCGCCCATGCCGACCTTTACGCCGTTCACCCATACGCCGCCCTTGGAGAAAATGTCATATATTTTCCAGACGCCTTTGTCGTTCCTTGTGAGAACGGCGTGTACACGGTTGAGCGAAGGACTATCTATGCGGATATCGGAAAAAGGGGAGCGGCCGAGAGTGTTTTCCCAGTGACATATGGGAATATGCTCCTTCTTGCGGGAGATATAGGCCCAGACCTCCGGTTCGTAGCGCTCATTGAGCATGGAACGGATGCATCTTACGATAATGGCAACGGACAGGAGAAATATACCGTACTGTGCGATAGTAACGGTATACTCGAAAAACAGATTCAACGCCCCACGCTTCTTTCGTACTGAGATCGACCGCGCACCGCGCCCGGTCAAAGCCGGACAGCGCGCCGCATTGCGGTATTAACAATAAATTATAGCATATAAATCTACCGCTGACAACACGGCATGCACGAAAAAAGCCCTCCTCCCGTTTTACGGAAGGAGGGCTTTAAAATAACGTGTTCAGCGATCCTTGGGGATGAGAAGCTGCTGACCTACTCTGAGAATGTAGGGATAGGGGATGTTGTTAAGATTTGCGAGGTATGCAAGACCATAGCCAAAGAATGTGGCAATTCCGGCAAGAGTGTCGCCGTATTTGACGACATAGGTGAAGTAATCATCGTACTTTACGCCGCCGGCTGCTTTGTCAAGAGCTTCGTCGTTCAAAAGCTTTTCGTTGTCGGACATTGTGTTTTACCTCCGTTTTTATGTTGTTGACCTTGCTGATCAAGGGTATTTTGTTTACATCATTAATTACGCCGGAGCGGGGCAAATGTTACACTGTCAAAGGAATAATTTTTCTTCTTCTATACGCATAAGGAACCCGAATGGCTCTGACGGAGCGGAAAAGTCCCTGCCGAGCGTGCCGAGCATGGCGCTCACACGTTTGACCGCCCCGTCAAGCTCCTGCGCCGGAACATAGTTTTCAAGCCGTCCGCCGGGGACATACCTATCGCCCTGCACACCTAAAAGCTTAGCGGCGAGCGCCGCGTCATAGCGGCCGAGAGCGGCGATTATGCCGTTCATGTCCGCAAGCACCTCGTCGCGCACGGCGTCACGGTTATCCGGAAACAGCCGCCTGCTGACAAAATGGGCAAGCTCGTGGTATTTACGTATCTCGTGCGAGAGGGAAAGCCACTGTTCCGCACCGAAGCAAGCGCTTTCCGGACTAAGCGCGCTGTAATATCCGTGAGAGAGAATGATCACGGCGTCGCGGAAATTACGGCTGTCAGCAGTGAAAGCGGCAAACTCACCGTCCCAATCGCTGCCGCCGGAGGCGGTGTATCCGCGCTTGTGAGCACGTATTTTTTCCCAATTGATAAGCCCGGATACCGTTGACGCGCCCATGGACGGCGGAATAGGGCGCATTTCGCAGCGGTAGGCGAGGGCGCGGACGCAGTGCTCAAAATCGTACCGGTTATGGAACGTGACTATATCGACACTGCCTGCCGGTGTTTCGGCGGTTTCAAGACTGTCAAGCGGGGAAAAAGAGAAGTCCGGCGCCCCGGAGATATCCTCACCCCGAAGAACCGCACTTCTGTATAGATCGCTGTGCCGCGTTTCGTCTGAAATGGGGAGCAGCAGCTGCGGATACCGGCGGCTGAGAAGCGTTACGGCATGCTCACTCATTTTCTTTCTGCCGTCCCGTGGTAAAGTAACGAGAAGCGTTTATATCTGCGGAAGAGTCGTGCTTTACGATACCGCCGGCTACGTCGTCAAGAAACTCGTCGGAAAGCTCATTGGCGGAATATTTGTCTGTCATTATGGAAAGAGCGTCCCGCCAACCGGGCATTTTCAGCGTATCCGCGCAAATTCGCAGAAGTTTTTCGGTTTTTTCCATTTATTCTTCACTCCCGTAATTTCTTTTCACGCCATACAGTACGCACCGGCTGCGTATTTGTTACAGGAACTTTTAAAATGGTCATGAAAAAAAGTCCTCCGGCGAGAAATCGGAATCTTCAAGGAACTTGCTCATTTTGCCGATGGCGCGGCTCTGTATAACGCGGACGTTGCCCGGCGTCAGAGCGAGACGCTTTGCGGTCTCATCGGGCGAAAGCCCCTTGAGACAGCGCAGGACAACGACGCTGCGGCTGCGCTCGTCAAGAATACTGAGCGCCTTCGCCACAGCCTGACGGCACGCCATCACGTTTATTGCTTTGGACATATCGTCACGGCCGGGGGTGAGATCGGCCTCCATGGCGTCAAGACTGACCTGATCCTTTTTCGACCTGTAATAGCTTATAAGCTTGCGCTTTGCGATTATGTACAGCCATGCCTGCTCGTTGCAGCGCGACGGATCAAATTCGGCGGCGTGCCTGTGACAGCTCAGAAAAACCTCCTGCAAAATGTCCTCGGCGTCTTCGCGGGAGCTTGTGTGGTGCATAAGGTATTTCAGCAGAGCGGCGGAATATTCAAGCATCAGATGTTCGATCCACTGTTCATCCATAGTACAGCCCTCAATCGTAATAATTTACATAATCTGGTTTTCTTTTTTCCTATTTTACGTTATAGGGCGGATATTTACAACTGTTTTTTTATTTTTGTAAAAATATGCCAATATTCGGGCAAGGTTTTTGCGCGTTTTGCGGAAACGCGGGGGAAAACAGGCGCGCGCACTTGACGGTGCCGGTACAGGCGGGATATAATTACAGTCAAATAAAAGTGCGGATAACGGGGCGCGGTATGCGCTCTGAAAACGGAGGCAGAAATGATAGTAAAGATAAAAAAGCTGAGAGAAAATGCGCGCCTGCCGCACCGCGGCTCGGCTGCCGCGGCGGGATACGATCTGTACGCCTGCATCGATGAGCCAGTCAGCATTGAGCCGTATGCCACGGCTATGATAGGCACCGGCATTTCTGCCGCGATACCGGAGGGGTATTTCGGCGCGGTCGTTGCAAGGAGCGGTCTTGCCGCAAAGCAGGGGCTTCGTCCGGCAAACTGCATCGGGATATGCGACAGCGATTACAGGGGTGAATACATTGTTGCCATGCATAACGACAGCGGCGAAACACGCACCGTTCAGCCGGGGGACAGAATAGCCCAGCTTGTCGTCATGCCGTTTCTGGCAGTTGATTTTGAAGAGGCGGAGGAGCTTGACGGAACAGAGCGCGGCGCGGGCGGCTTCGGCTCAACAGGCAGATAAAAGCCTTGGGCAGATAAAATCTGCCCAAGGCATAGCTTGTCAAAAAAGCTTGCTTCTTTGACAAAAATCTCTGTGAGCTTTTTTACAATATCAGCTTTCCTGATTGTCCGAAAAAAGGTCGGATTGCAGGAGATCTCTGTACATGGATCTTGCCAGCTCTCTCACTTTGCTGTCGGGCATGTCCTCATCGGCGCAGGCGTTGACCACGCCGAACAGACCGTTGGATATGAGCGCGGCGGTCTGTCTTATCGGGTACTTCGGCACAAGACTTGTGTGGCGGCGTATATAATCGTCAACACAGCGGAAGACATAGTTGAAAAATTCGGAAAACAGGTACGGATTTTCATTTGCCCCGATATGCGAAAAAAAGTCCTGATTGTCATAGAACAGGCATAGGATACATTCAAGCAGGTTTTCATATCCGATATGTCCGTCGTTGTTCGGGTTGTTGAGCTTCTGCATCCTATGATAATTGATGTCCGCTTCATTCATATAGTCGGAGATCATTTCATTCAGCAGGGAATATTTGCTGTCATAATGCGTGTAGAAGGTAATGCGGCTGATCATGCCTACACGGCATATTTCTGCCACGGTGATTTTCTCAAACGGTTTTTCCTGAAGCAAGCTGATAAGCGTGCTTCTTATGTTGTGCTTTGTCTTAGTGACTCTCTTGTCTTCCATTGCGCTTTACTCTTTTTGAAATGTGTACAAATAACGAACAAATTGCTTGATATCAGCATTGCATCAGGGGCAATCTTTGGCTTATTATAACATATGGAAGCTTTTAGGTCAATTCGGAAACGGAATATCATACAATCGGCTTGAGCAAATGGTAGAGAACAGCAAGCCGATTTTGCCGAGTCTGTATTTAAACGGAAGGGGGACTTAAAATGTTCAGGGACAGAGTCGCAAAATTCATCAGGATAATTTCTATTCCGCCCATTGTTGTTTCGGCGCTGGCATGGAGCCTGTATACCGGCACGGATAATGTTTTCGGCAGCACACTGGAGGCTTTCTTGCTGATACTGTTTCTGGGGATCGTCCCCGCTCTGGCATATCCGTGCCAGATGCTTGTTCCAAAGTGGAAAAGCGGGGGACGCGCCGCGCAAAGAAAGCTTGCGTTTGTGTTCTCCTTTGCGGGGTACACCGCCGCGCTGATCTGGTCGTTCGCCTCGGGCAAAAGTACGGCTCTGCGCACGATAACCATGTCCTATTTTCTCAGCGTCGTTATTCTGATTATTTTCAATAAGCTCCTGAAAATCCGCAGCAGCGGCCATTCATGCAGCGCCACCGCGCCTATCGCGCTGATATTTCTTTATGTCGGCTGGGTGAATGCTTTGCCGTGGCTTGCTTTCCTTGCGGCTGTGGTATGGTCGTCGCTTTACCTGAAAAGGCATACCGCCGGACAGCTTTTCTTCGGCAGCGTTACATGTCTGCTGTCAGTGTGCCTTTCACTGCTCCTGCTGTAAGCGCATATAATGTTTCACCGCCCTGAGATACAAGCTATCTCAGGGCGGTGATGCTTTCGGCTTTCTCTTCCGGAGGAAGCCGGACTTTTCTTATCAGCCTTTGACTGCGCCGGCGGTCATACCCTCTACAAAGTATTTCTGCACGGCTGCAAAGAGAATGACGACGGGAATGGTCGTTATCGTACCAAGCGCCATTATTATGCCCCAATCAATATGGGTGGAGCTTATGTAGTTTGAAATACCGACAGTAAGCGTCTTCATCGTCTCTTTGTTTATGAGTACGCTTGAGAGCAAAAATTCGTTCCATGACATAATGAACGCCATAATACCCGTGGACAGGATGCCGGAGATGCACAGCGGAAAGTCGATCTGCACAAAAACCTGCCATTCGTTCGCGCCGTCTATCATGGCGGCCTCGTCTATTTCTCTGGGCAACTTGCGGAAGAAGGAGATCAGCAGCCATACCGAGAAGGGGAGCGTTATTGTAAGATGCCCTATGATAACGCCGACGTGGCTTCCTGTGAGGTGAAGCGCCGCCATTATTTTATAAAGCGGGATCATAAGCATGATAGGCGGGATGCAGTACGCCGCGAGGATGCTCATCCTCAGAAGGCGGCTGCCCTTGTAGCTGAAGCGCGTGACGCTGTACGCCGTGAGTGTGCCTATACCCATATCAACGACCATTACTATTCCGGCAATTTTCAGCGAATTGAGAAAATAATGTATTACGTTTTCATTGGAAAATGCCTGCTTGTACCATTCCAGTGAGAATACCGTGGGAAACACCTTCGGCGGAACGTTGAACAGCTCCGTGCCGGGCTTGAAGGAGCTTATTATCATCCACAGAAGCGGGAAGCCGACCATAATGATAACGAACAGCACAAGGATGCACGTTATGATCGTGGATTTCAGTTTCTGCTGCTTTAAGCTGCTTTCTTTCATGACCTGCTTCTCCTTTCTTATTCATCCGCCGCACCGGTTCTGAGATAGAACACGATGCAGATAAACATCAGAACGCCGAGAACCATTGATATCGCGGAGGCGGCGCCCAGCTGGAACGAGCCGAAGGACGTGCTGTAAATGAGTATCGGCAGATGTGTTGTAGAGCCGACAGGTCCGCCGCCGGTGATCATATAGATAAGATCGTAGTATGTAGCCGTCCATATCGTGCGCAGCACTATGAGAACGGCAGTGGTACCCTTGAGCTGCGGCAGGGTTATATGCAGGAAGCTCTGCCATTTTGTCGCGCCGTCAACCGTGGCCGCCTCGTACATCTGTTTGTCGATCGACTTGAGCGCCGCCCAGTATATCAGCATCGGGAACGGGTAGGAGCGCCATATGTTTATTATGACGACCACCCACATCGCAGGTCCCTTCATTGCGAGCAGCGACTGTCTTGCCTCAATCCAGCCCGCTTTCTGCATCCAATAGCTGAGTATGCCGTAGTCGGAGTTGAACACCCATTTGGCGATCAGCGCCATTGTGACGGCGGGAACGACATAAGGGATGAGCAGAAAGCTCCTGAGCGCAGTAGCGCCTTTCATCGGGCGGCTTATAAGCAGCGCCAGCGCAAGTCCCAGCACGACCTGACCGAGGACGGACCAGAACGTCCATACGCAGGTATTCCAGAAATATTTCTTGAACAGCCTGTTGGAGAACATTGAGATATAATTTTTCAGCCCGACGAAATGCATTCCCTTTTTGGCGGAAAGAGACGCGTCCGTAAAGCTCAGTACAACGTTGTAAACTACCGGGTAAAGCACAAAAACGAGCAAAAAGATAATTGCCGGAAGTGCAAAAGCCAACCCGATCATATTGTGCCTTTTTGCGTACCCACCTGAAAGTCTTCTTTTTTGAATAACTGTTTCGCTCATTTTTCTAATCTCCCGGTTTAAAGCAAACGGGAGGAGAGAGTTCTCCTCCCGTTCGGTTTTGTCAATTGATACTATTGTTCAGGGCGAATATCAGCCCATGGTTGCGGCGAACGCGGAGAGATCGTCATTGATCAGCTCGTATGCCTCTTCGGAGGTGTAGGTTCCGTCGCATGCGCCCTGGAGAGCTTCGCCGAATATGGTCGTGCCTTCAATATGAGCGGACATCGGGGACAGACCGTTCTCCATGCCGTACCAATACCAAGTGGTGTTCTCGAAAGCGTTCATGATGGTTTCAACCTCGGTCTGGAACGCGGCGACCTTCTCACTTGCCTTGTATATCTCAAATGCAGGCAGGTAGGAGGGGAATGCGAACATGGGGCGGCTCAGCGCACGTTCCGCTGCGCGCTCGGGAGTGTAGAGCTTTGTGAGGAATTCGGAAACAAGAGCGGTGCGCTCCTCGGATTCCTGCTTGGTGCCGACAAAGCAGTAGCCGGAGCCGAAGGATGCGACCTTGTTGCCGTCAACGCCGGGGAAGTCGAAGCAGCCGAGTTTATCGACCATCTCGGGGGCGTTGCCCTGCGCATTGCCGATGACTGCGCCCATGTCGAGGGTCATTGCAACGGTGCCGGAAACGGCGAGAGCGTTGCGGTAGTCACCCCAGCTCCATGTGAGGGAGCCGGCGGGAGAAGCAGTCTTGTAGAGATCGACGAGGTAGTCGATAACTTCGATCATCTCATCCTTTTCCTTGTCAAAGACATACTCGCCGGTATCGGGATCGAGGAAGAACACGCCCTTGGAGCACATCAGCTCATAAAGGGTCTGTGCCGCGACCTGAACGCCGTCCAGAGGAACGGGGAAGCCCTTCATTGCGTCGCCGTCGTTGAGCGCTTCTGCGACTGCCTTGAACTCAGCCCATGTGGTGGGGATCTCAAGACCCTTTTCCTCAAACAGATCCTTGCGGTACCATACGGAGGTGTGCATTGCCCAGTCGGGAAGACCGTAGATGTGGCCGTCAGCGCCGGTCAGAACGGTTTTGTAGGCGTCGGAGAAATCATCGGCACCGATGGTGTTGATGATATCGTCCAGAGGCATGAGAACCTCGTCGGAGTAGAGCTGTGCGGTGCCGCCGAAGTTGACGTGCATGACGTCGGGAACCTCGTCGGTTGCCGCGGCAGTAGCCAGCTTACCTATCATTTCGCTGAAGGAGAGCTTTTCTACCTCAACTTCAACACCCATCTCTTTGCCGAGTTCGGTGAACTGCTTGTTGAGGACTTCAAACTGTGCGTCAGCGGTGAGGCAGGTCCAGATGACCAGCTTTTCGGGCTCGGCCGCCTGACCGATAGCGGTAAGCGAGAACATTGTGAGAACTGCCAGGAGAAGTGCGATCAGTTTTTTTGCTTTCATGTTTTTGCGTCCTTTCATTTTGTTTGCGCAGTACCGCAAAATTCCCGCCGACGGGAATTGCGCGGCACTGCTTTTGTTTATTTACACAGAGCCTTTGCTCTGCGAAAAATTCAAAGTGAAGCGGATGTAGAAACCTGTGCCGATCAGAGAATACCGCCCTGCTCGACGAGCTTTGCCTGAAGCGCCTTGATATCGACATTGCGGGCGGTAACGCCGGCCTTGACCGCCATGGCGGCTGCGGTGCCGACGGCTTCGCCCATTACCATGCACTGCGGCATGCAGCGGATGCAGTTGGCTACCTCTATTTCGTATGAGGCGCAGCGACCCGCGACAAGCAGGTTTTCCTTGCCTTTGACGACCATGCAGCTGTAAGGAATAGTCATGGATGTGCCCAGCTCCAGATCGTAAACGACCATGGTCTCCCCCTCGGGAGTGTGGAAGCCTGCGGGCATTGCACCGCGGCCTATGCTGTCGGGGAAGTCCTTTGCGTCGAGGAAGTCCTGGAACTTGACCTCGTAATCGCATATCACGCGGCGGGATTCACGCACGCCAAGCATTGCGGCGATTGCAGTGAGATAGGAATTTTCAAAGCCGGGAATGTAATTTTTCATCGCCCATGCCACGTCGTACAGGCACTTCTGGGAGAAATTCTCCTGTTCGGTGCGTGTTTCCATGCCGATGGTGCTGTTCGCCTCAAGCGCGCCGGAGCAGTTGATCGTCATTTCGCCGGGATTGGGAGTAGAGGTAAAGATACCAAGCCAGTGACGGAGATATTCCTTGTCCGCCGGAAGCTCGACGTCTTTGAGCTCGTCCTTAAGACCGAAGTGCATAAGTCCGGGGAAGCTCCTGAAATCGTGCCATGCGGGGGGCATCATAGTGTCCATTACGGGCGGATGCTCCTCATAGTATTTTGCGACCTTTTCCATGTCCACACCGGCCATTTTGCCGATGAGCGTCATAGGTTGGATATCCTCGTCGCGCCGGATATCATATGTTGCGCCCGCCTTTGCGCAGACGCCTGCGTCGCCGGTGCAGTCGATAACGACCTTGCCGTGTACCTCAATGAGATTCATTTCTGATACGACGACCAGACCGGTGACGGTATCGCCGTCCTGAAGCACGTCGATTATCTGCGTGTTCAGATAGGTAGTAAGATTAGGCTCTTTTGCCGCCAGATCGTCAAGAACGACCTTGGCGACCTCTGTATCATAAAGATAACAGACGTCTTTTTCGGGATCTTTGTCAACGATCGCGCCCATGTCCTTGAGAATGTTTCTCAGCTCCCATGTCATACCGCCGACACAGCGCTTGAGCTTATCGGAAAAACCGACCCATGCGCCCTGCATACCGGAGGTGAACTGACCGCCGAGACACCTGTTCTTTTCTACCACGAGAGTTTTTGCGCCGTTTCTTGCCGCCGCGAGAGCCGCAATGCATCCGGCAGTGCCGCCGCCGGCTACTATGACATCAAATTCTTTAGCTATCATTTGGTTCTCCTCCTTTTCGCCGCTTCTTTCGCCCCCGGTAAGGAGGGGGCGAAAGAAAGGCAAAAATAATACTCAGAATGTTTTGTTTCTATGTTCCGTGCAGTTTCAGAGACGGCCGCCGGATCAGATGTAGTTATAGTGCTTGAGAACCTTCTTGAGTCTGTCGATATCCTCTGCGGGCAGCTCGGAGATAACGGGCTTGCGGCAGTAGCCTGCGTCAACGCCGCGCAGCTTCAGACCTTCCTTGATTATCTGGAGCCAGAGCACATCGCCGTTGGAGTCGGCCTCGGTGAACAGCGGCAGGTAAGGCCATACCAGCTCTTCCTGAGCCTTCATTGCTTCGGCGGTCTTCTTTGCCTTTGCAAGGTTGTAAACGGTGGAGTTCTCTTTCGGGAAGAGGTTGCCGGTGCCGACGACCCAGCCGTCCGTCCAGCAGGACAGTGTCTCGACCGCGCATACGTCGTAGCCATAGAAGATGTTGAAGTTCTCGTCGGTCAGACGGCGGAGATTCTGCTGCCTGAATACGTCTGCCTGACGCTCCTTGATAGCGTCGATGCAGCCCTCGTTGTAGAGCTTTGCGATGAAGCGGTCGTCAAGAAGAACGGTGGAGTAGTAGGGGTTGTGGTACATCATTACGGGGATGTCGATAGCATTGTGGATGGTCTTGTAGTGTTCATACAGCTCCTGCTTGTTCGGTCCCATGTACCACGGGGTAACAGCCATGATGCCGTCTGCGCCGTCTGCCTCGGCGGCCTTGGACATCTCAACGACGTCGCCGGTGCGGTATGCGCCGGTGGAAGCGACGACCTTGATGCCGCAGTCGTGACCTGCTTCGATGTATGCCTTGTTGACGGCGATCTGCTCATCCTTTTCAAGCGCTATCATTTCGCCGGTTGAACCGGAGGGAATGATACCGGTAACGCCGTTGTCTGCCAGGAACTTGGTGACTTCCTTGATGCCCTGGAAGTTGATGGACTCGTCCTTGTTGAACGGGGTTACTACCGGAATATAGATACCTTCGAGCTTCATTCTTGCCATGATTTTTCTCCTTAAACAAAAGATTGTTTTGTTACGGAACGGTAATTCCTACGGAATACTCATTCTGTCGGAATACATATTCCGATTTTGACTATATACTCTTTTTCCCGTGCAGTCAACCTTAATTTTGCGTTCAAAATTTTTTTGTGGATTGTGCAAAAAAACGAATATTCCCTTTTAGCAAATAGTGACAAAGCAAATTTGCCCGTTTCCGGAAGCGGCGTACATAACTTGTTGACAGATAAGGCGCGCAAGGTATAAAATAGCCGAAATCAAACTTTTTCGGAAGGGGGATTTTCAAATGGAAGGGAATACACAGAAAACGGAAACTATAAAAATGGTCGAAAGCGCCATGGGCGTTCTTGATCTGCTCCGCTGTGCGAAAGCGCCGCTCGGAGTAAATGCCATTGCAAAAACCTGCACGCTCAATCCCTCAACGGCTTTTCGTATTTTAAAGACTCTGGAAATGACGGGCTGGGTTTACCAGCTTGAAGAAGGTCAATATATAGCCGGAGAAAAAATAAGCTTTGTCACGGAAAAGAACAATTTCTACCTTGCGCTCAGCGATGCGGCCAAATGCCCTATGGAGCAGTGCACCGCGAAGCACGGCCTCGCTATGAACCTTATCGTGCGCAACGGGGCTGACTGCCGCATTATTCAGCAGTCGCTTACAAAGTCAATAATCAACTACGTCCCGCCGCTCAACTCTGTCCTGCCTTACTATGCCTGCGGCGGCGGAAAAATACTGCTTTGCGAACTGCCGTCTGCGCTTATAGATCAGCTTCTCGAAACGCACAAGCCCGAGGCGCTGACGCCCTTTACGATAATCGACCCGGACACGTACCGGGAGGAGCTAAAAAAAACAGTCGCAAACGGCTACGCGATAGACTTTCAGGAGAGCAGCATCAACGGCAGCTGCATCGCCGTGCCCGTCCGCGACAGAGAGGGTACAATTGTCGCTTCGCTATCATTCAGCGGTCTGATAGGCGTGTCGGACCCCAACAAGCTTCTCAAATATGTGCCGTATCTTAAAGAATGCTCCGCTGCGGTAACAAAAAGCCTGTATGACTGCTGGAAAATGTGAATAAATATGAAAAAAACACCCCCTGCATCCAAACGGATGCAGGGGTGTTTGAAACTGTCCGGCAGCCTTGATGAGGCCGCCGGACAAGACTATTGACGGAAATATTACGCTTCGCCGCGCTCTCTGAGAGCGTCCTTGCGGCTGAGGTCAATGCCCTTCGGGCCGACGTTCATGACCTTTACCCAAGTCATGTCGCCTATCTTGAGGACGTCCTCAACCTTTTCGGTGCGCTTGAACTCAAGATCCTTGATCTTTACAAGACCGTCCTTGCCGGGGGCAAGCTCGACCCATGCGCCGAAATCGGAGCGGATGTTGGAAACCTTGCCGTAGTACAGAGCGCCGACTTCCGGCTCAAACACTATCTGCTCAATGGTGGTGCGTGCGGCGCGGCAGGCCTCGATATCGGAGGAGGCGATGAATATGCTGCCGTCGTCGTTGATATCGATCTTGCAGCCGGTGTCTGCGGTGATCTTCTGGATGACCTTGCCGCCGGAGCCGATGA
This sequence comes from uncultured Eubacteriales bacterium, assembly GCA_900549485.1. GTDB lineage: Bacteria > Bacillota > Clostridia > Oscillospirales > Oscillospiraceae > Limivicinus. The sequence goes on from UROG01000020.1 coordinate 37,787, forward strand.
CCTCGCGGATCTTGTCGGGATTGATGTGCATCTGGATCATCTTGGGAGCGGTCTTTGCAAGCTCCTTGCGCGGCTCGGCAATGGCCTTGAGCATTATCGCGTCAAGGATCTGGAAGCGGGCTTCCTTGGTGATAGCAAAAGCTTCCTTGACTATCTCATGCTTCAGACCGTCGTTCTTGAGATCCATCTGTATCGCGGTGATACCCTGCTTGGTGCCGGCAACCTTGAAGTCCATTTCGCCGTGGAAGTCCTCAACGCCTTGAATGTCGATGAATGTGGTGAAATCGTCGCCGTCCTGAATAAGACCGCAGGAGATACCGGCAACGGGAGCCTTGATGGGGACGCCTGCGTCCATCAGTGCGAGCGTCGTGCCGCAGATAGAACCCTGAGAGGTTGAACCGTTGGAGGAAAGAACCTCAGAGACGACGCGGATAGCGTAGGGGAAGTCCTCAACATCGGGGATAACCGCGTCAAGAGCTTTTTCCACAAGCGCGCCGTGGCCGTACTCGCGTCTGCCGGTGGAGCGGCTCGCACGGGCTTCGCCGGTGGAATAGGACGGCATATTGTAGTGGTGCATGAAGCGCTTCTCTTCCTCTTCCCATATGGTGTCGAGCTTCTGCGCGTCGGCAAGGGTGGAAAGAGTGGCGATGGACAGAACCTGTGTCTGACCGCGGGTAAAGAGACCGGAGCCGTGGACAACGGGGAGAACGCCGACTTCCGCCGCCAGCGGGCGGATCTCGTTCATTGCACGGCCGTCAACGCGCTTGCCTGCGAGCAGCCACTTCTTGACGACCTTCTTCTGAAGCTTGTAAAGGATCTCGTCCATGTAATTCATAAGGTCGGGATGCTCTTCGCCGTACTTTTCCTCGACCATGCTGACCCAATCGTTCACGCGGGCTTCGCGCACGTTTTTGTCGTCGGTGTCCATGCAGTATTCCATGGATTCAAATTCGTTCTCATCGAGCTCTGCAAACAGCTCTTCGTCAAAGGAGGCGTGTTCATATTCAAACTTGGGCTTGCCGATCTCCTCGACCATTCTGTCGATAAGGTCGAGAACGGGCTGGAGATGCTCATGCGCCTGAACGATACCCTCATACATGACCTCGTCGGGAACCTGATCTGCCTCGGACTCTATCATGACTATCTTTTTGTGAGTCGCGGCGATGGTGGTGGTCATGCGGTTGTTCTTGCGTTCTTCCTTGGTGGGGTTGAAGAGATACTTCTCGCCGTCCCAGCCGAGAACGATACCGGCGATAGGACCGTTGAAGGGAACGTCGGAAATGGAGACAGCCGCGGACGCGCCGATCATTGCGGTGATCTCGGGGGAGCAGTCACGGTCAACGGAGAGCACTTCGCATGCAATGACAACATCGTTGCGGAGATCGGACGGGAAGAGAGGACGCATCGGGCGGTCGATAAGACGGGAAGCGAGAACAGCGGGAAGGCTGGGCTTGCCTTCACGGCGCATGAAGCTGCCGGGGATGCGGCCTACCGCGTAGAGCTTTTCGTTAAAGTCAACTGCGAGAGGGAAATAATCAATGCCGTCCTTGGGACGTGCGGAAGCGGTGCAGGTGACGAGAACGGTGGTTTCGCCGTATCTGACCAGCACTGCGGCGTTGCACAGCTCAGCCAGCTTGCCGACTTCCATAGACAGAGGACGGCCTTCATACATCATTTCGTACTTTTTGTAGTTGGGAAACTGCTTATTGGTGATTATCATGTGTTTCTCCTTAATTTTATCATTACACTTTTTTACGCTCAGTACTTAGAAAAATGCTCCTGCCGGCAGGACGAAAGCACTTTTCTAAATACCAAGCCGTTAAAAAGCGCTTGCTTATTTGCTTGGGCGCGGGAAAAAACATGGAGAGACAGTATTCACTTGTCTCTCCATAAAAACCTTCATAATCCTCGGAAAAGCTGAAATTACTTGCGGATGTTCAGCTTTGCAATGATTGCACGGTAACGCTCGATATCCTTCTTGGCCATGTAGTCGAGAAGACGGCGGCGCTTACCAACCATTTTATACATACCCAGACGGCTGTGGTCGTCATTGGGGTGGGACTTGAGATGCTCAGTAAGCTCACGGATACGCTGGGTGAGGATGGCAACCTGAACCTCGGGAGAGCCGGTGTCGCCCTCGTGCAGAGCGTTCTCGGAGATGACCTGGGTCTTAACTTCTTTTGTTATCATAGGATTATACCCCTTTCAAAGTGTTACTATACCCTGCGTCCAAGCTATGGGCAGAAAGGACACCGCACAAACGGCATGAACCCCAAAGCTGAGCCCGCGGGCGCGTACTCGAATATAATAGCATCGGGAAGTGCATGTGTCAAGCATTTTTTGCGCCGTTTCTGCGGATCTGAGACCGGACAGAGGGCATATGCTTAATTGCCGGCATACACCCAAATGCAGGGGCGTATGCCGAATGTCATATAATCGGCACCGCGTCAAGATCGGACAATTGTCCGGCTATTCCCTGTACTCCGCTATATCCTCCAGAGTACATTCCAGAATTTCGCACAGCTGATTGAGCGTATAGGTGTTTACGTTGCCGTTCTTTCTCAGCCTGTCCAGCTGACCTGTGCTGATTTTGTATTCCTTTATCAGCTTGTACTGTGAAATATTCCTTTTGCGCATCGTATCCCACAGCCTGTCAAAAACAATAATGCAGACCACCGCCTTGTAAGTTATCTTCTGCATTAAAGGTATATTCATACTCTTTTGTTGACAATAGCCCATATTCGGGCTATATTATAAAGCACATCGTTAAGTCGGCTTCGGCAGGGGGGAGAACCTGCTGAAAATCGGCGGGAGCGAGAGCTTTTTTCATTTGGAGGCGCCGGTATGCCGATAAATATAAAGACACGGTTTACAAAGCTGAACGCACGACGTTTATGCGGCAGCGCAAAGTGTTTTTTTAGATGGAAATATGCGGCTCCGTCAGTATTATTTGCCTGCATTTTTGCTGCAATGCTCTTTTTTAATTTTTATACGCCGCTGTTATGCGATGATTATGCGTATGCTTTTAATTTCAGCGACGGCTCCCGCATAGAAAGGATCGTAGACATACTGCCGTCAATGACTGCTCACAGAATATACGCAAACGGACGAGTTTTTTCACATTTTTTTGTCCAGTTATTTGTTATGACGGGAAAAAGTGTGTTCAACATAGTCAATGCGCTTGTTTCGACGGGACTGATCGCGGTTTTGTATGCTTTTATAAAATCCGAAGACAGGATCAGGGATATTGTATGTATGCTGGCGGAAGTTTTTTTGATTTGGTGCTTTACGCCTGATTTCGGACAGACGTTTTTGTGGCTGTCCGGCTCCTGCAATTATTCATGGGCAATGTTTTTCACGCTTCTCTTTATTTATCCGTACTATATATCCGTTGTAGTGCCTGACAAACGCGTATTCAGACGGAATTTGATATACTGCATTCTCTTTCTTGCAGTTGCCGCTATCGCCGGCGGGTATTCCGAAAGCGCATCCTTGGCGGCGATATTCACTGCGGCTTGCCTTATGGCGTATAGCCGCGTGAAAAGGCGAAAAACAGACATTCTTCTGCTTTGCGGCCTTATCTTTTCGGCTTTGGGTTATGTTTTTTTGATGTCTGCTCCATCTGAATTGACGGGAAGAAGTGCGTCCGCAGTGTTTGACCTGACAGGGTTTTTGTACAACCTGCTATATACTGTTTCTTTTACATTAAGCAGTCAGAAAGAGATGTATTGTATTTTTGCTTTTCTGTTTATTGCGGGAATAACGTATAAAATTGACGGCACGGTGATTTTTATATCGACTGCGCTGTTCTTGGGCGGTGTGGGATCTGCCGCGGCGTTTGCTTTTGCAAAATATTGTCCGCCGAGAGCCTTGATCACGACTACGGTATATACAACGCTTGCAATTGCACTTTTGCTTAAAGCGCTGTGGACAAAAACAGACAAAAGAATAATATGTGCCTGCATTGCCGTATTGGGCGTAGTATTTTTGTGCGCATTTGCAAAGGGAGCTTACGATATTGCGATAAATAATACCGTTTCAAACAGAAGAACTGAGATAATCGCCGAGGCAAAGCTGAGCGGGGATAAAACCGTCGTCCTGCCTGTGTATACACCGGCAACGAAATATTTCGCATCGGCAGGCAACGAGGAGATCGCGGAATATTGGGGCAATTGGATAAATGCTGCAATGGCGAACTACTACGGACTTGATTATGTTGTCGCGGAGGGAGCGCAGAGGTAAAAACGTTTTAAAGTGATGCTCTCGATTGACAAATATATTATTTGAATATAAAAATCGGCTCTGTCCTCGACGAAACGGGGAGAGACGCGGCATGGTCTGGTGATTATTACACAGAAAATCTGACCAGTCCAAAAAGCAGCTGCTACAATGAAAACAAGGATATTTTCTCAACAGACATTGATCTGAAAGACGGACAGTATGTCATGATCGACAGCGGAAATGTGTTTTTTACGCCTTATCAGGGCAAACCGACGCTCGGGTTTAAGTGATTTTATATATTTATCCAAGAAATGTCCGACGAAATTCGCCTGAAATTCGTTAAAAAACACAAAAATGCATTTTCTGAAATTTTTGTGTTGACATACGGAAAAGCTGATGTATAATGTGGGCAATTGAACAAAGATGATAGAGGCGCGGTCGTCATCAGTAGCACCGTTGAAGGATGCGGATACATCCGGTGTGAAAGGGTCTGCCGCCGAAGGGTACACGGTTTTCCGGCCGGGTATGCCTGGGGCTTGAGATAACATCTCAAGGACTGTCACTTCGTAAGGAGTGGAGGGCTGTCGGACATAGACGATGGGTTTATTTCATGTCATGAACAGTATCTTCTCTGTTCATGATATTTTTATTTTCAGGAGGTAAACTCTCATGTCTATGGTCGGTACTTTTTGGGCGCTTGTCCCGCCGATAGTTGCAATCGTTCTTGCGCTTATAACCAAGGAAACGTATTCCTCTCTGTTCATCGGCATTGTTGTCGGCGCGCTGTTTCTCGGCGGCTTCAATCCTGTAGCTTCCCTCAACACCCTGCTTGAAGACGGCTTCCTTGCCGCTCTCGCCGATAATTGGAACGCCGGTATTTTCATGTTCCTTGTTCTTCTGGGAATCATGGTTGCCCTTATAAACGCCGCCGGCGGTTCCGCCGCATTCGGGCGCTGGGCCGTAAAGCATGTGCATACCCGCACAGGTGCGATACTTGCCACGTTCCTTCTCGGCGTTCTGATTTTTGTTGACGACTATTTCAACTGCCTTACGGTCGGCTCGGTCATGCGTCCCGTGACTGACAGCCACAAGGTTTCCCGTGTAAAGCTGGCATGGCTGATCGATGCCACTGCCGCGCCGATCTGCATGATAGCACCCGTGTCCTCATGGGCGGCTGCTGTTTCCGCCACCGCGCAGGATCTGGACACCGGCATCTCCGGTATTCAGCTTTTTGTTCAGGCGATCCCCTTTAACTTCTACTCTCTGCTTACCATTGCATTCGTAATAATCATTACTGTTATGGGCGTTGACTACGGTCCTATGGCAGCGGCTGAAATGAAGGCGCTTGCAGGCAATGTCGGCTCCCTCGGCAATGACGAGGAGACTGAAGTCGAAGGCGCAACCATCTGGGATATGCTCATCCCCGTTATCGTGCTTATTATCTGCTGCATCTGCGGTATGATGTATGTCGGCGGCTTCTGGTCAGGTGAGTCGCTGGTCGACTCCTTTGCAAACACTGACGCATCCGTCGGCCTCCCATGGGGCTGCATCATAGCGGTTATCATAACCTTCATTTACCTCATCTGCCGCCGCGTCATCACCTTCAAGAACGCTTGCGCCTGCATTTCCAAGGGCTTTGTCGCAATGGTTCCTGCTCTGCTTATACTCACCTTTGCTCTTACTCTCAAGAATATGACCAGCGCACTCGGTGCTGCCGACTATGTTGCGGGTCTTGTTAAGGGCGCAGCTGCCGGTCTGTTCTCCATGCTGCCCGCAATCATCTTCCTTATCGCTCTCGGGCTTGCCTTTGCTACCGGCACCAGCTGGGGTACGTTCGGCATCCTTATCCCCATTGTTCTTCCCGTGTTCACGAACAACCCCGACCTGCTTATGATAGGCATTTCCGCCTGCCTTGCAGGCGCTGTCTGCGGCGACCATATCTCCCCCATTTCCGATACGACCATCATGGCTTCCGCCGGTGCAAATGTCAATCATATCTCCCACGTTGAGACACAGCTTCCCTATGCGCTTACCGTTGCGGCGGTCAGCTTTGTGTGCTTCATCCTTGCCGGATTTGTACGCAACGCGGTCATCTGCCTTGCTGTCGGTATCGCACTGATCGTTGCCATCCTGTTCGTCATTCGTTCAAGACAGGCGAAGAACGCGTGATTTTACAAAATCAGTAAAGTAGAATATGCTATACCAAAGGGGCTGCCTCAATTGGGGCAGCCCCTTTTTTTCAAATAACCCAAAAGTCCTTTGGAACGCCGAAAAAATCAGCCTGTTCATACGAACAAGCTGATTTTTTGCTTTTTAGCGGTGTTCCGCACCCTTGGAGCCGATACCGAAGTGAAGCTCCTTCATACCGTCAACCTCTTCACAGACGTCCTTGAGCGCACAAACCGTGCAGTCAGTGGGCAGACCTTCAAGAATGTGGGTGAGTGTTCCGGTAACGGCGGCTGCTTTCTTTGCGATATCCTTCATTGCGGAATAATCGAATGACGGATCGGTAATAAAAATGACCGTCGCGGCGACAACATTGGCGTTCTTCCTGTACTCGGCAATGTAATCCATGCCGACGGATCTGAAGCTGATGCCTTTTCTGAGCGCGTCCCGGCTTACACGGATCTGCTCACGGTAAGATTCAGGGGACATACGCACCATATAGCCTTCAGGATAAACGTGGTATTTGGAAAACTCGATATCCTTGAGCGTGCGATAGATGACTTCATCGTCTCCGTCAATATCGCCTATGCGCAGAAGGACGATACGGGCAAAATCACAGTCGCCCCTGATCTCACCCATGTCGGGACCGTACAGCAGAACCTGATCCCCGCTGACAAGCCCGGCGTTTGAAGTGAACAGGAGGTAGTTTGCGCTTCCTTTGCCGCTTGCGCCAAGCTCATAAGCGGCGTCCTTCTGGAGCACAAGCTCGCTCGAACCAAGATCGTGCCATTTGTCGTTTGCATTAAAGCTCCATTTTTTAGGAGAACCCTTTAAAAGCTCCAGTGTGTTTTCAATAAGGTGATTATACAGCTCCATACCTTAGAACACCTGGTCTACCTTCTTGCGGTCGAACATCAGATTGACCTGCTTATATGCCCAGCCGAGAACCTTCTGGTCAAGATTCCAGAAATAGACGATAAACAGAACAACGACAGTCACAAGAAGCACCTTTACCAGGGAAAATACGAATTTAAGGAATTTTTCCATTAAAAATTATATGCTCCTTTCGTTAATTGAGAAAAGCGTCAGAGACAATTACTTTTTAGCAAGACCCTTCTGGCGGGCATACTCGGCAGCGCCGAGAGCGCCCATGAGCTGAG
>UROG01000021.1 GCA_900549485.1 uncultured Eubacteriales bacterium
GTATAGGTGGAACCTACATCGCAGCCGCCGAAATACTTCATTTGTATACCCTCCAAAATGATTATTATCTTTTAATAAAATAATTAATTTTAATTTTTGTTTTCTTCCGGTAAATATTTCCGGATTTACCGGAAGAAAATATTTGCAAAAGTTTGCGAAAAAGCTACTGTTAAAAGCCTCGCTACGCGGGGATTCGTTCCGTAAGCTTTTGTTAAAAGCCCCCGTAAACCGTTTTGAAAACCAACGGAGTGTTTGCAAAACGGAGAGGAAAAACGAAAGCGAGAGGATAAGAAGCCTCGCTACGCGGGGATTCGTTCCGTAAGCTTTTGTTTTGACGTGTTACATGCACACTTCGTCTTCAAACTCAACAAGGGACGGATCGATAGGCTCAGCGCGCATAACGGTACGCATATATTCGCTGACCTTGTCGCGCATTGTGCGGCGGGAAACGGTACGCGGGTCCATAAGATCGTGCTCGACCCAGATGAGGTCAAGACCGCGCTGACGGCCCTGATCGTCCAGAATACCCTGAACGGTTGCCATATTCTTGCAGGCGACGTTCTGATACATAATAACGAGCTTGGCGTTCCAGTCCTCGCACTGCTTCCAGCACTCGTCAACAACGTTCTGATAACCGCCGTTGGTGTGACGGCGCATGACCATACGCTCATAAAGACGGGCGAGATCGCGGAGAGCTTCTTCCTTATCTTCGGTCTCAAGGTGCTTTGTGAAGTTGAGGGATTCCATCTCAACCAGCACGTTGATGCCCCAGCAGTTTGCCGCCCAGTTGGAGAAGTTTGCATAGTAGTGGGCAGGGCAGGACCACACGATAGCGCGGTACTTCATCTTGCCGGGATACGGCTCTTCCTTTGCTTCGTATGCCTGGAGCAGCAGCCTGTTGACCTTTTCGCTGGTGTCGAGAACTCTGGGGTCAGCGCCGCCGTCCATCTCGTAGTTCCACTTGCGGAACAGCTCGTAGCAGGGACCGAGAAGCTGAGGATATGCGCTCTTGTTGACTTCCCACTTGGTGAGCTCATAATCAGTCTCCTGATTGAAGCGCTTCATTGTGGCAAAGTATGCATCCCAGTTCCACTTTGCACCGGTCTGCTCTTCAATGAACTTTATGCAGGCTCTGATATCTTCCGCACCCATCTGGACGGTTTCCTCATCCATATAGCGGACGGGGAAGCACAGGTGGAACACAGGCAGGTTGGGGAAGCGGCGCGCCATGTAGGAGGAAGCCATTGTGGAGCCGTCGCAGGGCATGGAGGAGGAGATGAAGCACTTGCCCATATGAGGCAGAGCGTCTACGACGATCGCGCCGCACTCGGAAGAGGGAACAGGGCAGGTGTCCGCAGGCAGACCGTAGGATTCGACCGCGTCGATATACGGAACGCAGGTGAGCTGGTCGATCTCGGAAACGAGGAACACGGGCATGAGCTGGTAAGGAATACCGAGCAGGTCGGGGAAACCGGCCATGATCTGTCCCATGGTCATCTCGTCGAAGAGGACGACCTTCTGGTTGAGAGCTTCGCAGTTGCCGTTCTTCCTGTCGCACTTTGCGAGGAAAACGAGGTTTTCCGCAACATAACGGAACACATCGTAAATAAGCAGATGGCTCATGCGCAGGTTGGAGCCGCGAAGACCCATGATGTTCTTATCCATGAAGCCGTGGCAGCAGAAATAGGAGATCATCCAGCGGTAGTAAAGCGCACTGTTGAGCGCGGGGATGAGATCCTTGGAGAAGGTCATGAGGAGCATTCCCCACATTTTTGCCCATTCGGAAAAATCATATATGGTGTCCTTGATACCGCGCCACTCACGGCGGACGGTCGCCATGGAGCCCTTGCGGTAAAGACGGCCGAGAGAACGTTCGCCGTTCTTGATACGGTCGATCTTTTCATCGGCGGAGAGAGCCATAAAGTCGGCATATTCGCCCTTTACGCGCTCAATATCGGACAGAGTATCGTTCAGAAGACCCTTGCCGTACGCCTTCCAATCGGTAGCCTTGAGCATATCCCAGAAAATGCCGCCGACTTCGATGAGGTTTTTTTTCTGGTCTTCCCAGTTCATTTCGTCCTTGTAAGCCCAGAATTTGGGGTTGGGAAATTGTGCCTTAGCCATCAGTCAATACCCTCCTCTTTGTGAATACGTTTGATTTCAAGCGATTCAACAAACGCCTGAACACGGGTACGGAGCTGACCGGAGTTGCCGTTGTTGTAGAGCCTGTCTATGGACAGAACGGGCCAGCCGTATTCGTCGTGCATGATATGGGAAACGAGCGCACGCTCGAAGCCCCAGTAATCGCAGTACTTCATCTGTTCGTAGATGATACCCTCCGCCTTGAACTCTCTTGCGAGGCGGTCGGCGGTCTCGCGGCGCTGAAGCACCTTCTCGTCCGCTATGTAGCGGGCGCACTCGGAAACCTGCATATAGTGGAGGCAGATCTGCTTGAGCGCATCCTCATCGTCCTTAAGCTCAATGACCTCGCGGCCGGGGGTGGAGCCGAAGCAGTAACGGTCGGAAACGACGAGCGCGCCGCAGTCCTCGATAAGCTTTGTGAGGCTGGGATCGTCTATTTCGGAGCCGACTATCGCCACGCGTGCGCGGAACGGGCTCTTTTCATCGGGTTTTCTCTTCTTGAGCTCCTTGAGCGTTTCGCGGAGCTTGGGCAGAATGAGAGCTTTGGGGCAGCAGTAGGTCACAAGGTTGAGGATATGGAATTCATAACCGGTGATAACGGGATTTTCTGCCTTACGCATCTCACTTATCTCGGAGATGATCCTGCAAACCTCATTGTGCTCCTCAACAGCCTTGCGGATCGCCGCATCGGAGGTGTCCACACCGTACTTTTCGGTGAGAACGTCCAGCACACGCAGACGCATCTGCTTTACATAGGATTCAAGAGTGTAGTCGGTGATCTTGTAGGGCATGTCGCAGTGGGTCACGAAGAAGTTGGGCTTGGAATTGACTTCGAGTATCTCGAAGTGTTCCATTGCTCTGTTCATCATGGAGCATGCGTCAACACCGATCATTGCGTCCAGGAACTGATAGCCGCCCTCTATACCACGCTCAACCAGAGCTCTTGCGAACTCACAGGTGTAGTTGGACATGTAGTAGGTGGCGATGTCGATGGAACCGGTGTTGGGTGCACGAAGACGAACCGAGAAGCAGTTGTCGCAATTGAGCAGAACTTCGGGGATGTGGAAGCAGGTATAGCCGAGGGCAAGCTTGCCGTCAGCCTGTGCCTGCTGCACCAGCTCATTGTTTGCGTTCTCAAGCAGGCTTTCGAAGTAGATCAGATGCTTAAGATCTTTCAAATGTTACACCTCTTTTTAAAGAATTTCTATTTTACGGAGCGCTTCTTTCACCCCGTTAAGCATAGCCGAATCCTCCGGCAGCAGCATGACGCTCTGACCCTTTATGTCGTTTGCGGCAAAGTCGCTGTCAGCCGGTATAAATGCGAGTATGTCCACCCCGGGAATACTTATCATGTCTTTCAGTTCGGGATTGGTCATACGGTTCACGATGCAGCCGATCTTCTCATAAGAGATAAGCTCGTCGGCAACATCCTTGATCGTCCTGATAACCTGTCCGCCTTTTTTGGACTGATCGGTTATCAGCAGCAGGTGCGTGACCTTTTCCATAACGCGGCGCTGTATCTGCTCGATACCCGCCTCGCCGTCGATCACAACGTAGTCGAAGCTGTTGGCAAGAAGTCCGATGACCTCTTTGAGGTAAGAATTGACCTTGCAGTAGCAGCCGGAGCTTTCCGGACGGCCGATCGCCAGAAACGCAAAGCCCGGCATTTCAACCAGAGCGTCGAATATTCTGAACCTCGCCTCGGACAAAAGCTCAAGCGCTTCACGGGTCTCACCGTTTTCAACGCTGTCAACGATGCTCATGCGGATATCGTCCAGCGTCAGTTTAACATCCACGCCAAGAGCAACGGACAGACCGACAGCGGGATCGGCGTCTATCGCAAGGATCTTCTTGTCAGGGTATTTTTCTACCAGAAGCCTGACGATAGAAGCGCAGATGGACGTTTTGCCTACACCGCCCTTACCTGCCACAGTAATAATCTTGGCTTTATTTGCCATGTTTGTCCCCCCTTGTGCACAGTGATGATGAGCCACTATTTGTATCTTATGCATTTTAACATATAGTTAAAAAATATGCAAGTTAAACTCGAATAAAATATGTTCAAAATGTTAACGCAGACACGATTGCAGAAAAAAAGAGCAAAAACAGGGCGGCGCATTTCTGCACCGCCCGGAGAGACCGGAAAAGAACCGTGTCTTTTTATGTTTTGCTTGTCAATTCATTTCAACGGGAAGCCCTGTGACATAGCGCCGGATCATGTCGTATGCGTGATTGCCTGCCATTGTGCGTATGAAGCTGCGCGAACGGTGCGCGCCCATGTGCAGGGAACGCACATAGCATTTCTCACCCGCAGCCATTGAGACGAACACTGTGCCGACCTCGTGAACGCCGTCCCCGTCGGGTCCGGCAAGCCCCGTAATGCCTATGCCTATATCCGTGCCGAGAAGCGCCCGTACACGCGTCGCCATTTCATAGGCGACCTCGCGGCTGACGGCGCCTTTTTTCTCGATAAGCGCGCTGTCGATGCCGAGAAGCTTTGCTTTTGCGGCGTTGGTGTATGTCACAACGCCGCCCATGAATACCGCGCTTGCGCCCGGCAGATCGGTGAACCGCTTTGCAAGCTCACCTCCGGTGCAGCTTTCTGCGGCCGAGAAGGTCAGTCTCTTTTCCGTGAGAAGGGCGATCACCGCCTGCTCAAGCGTATCGGTATCGACGCCGTAGACGTAGCTGCCCATACGCTCCCTGACGTGCTCTATCACCGGAGCTATCATGGCTTCCGCAGCCTCCGCGCTTTCTGCCTTTGCCGTTATCTGTACAAGACAGTCGCATTCCTTGGCATAGGGAGCCATCGTGGGATTGACCATGACATTCATCTCATCGCAAAACTCCATATCCACCGCGCTTTCGCCTATACCGAATATATGCACCGAATGGGACACGATCTGCTCGTCGGAAAGACGGCGCAGATAGGGGACGGCGCTCAGGGCGAACATAGCGCGGCATTCCTTCGGCGGCCCGGGCAGCATCACGACGACTTTTCCGTCCTTTTCAAAGGCGCAGCCGGGAGCCGTGCCGCAGGTGTTGCGGAAAACGGTGCAGCCCTCCGGAAGATAGGCCTGTTTATAGTTGTTTTCCGTAAAATGGCAGGAGTTTTTTATATATTCGTAAAGCCCGTCGTAGCTCTGCTGATCCCTGACAAGCTTCAGCCCGAAGGCTTTGGCAAGGATATCCTTTGTGAGATCGTCGCAGGTCGGCCCCAGACCGCCGGTGGTTATTATGATATCGGCGCGTGACTTTGCGTTTTCGACACACTTTGCGAGCCTCTCCGGATTGTCGCCGACAACGGTGTGATATTTCACGTTTATGCCTATGCGCGAAAGCATTTCCGATATATCCCGTGCATCGGTATTCGTGACGTGGCCGAGCAGCAGCTCCGTTCCGACGGAAATTATTTCTGTGTCATAGCTTTTCATTATTCTACGGTTATCCTTTCAATGCCCGCGATAGCCTCGGAGACAAGCGCATCGATATCAAGCCTTGATTCTGCGGCTTCGACGTCCCTGAGCTTAGGTCTTGTGCAGGGGTGCTTGGGCGTGAAGACGGTGCAGCAGTCCTCATAGGGGAGAATGGAGGTGTCGAACGTGCCTATTCTGCGCGCCCATGCGATTATTTCCGCCTTGTCCATGCCGACGAGCGGCTGAAGAACGGGCGTGCTGACGACCGCCTGCGTTGACGCCATTGCGTCCATCGTCTGGCTTGCGACCTGACCGAGGTTTTCACCCGTGACAATTGCCTTTGCCTTGTTGTCGCGGGCTATTTTCTCCGCAATGCGCATCATGAAGCGGCGCATGACGAGCGTGAAATAATCCTCCGGACATTTGTCGCGTATCTCCTCCTGAATATGGGTGAAGGGAACGACCTCAATCGTCATTTTGCCGCAGTACTGCGTGAGTATCTGCGCAAGCTCCACCACCTTATCCTTTGCCTGCTGGGACGTGTAGGGGAAGGAGAAAAAGTGTATCGGGATAAGGCGCACGCCGCGGCGGCAGATCATATAGGTGGACACGGGGCTGTCTATGCCGCCGGAAAGCAGCGTAACGGCAGTGCCGTTGGAGCCGACCGGCATGCCGCCCGCACCGGCTACGGGGGCGGCATGGACATATGCGGCAAGATCGCGCACCTCAATATGCACGGTGAGATCTGGGTCATGAACATCAACGGGAGTGTCCGGAAAAGCTTCGGCAAGCTCCCCGCCGACGTATTGGCTGAGCTGGATACTCGTCATGGGGAAGGACTTGTCGCTGCGCTTGGATTCGACCTTGAAGCTTTTTGCGTTTTCAAGATCGGCCTTGAGATATCTTTTCGCAAGCTCAACTATCGCGTCCTTATCCTTGGGGCAGGCGGCGGCGCGGACGAGGCTGATAACGCCGAACACCTTGGTCAGCGCCTCAAACGCGCCGTCCATATCCGCGTTGTCCTCTGCGCCCTCAACATAAATTATAGATTGCAGGCAGTATACCTTGAATTTGCCTATCACGGCGAGTCTGCGCTTTATGTTGTTTACAAGCTTCTGCTCAAAAGTGCGGCGGTTAAGCCCTTTCAGCACGAGTTCGCCGAGCTTGAGAAGAATAATGTCATTCATTTATATAGTCCTTTCCGGGAATTGAATATGAAGATTATGGGATGAGATAGCGAAGCACCGGAAGACGTTTGCACTGACGGCTTATGTAAAGACAGCCGAAATATATTCCCAGTGAGCCGAATATCAGCCAGAAGAAATTACCGCTGTCAAAACCGAAAAGCTCAGGGATACCGATGACGAAATAGTTGTGGATAAGATAAACGCCGAACGTACAGCCGGAAAACTCATAGACAAATTTACGAAGAAGCGGGTACTTTTCTTGCAAAGCGGCAAAGTCGGTGTATTTGAAGCGTACAAAAACGGCGACTGCCATTAAGAACGGCGGAACATTTATGTGACCTTTGAAAGCCGCATTTACTACGGGGAGACCGTATGAGAGGTATGCGGTGCCGAACAGGTGGAAAAATACCCCGACAAAGCCGCCTGCATAAATTATTTTTCGCCATTTGACGCTGATATCTTTGTTTGCAAGCTGATAGCCAAGCAGTACGTACATGAAAAATTCCGGCTGGAAGAAAAAATGAGGGGTTATGTTGTTGGGAATACCGGTGAGCATACATACCAAAGGTATTATAGAATGTAAAACAAAGAGTACGGCAATAACGCTGTTGAACACGAGGTCGCGCCTTTTGAAGCGGGAAAAGATCGGGATAAGCAGATAGCAGGAGAACAGGGCGAGAAAGAACCAATATATGCGGCTGAATCTGTCGTCCGCCATGCCGTACATAGCCTGAATAAAGCTGCACGGAAGCTGTGCGGTTATTTTCGGAAAGGCGCCGCTCGTATCTATGGAAAGATAAGGCCAGAACGTACCGAAAAGATACCAGAAAATAAACGGTATACCGGTTCTTATAAAACGCTTTTTGAAAAACTCAAGGGTTGAATATCTCTTGCGGTAATCCATGAGAGTCGCGCCGGATATCATAAAAAACATGCCTATCGGGAAGTTGCATATAGACTCTATCAGCAGACTGTAAACCCAGCGTATTCCCGTTGGACGCGTCCAGAAAAATGCGTTGCAGTGTCCGATCGTGATGAGAAAGCAGGAGAGGAGAGTCAGGTAAGAGAAATATAAGGTCTTTGTTTTAGTATTCATATATACCTCACTGCAAAAGATAATTAACTTAAATATTATAACATGACTTAACGGTAAAGTCCACGAAAAACGATTGTTTTTTGTGAAGCAAAAAAACTCCTCCGGATTTCTCCGGAGGAGCGCCCCGCAAATGCCGTGCCGGCCCAGTTATAACCTGCACAGAAAGGCAGGTGGGTCGCCTAAGTTCTGTTTCATTGCTTCCAACATCCGGCGAAAGCCGGGAGGCCTGCAATCCGCAGATTCATATCGGCATCCCTTATAAGAGATGTGGGTTTAACGGGCCGTGAGGTTCAAAAAGAACTGCACGTACACAGCAGGAACCTGAATCGTGTGCATCAGATACGCACATCAGTAAGATATGCGCACGCATGGGAACTTATTCCTGAGTTTCTTCGTCCTCGTCATCAAAAAGAATTTTCATGAAATGCTGATAGACGTCGTCAAGCTCATCCTCGTCGTCGATGGATTCAAACACTTCCTCGCCCTTTTCGTCTATCACGGAACGGAGAATGATAATACCGTAATCGGGGTCGTCCTCTTCCATGTCGGCAGGGAGAAAGGCCATGAAGGTTCCGCCGTTATAGTCCATCGTGTCAAGAACCTCAAGCTCAAATTCCTGACCGTCATCATCGATTATCGTAACAAAATCGCTTCCGAATTCTTCGCTCATATTGACCCTCCGTGCATTATAAGCACACAATCATTTTTTTGAAAAGCCCACCCGCACGGAAATACCGGCGAGTATCTGCGCCGCGTCTCCGCTAATCATGACGCGCCGGATATAAAACGCTGTCCGGCGATCTAAAAAACGCTCAAGTGGGGTTAGTTGTATTGTATACTATATGCGTAAAGAAATCAATAGGATTTTTCCGACGCTCATGATCCGAGATCCTCAAGAAGCTCCAGAAGCTGCATGTCATTTTCCACGGGTATCCCCTTGTCGAGCATTGCACGGTCAACGTCCCGCAGGAACGCCGTTTCTATGACGGTTATATTCAGCGGCGTTCTGGGGTGTTCCGTGTCATAGACGGCAACATACCCTCCGCAGCTTTTCAGGCAGTATGCCGCGTTGTCGAGGCGGGTGGAGTATTTGAGGTAAATATCCTCCGGCAGGACGGACAGCGCGTAAGGCCGGATGCTTTTATACGCCGCGATGCCGGCGCGCAGTGCGGCAAGCGACAGCAGAATGACAAGACCCGCTCTCAGTCTCATTTTCATTTTGGTTTATCCTCGTTATTCTTATAAAAATCGGTAATACATGGATAATTATCTCTCTGATTCGGTAAAATATACCTGTGCGGGAGACGGACTGCGCCGATCATCCCGTAAAAAATTTACATTTAATCTACCGCAGAAGCAGATTATGTGTTATAATAAATAATTAGTGTTACTGTGAGGTATTGTGTGCGAATGGCAAAGCCGGTCTGCACATGCTCACGGTATTAGGCTGACCGCGAAGCCGGAGCATCGCGGACGGCCGCTATTCCCCTCATAAGGAGGTGCCCGATTTAATGAGCAGCAATGACGGACGCCGCGGCGGAGACACCGGAAGAATGTCCGAAAAACATTCGACGGGACAGCTCGCCGGCAACTCCGGAAAAATAAAAAACACCGAAAAAACGGCAGGAAATCCCGCCGTCGGCGGAGGGCGGAAGAACAAACGGAGGATACCGCTTTTCTTCAGAGCCGCCGATGTGACGGTAGACTTTGCGAGCGGCTGTGTGAGCATGGTTTTCAAAGTGCTCGGTACGGTGCTTCTGGTTTTTGTCATAACGGGAATGCTTTTTGCATGCGTTTTTGCGTATTATGTAAAAACCTGCCTCACGCCGCGCCTTGAGCTGTCGCTTGAGGACTATAAGCTCAATCAGTCGAGTACGATATACTATCAGGACGCCGCCGGCGCATGGAGGGAGCTTTCCACGCTTGCGGGCAAGCAGAAGCGTATATGGGTCGATTACGAGGATTTCCCGTGGTATCTGGAAAAGGCGCTTGTTGCGATAGAGGACAAGCGCTTCTATGAACACAAGGGCGTGGACTGGTACAGAACGTCCGGCGCGTTCGTAGAAATGTTCGCCACGATGCAGAACACCTACGGCGGCTCCACCATAACGCAGCAGCTTATAAAAAACCTTACCGGAAAGGATCAGGTAACGGTCCAGCGGAAGCTGGAGGAGATCTTCGGCGCGCTTGAGCTTGAAAAGAAATACGATAAGCAGGAGATAGTTGAGTGGTATCTCAACGCTGTGTATTTCGGCGAGGGCGCATACGGTGTGCAGATGGCGGCAAACACATATTTCGGCAAGGACGTGTCGCAGCTTTCGCTTGCCGAGTGCGCTGCGATTGTCGGCATCACAAACCTGCCCACATACTATGACCCGTTCTATAACGAGGAAAACAACAAGGAGCGTCAGGAGACCATCCTGCGCGAAATGTATGAACAGGGCTATATCGACTATCAGATGTATAAGGACGCCGTCGCGGAGGAGCTTGTGTTTTCCCATACGCCGGAGCAGGAGTATACCCAGAAAATATACAGCTACTACGAGGAAGCCGTTATAGAGGACGTCACAAAGGATCTGATGGAGCGCAAGGGCATAAGCCAGGAAGCGGCCTCGACGCTTGTATACAACGGCGGATATAAAATATACTGCTGTCTCGACGTCGGCGTACAGACGGCTATCGACGCGGTGTATACCGACATCAACAATATTCCGCAGACCACCAGCGCACAGCAGCTTCAGAGCGCAATTGTCGTGATGAATCCCTATGACGGGCGTATTCTGGGACTTGCCGGCGGGGTAGGGCAGAAGGACAGAAACTTCCCGCTCAACCGCGCAACGGGCGCTTACCGTTCGCCCGGCTCGTCGATAAAGCCGCTGGCTTCCTACGGACCAGCCGTTGACAACGGTCTTATCACCCCGACGACGCTCGTGTACGACCAGCAGGGGATGCACCTGAACGGCACAAGCTGGTTCCCGGCGAACGACAGCAATGTATATTACGGGCTTGTCACTATAAAGCAGGCTCTGCAATACTCGCTCAATACCGTCGCCGCGCAGATAATTGATAAGCTCGGCCCGCAGACAAGCTACAATTTCATGACAACAAAGCTCGGCTTTTCAAACCTTGTGCCGAGTGACGCCGACTACGCGCCGATGGCGCTCGGTCAGCTTACAAAGGGCGTTACCGTCAAGGAAATGACGCAGGCGTACTGCGCCTTTGTAAATAACGGCGTTTTCACCTACGGCAGAACCTATTCGCTCGTCACCGACTTCGACGGCAACACGGTTCTTGATAATTCCCCCAGAACTATCGACGCGTTCAAGCCGAATACCGCCTATACCATGACCTATATGATGCAGAACGCGGTCGAAAACGGCACCGGCAAGGACGCCGCGCTCTGGACGATGCCTGTCGCCGGTAAAACCGGCACCTCCGGCGATTATAAGGATCGTTGGTTCTGCGGCTGCACCCCGTACTATGTGGCGGCGGTGTGGACGGGCTACGATACGCCGGAAACGATAAACGTCTCCGGCAACCCTGCGGCAAAGCTGTGGAAAAAGGTAATGCAGCCGCTCCATGACGGGCTTGAGTACAGAAGCTTTACCTATCCGTATATCGGTGAAAACACGGGTATCTTCGGCGTACAGGATTATTTGCAGGCTCCCGACAACAGCGGCTGGGACTACGATACCGGTACGGATGGCGGCAGCGATTGGGACGATCCGTGGTCGTCCGGCGGGCAGAACGATTTCTCCGGCTGGGGCAGCGATTGGGGTACTTCGCCCGACGGCGGGCTGTTCCTCGGATAGTCCGGAATCAGGAAAAAATTGTCAGTTGACAAATAAATTACGTTGTGTTACATTTTAATTACAAATTTGGAGGTGTCTTCATGGCAAACACGCTTGAGTACAAAGGCCATCCCCTGCAGAGAAAGGGCAGCATCATTTATTACGGCAGCTTCGCGGATAAGTATGTGATAATGATGCAGATCATGGACACAAAGAAGGTAAAGGATCTTGATGTGGCGACAAAAGTCTCCGTTCAGCTTCAGCTTACGGACGCCACGATCAAGTCAAGGGATCGTATTGTAAAAAGGACTGAAAAAGACGGGCTGTATTCGGCAATAGACGTTGCAAGCGTATGGCTTGACCGTGCGCTGAACGCGAAATAATCTTTTTCGGATCTTTTGCGGCGCGGTAAGCGGAAAGCATACAGCGCCGTATAAATATAGAAAAAGGATCTGTTAAAATGTGCAGGAAACTTATAAGGACGCTTGTTTCTCTGCTTCTTGTATGTGCGATGCTCACCGTTCCGGCATTTGCCGAGAGCGCTGTCATTACGGGAAGCAAGGTCAATGTCCGCTCCGGCCCCGGAACAAACTATTTTGCAATAGTTACACTTGAGAGAAACACGGTGGTCGATATCGTAAACCGCTATGACGATTTGTGGTATGAGGTCAATTATAACGGAATACTCGGCTACGTCTCATCGGCTTATCTGAGCGTCTCGCCCTCCGGCTCTGCGGGCATAACGGTCATTGAGCCGGTGCAGTCCGACACGGGCGGCATCGGGAGCGTTATCCTTCCCGACGTACCCGCCTCCGGCTCTGGCATCTCCCTTGTACCGGACGGTACGGGCGGTACGGGCGGCAGCGGTTCGTCCTCCGGTACGGGCGGAAGCTCGTCCCCGGCTCCTGCAAATACCGGCGGAAGCAAGTACTATATCAACGCGATGTACGTCCGCTTCCGAAGCGGTCCCGGTTCGACATATTCCATTGTCGGCGAGTACAACCGCGGCAAGGAGATAACGGTCGTCACGACCGTCGGCGATTGGGTCGCCGGATATATCGACGGTCTTCCCGGCTATGTCCACAGGAACTACGTTTCAAAGGGAAGCGCGCCGGCTGCACCGACGCCGACGCCGTCTCAGGGTATTACCCTTGTGCCTGACGCCACGGCGGCTCCCTCTCTCCCGCAGCCGGACGGCGGCGTGACCGTTGTGACGCCGACGGCAATGCCGACACCGACGCCCACCCCAACTCCAGCCAACGTCATTGTTCTGCCTTCGCCCGCCGCGACGGCGGCGGTCACAACGCCGGGCGCGAATGTGAACGCAAACGGCGTCAAGGCGTACATAGTCGGAACATACGTCAGGTTCAGAACCGGACCCGGCACAAATTACTCCATAGTCGGTACTTACAACACCGGCAAGGAGCTGACGGCTTATGCAAACGTCTCCAACGGCTGGCTGTTCTGCTCGATAGACGGCAAAGAGGGCTATGTCCACGGCAGCTATGTGTATGTTGTAAATACGCCGTCCGCAGGCGGCGCTTCCGCCGCGGCCACGCCGACGCCTACACAGAACGTCAATATAACCATACTCACGACTGAACAGCCCGTTATAAGCACGAATAAGACGGGATATATCATCGGCAACAACGTGCGCTTCCGTGCGGCGGCTTCAATGACGTCGCAGATACTGAAGGAGCTGTTCTACGGCAACCAGGTCACTATCACCGGCACGGCGGGCGAGTGGTCGCAGGTGGTATACGGCGGCAAAGTCGGATATGTCTATACGAAGTATGTAAAGGAAGGCGCCTACGCCTCCTATGATCCCGGAACAAGCTCTACCGGAACGACCGTAAGCTCCAATGCCACCGGTCAGGACATCGTGAACTTTGCCGGACGCTACCTCGGCTATAAATACCGCTGGGGCGGCATCTCCCCTGAAACAGGGTTTGACTGCTCGGGCTATGTATACTATGTGTTCAAGCATTTCGGAATAACCGTAAACAGAGTTGCCTCCGATCAGGCGTCAAACGGCGTTCATGTAGACGCCGCCGCCATCCAGCCGGGTGATATACTCTGCTTCTACTCCGGCAGCAGCTATATCGGTCATGTCGGCATTTACATCGGAAACAATAAGTTTATCCACGCTTCAAACTCCACCACCGGCGTTATCATTTCCGAGCTTTCCGGGTACTACGCCACCCGCGGCTATGAAGCAAGACGCCTTGTCGGATAAAAACGGTCGTCTTTTGTAACGGCAGCCGCTTTACAAAATAAGCAAAATAAGCCCCCGCTTGTCGGACATACGCTCTGACAAGCGGGGGTGCTTTTTGTTTTCCTGCCGGGGCTTTACGTATCAGCCGCCGGTTGACGCCGCTGCGGCGGAGGATGAATCGGTTTTGGGAAGCTCTATTGCAAGGTAGTTGTTGATGATCTCCATAACGGTATCATCCTTGAGTATCATTGATATCTCGATGCGCCTGTTTGCGGCGCGTCCTTCTGCGGTGTAGTTATCCTGCACCGGCCTTGTCGCGCCGTAGCCCGCCGCGCAGAACATCTGCGCATATGCGCCGAGCTTGCCGTTCTGGCTCACAAGCAGGTAGTTGAGCACGGAGTTTGCACGCGACGTGGACAAAACGCGGTTTTCCTCGGCATTGCCCGTGCTGTCGGTGTGACCGGAGATAACGATGCTTTCAACATACTGCGCGTTTTCGCTGTCGGACAGGAACTGCATGAATACCTCAACAAGCCTGTTGAGCAGCGGAACGCTTTCCGGCTTTATTTCCGAAGAACCGACGTCGAAAAGGACGCTGTCTGATAGAATGATGTTGCCCGTATCGCCTATGCTGACCTTTGAGGGATCGCCCATGACCTCTGCGATCTTGTCGCGTATCTGCTCAAGGATGGATACACGAAGTCCCGCAATGGTCTCCATCTGCGCATGCATTGCCTTTATCTCCTCATCGGCCTGCGTGAGGTAGAGCTTCTGCTGGTCGATAAGCGCAAGCTGCTGCTGCAATTCCTCGTTCTGACGGGCGATCTCCGTCTCCTTCTCCGTAAGGGTCATCTTTGCGCTGTCAAGATCCGAGGTCACGCTTTGCAGCTCATCCTCCGCCGTCTGCACATCCTGCAAGGTGAGAAGGAGCTGTGCCTGCGTGCTGTTGAGCGTGTCCTGCGTCTTCTTGAGATCGTTGCCGGTGATAAGGTTTTGAATATACGCAATAAGCATAAGGAAGAAAAGAATGAGCGCCACGGCGGACATCATATCCGCGTAGGAGGGCCAGAAGCCCTGCTCGCCGTCGGAGGATGAGGTGAAAGAGCCGGAGCGCGCTGAAGAAGCTCTCCTCATCTGTCACCTCTCCTCTCAATAGTACGTGCGCTCTCTCTCATCGCGGAAACTACGTCGCGCAGAGACAGATCCATTCTTTCGATAGTGCCGCGCAGATTATAATTGAACTCCGAGAAATCGTGCACACCGTCGTTGAACTGACCCACGGTCTGGTTGAACGCGCCGAGATATGCACGGCTCTGATCGAGCGTTTTGTTGAGATTGTCGGTCGCCTGTGCAAGAGAAGCTTCAATGCTGTCGGCTGTCTCATGCAGCGCGTCGATGACCGCATCGACTGCGGGATTGTCGCTGTGGGCGACGTTGGTTTTGAGCTTGGGCGCGACAGTATGATCAAGCCACAGCTCTATCTGTATCTCAAGGCGCTGACGTGCGGTTTCCGGATTGAAGATAGCCCTGAGAATGGTGAGGATGATGGAGCAGGCGACGCCGACGAGGGAGGTGTAGAACGCCACGCCCATACCGGAAAGCGCGGACATAAGGCCGTCGCCGACGCTGTTGAGAACGCTGAGCCATTCGGATGTGTCGGTGAAGCTTATAAGCTCCGTCAGGGACGAAACGGAGAGACTCAGACCCATGAACGTACCGAAAAGACCGAGAGTAACGAAAAGGGAAACGGCGTTGTTGAGAAAACGTTCGCAGAGGAGCAGTCCTCTCAGCCCCGTGCCGATGGCGTCGGTGATGATGGCGGGGGTGTTCACTTCCTTGCCGTTGATCTTATACGCGTCCGCGTAGTCGGCGACCAGAAAGTGCAGGAACTTGCTGCTGTTCTGCGCGTTGTCCGCGACGAGGACGGAAAGCCGTCTGTATCTTGCGCAGACGTAGAAAAGCAGTACCAGCGCAAGCGCGAAAAGCGCAATGATGATAAGTATTACTACGGAGCCCTCCATGGGCATACTGTTAAGCTTGCTCAATTTGATATCCTCCTGAGTATAGTTATGTGTGTTTGTCAGTCTGTACCGTCAAAAAGCTCCTCCGCGCTGACGCCGTTTACGTATTGAAGCTTGTTTTTGACCGTTATGAACAATCGGCAGGCTGTGCCGGTGCTTGTTTTCATGTCGATATATGACGTGCCGTCCGTGCGCCAGAAATAAAACTGCGTTTTTGCGGGGATTTTCACGGCGGCCTGTGTTCCGCTTCCGGTGTCGGGATTGATGCTGACGGTGGAAAGCTCGTTCTTGCTTGTGAGTATCTGCGGGGAAGAGAGCAGATAGAAGCTGTCGCTGCTCTCCGGCATACCGTCGTTCCCGATACGGTAGGTTTTTATTCCGACCTGAGGATAGAGCAGCTTGCACAGCGTTCCCATCACGAAGCTGTCCGGATTTGTAAGCACCGTGCGCCCCTCGCAGAAGCCGCTGTACGCGGCGGCGTGAAGGCTCGTCTCATACAGTCCGCCGACGAAGCCTGCACCGGTTTTATCGAGGCGGAATATATTGATGTAGCCGTAATCGTTCAGGTTTTCGCCGTCTATGAACAGATAATCCCGACCTAGTCCCGCATGGACAACATAGCACTCGTATGCCTTGAGCCCGGTCTTTGTACTTACGGATCTTCCGTTGACGGTTATGTTCAGCACATCGGAATAACCAAGCTCCTCGCTGTAGCTGTCGTCTACCTTGATCTCGTCGCTGACGCCGTTGAGATCGAGGTCAAAATTATAGCATTTCCCGTCAATGAGCGGGGATACATAGCTTGACGGAACGTCCGCATAGCTCTGGTTAAGAAGCTCCTGATAGTTGTCGAATCTCAGCGAAACCGTGAGAAGCCCTGCGTCATAGCCGGTCAGGTCATAGGGGTTGAAATATACCGTTATTCCCTGATAGTCAAGCGTCCACACGAACTGCGACGGTTCCTCCATATAACGGTTCAGCCCGTCCATGAGAGCCGTGAATCTGACGTCCGGATAGCCGTCGGCAAGACCTGTCTCCAGAACGTCGCGGAAAACCGCCATATCGTTTACAATGCTTCTTATATCAAGCTCCCGCCCCGAAACGGTGTCGCAGTTAAGGGACGAGTATGTAATATCCTCATGATCGCTGCCGGAAAGCATGACCGAACGGCACAGAATACTCACCGCTCTGCTGTCGCTTCTCGGCAGAAAAACGGAAACGGTGCGGCCGTAAGGGACAAAGTCCTCCTTATCGGCAAAAAATGCATCCACGGCGGGGGCTGAAAGCTGCTCAAAAACCGTCTGACCGTTCTGTATGAACGCAGTGTTTACATTGTCCAGCGTCCGCTTCAGCGCGGGATATTTTTCCGCGTCGTCGGCGGAAAGCTTGAGCACCGGATATTCAACGCTGCAAACGGAAATATCGTCCTGCGTCAGATCAAGGGTCTGCGTATTTTTAAAAAAACTCAGCGTTGAGGCGGGCTGCTTCAGCGTTTCAAGGGAAGCGGCCGACTGCTCCGACGTCTCCTCTTCAGGCACGTATACCGTTTTCTTTCCGCAGCCGCACAGGATAAGCGTCAGCGCGGCAAGCAGCAGGCAGAGCGATCTTTTCATGGCTCACCTCTCAAAGGTTACATAATACTGTCATTAATGCTGTTATTATAGCAGAAAGAAAACCGCTTTTCCACATATATTTTTTTAATTTTTTGCCGCCGGAAAAAATGTTGGGCGGAGGCCTCCGGCAGCCGTAAAATTTTTTGTTAACGAAATTTGAAACTTCGGCGGAACATTTTCGGAAGCGTCCCGTCATAGAAAACACAGCAAGAGATTGAGGCGGATCGACAGCCTGCCGCGATATGACAAACAGGAAAATAATGTTTACGAAAAATTTTCAAAAAAGGTTGTCGCAATATCGAAGCTGTGGTATGATAAAGAGGTAAATTGTAAATAACCTCAAAGGGAGGACTTTTATATGAAAACCTTAAAGAAAGTATTGGCAATCGTACTTACTCTCTGCTCGCTCACAGCTATGCTGATGGTAGGCGCGTGGGCAGACGGGACGGTTTCGCCCAATCCCATCACTCTCAAAGTCGGTGAGACCGTAAACGTGACCGCAACGCCGAGCTATAATCCTTATCCGGCGGATAAGAACGATGTCTCGTTCAGCTGGAGCTGTGATTCGGTCAACGTGCAGATTGTTGATCCTACCGCACAGACCGCGAAGATAAAGGGCTTGGCAGAAGTTTCCAACGCACCTCTGAAATGCGTGATAACCTATACGGGGAAGGAAAATCCTACTCTGACCGCCACGGAAAATGCCGTTGCGACAGTCACCGTTAATCCTGCCGTCATCGCGGTTACCAACGTTGTGATAAGCGGCGCTTCCAATATTTCTGTTGGCGCAACCGGTCAGCTCACTGCAACCGTATATCCTGAAACCGCAACAGATAAAAGCGTTGTATGGACGTCCAATAATACGGGCGTGGTCATGGTAAACAGCAGCGGCGGGATCACCGGCATTGCGGCAGGCAGCGCGAATATTACTGCGACCGCTTCCAACGGAGTGTCCGGCACCTGCACCGTTACCGTAAGCAATGTCCTCGTAAGCTCCGTGACCGTTACCCCTGCAAATGCAAGCATCATGGTCGGCGACACCGCTAATCTTACGGCGACTGTTCAGCCCGTAAACGCCGGCAATACGAACGTTGTCTGGGGCAGCAGCAATAACGCGGTTGCTACCGTAAATAACGGCGTTGTTACCGGCATCAGTGCAGGCACCGCGACGATCACCGCCACAGCGGCAGACGGCAGCGGACACAGCGCAAACTGCACTGTTACGGTCAGCGCCCCGATTCTTGTGGATTCTATTGCACTGAGCAAGACCTCGACCGAGCTTGCTGTCGGCTCCTCCGAAACTCTGACCGTCGCCGTTGCGCCGACGAATGCCAGCAACAAGACCATTAATTGGAGCAGCAATAATACCGCCGTAGCAACGGTAGATAACGGGACCGTAAGAGCCGTCAGTGCGGGTACTGCTGTGATCACCGCCGCGGCGGCGGACGGCAGCGGCGTCTCCGCATCCTGCACCGTCACCGTCAAAGCGTCGGCAGCAAACACCTTTGCCATCTCCGAGACCGCCGTAAACCTGACCGCGGGCAGCACCAAGCAGCTTTATACAAGACTTGACAGCGCCGATGTCACCGCCGGCACCTCATGGAGCAGCACCAACACCGCCGTTGCCACCGTTGTGAACGGTAAAGTCACCGCAAAGAGCGCCGGATCAGCCACCATTTCCGCAATCTTTGACGTCGGCGGCACCAGATATACCGCGTACAGCACCGTAACCGTTACCGGCTACGCAGTGCAGCACCAGATCACCTACGGCAACTACTCCACCTTTGACGGCAAGAATCCTCTCTACTTCATGACGAACGATCTTGCAAGCAACTTCAAGGGCGTGGCCGTTGACGGATATACTCTCACCAACGGCAATCAGTACTATGCAACCTCTTCGCCCGACGGACACATCCTTGTGGCGCTTAATCCCGCATATCTCAAGATGCTCTCCAGCGCCAGCGCGCACACCATCCAGATCGGTTCTGCAAACGGTATCGCTCAGGGCTACTTCAAGCTCTACGGCACCTCCTACAACATCTACGGCGTAAAAACCGGCGATGAAAGCAACCCCGGTCTGTGGGCGGCTCTCTGCTTCATGGCTTTCCTCGGCGCGGCCGCGATAGTTGTCAAGAGACGCAGAGATATCCTCGGATGAACAAAACCCGATAATCTGATATAATCAAAAACCACCGGTTGAGCCGGTGGTTTTGATTTTTATCTTAGCTTTACTCAGGAGTATATTCCGCCGCCGATGAACTCTCTTATCATTGCATCCTCCGCAACAAGGGATTCGTCGATATCGCCGAAAAGCTGCAAAGCGGGAAGCACCTCACGCAGCTCATCGAAGCGCTCTATCCCTTCGGGAATGTTTTTGAAAAGCTCCGTTGCCACATGGTTCATAACCGGCAGCTCATAGGAAAACGAGGTATCGAACTGATAATTTGCCTTATCCTTATACGGCGAGATGTAGAGCTTTTCCCCGCGCCGCACATTTGCCCACATACCCAGCGTCTCCGCGCTGCCGCAGCCGCGGAAGAGATAGTCTCTCACTGTTCTGCGCACAAGACGGAACCATGTGTGCCTGAAAACGACCCTGCCGTTAAATGCAACGTCGGTTCGTGCGGATATGTAGAGCTTGAACGCGTCCGGATGACGGTCGGTGACCTTATCGTTGAGCGCGTGTATGCCCTCAAAAATGACGACCTCGTCCTTGCCGGGCTTTATGGACTTTGACGGCTCCTGTATTCTCATTTTGCGTGAAAATTCGTATTTCGGCACATATATCCGCTCACCGGCGGCAAGCATATCAAAATGCCGGTTAAGAAGCTCGGTGTCGAGGCAGAGCGGGGATTCAAGATCCATATCGCCCTCAGGCGTGCGCGGCACGGTCAGGGGGTCGATCGTGTTGAAATAATCGTCCATGGCCACGTAGTGTGTGCCGATGCCAAGCTCATTGAGCGCCTGTGCGATCTTCATGGAAGTCGTCGTTTTGCCTGAGCCTGACGGACCCGAGAGCAGGACGATAGGGCTTTTGCTTCGGTTTTCCGCAATTTTCTCTGCTGCGGTCCTTACCTTGCGTTTATATTCGTTATCTGCCTCCTCTATCATCCCTTTCGGATCGGAGACGGTTCTGAGATTGATCTCACTCAGGGAATATGCCATTTATTTTACCTCCGTTTTATAGAACCTGCTTATTTCTTCCTTTGAATGACAGGTCTTTTCGATGCTGTTTATATACTCAAGCGGGTATTTCGGCGCCATAAGCCTCAGATTGCGGCTATCGCCGGGGCAGACAAGCTTTGTTGAACCGCCGCCGCCGACCGCAAGGATGCTGCATAGCTCTTCCATTATGAATATGTTGTACAGGTTTACATAACCTTTCTTTGCCCAGCCGACATTTTCAAAGCCGCCGGACATGAATTTCTGACGGTATAGGTAGTACGGGAAGTACCCCGCCCCCTCAAGACGACTGCGGGAGCTGTCAAGCATATCGCCGACTTCGGCGGCGGTAGGCAGGGGAGAGCCTTCAAGCGTGATTTTTGAACCTTTTTTCAGCGCCAGAGTGTGGATTGTGATATTCTCCGGCGAAAGCGCAAGCACCTTGGACAGCGTTTCGGAAAAGCCCTCGGCGCTGTCGTCGGGAAGTCCTGCGATAAGATCCATATTGACGGCAAAGCCGCCGACCTTGCGCACAAGCGCGATGGCGTCGATAATATCCTGCGCCGTGTGCCTGCGCCCGATGGTTTCAAGCACTCTGTCGCACATTGTCTGCGGATTGACGCTGACCCTGTCAACGCCGTGACGGCGAAGGACTGCAAGCTTCTCCTCCGTGATCGTGTCGGGTCTTCCCGCTTCCACCGTGTATTCGCGCAGAGCCGAAAGATCAAAGCTCTCCGCGATAAGTGCGCAGAGTGTGTCAAGCTGTGCGGCGGAAAGGGTGGTCGGCGTGCCGCCGCCCATGTAGATCGAGATGACGCGCAGGCCGTTTTTTCGCACCTGTTCTGCAAGCGCGGCTATCTCCTTATAAAGCGCCTCAAGAAACGGCGGGATGAGCTTCATGCTCTTTTCAACGGATTGACTTACGAAGCTGCAATAGGCGCACCTTGTGGGGCAGAACGGGATGCCGACATACAGACAGACGTCTCTTTTCGCAAGGCTTTTTTCGGCTTTTACGGTCTCAAGGCTCGTTTGCAGGCACAGCCTTGCCCTTGACTCTGAGACGTCGTATTTCTTCATAAAAGCTTTTACGGCGTCTTCATTGCTCAGCCCCTCTTCAAGCAGCGGGGTGAACACCTTTCCCGGACGTACTCCGGAAAGCGATCCCCATGCCGGCCGCTCCACACCGGAACGAAGCGCTGCGCGGTAAACGGCGTTTTTCACAAGGCTCTGACAAATGCGGTCCCTGAGCAGGGGGGAGGATATTTCGGACTTTTTGCAAGCGGATCTGCCGAGACGGCAGACGCCGCCGAGAACTATTCTGCATACGGCTGTCACGAATACCCCGCCCTCGCTCAGCCTTATTTCAAATCTGTCTCCGACCGGCTTTCCGTCGGGGTATTCCGGCCGCTCCGACGGAAAGAGCGTGAGCAGCATCTGCTCAACGGCATATTTGTAGTCATGCCCGTACAGGTATAATTTCATCTCTTGACTCCTGCGGCGCGGTGCAGTACGGCGCCAATAAAATTTCACTCTATTATACCATCTGAAACCGGCAAAGAAAAGGGCGTAAAATTCAAGAAATCCGGTATAGGTATGTGAAACGGAAAATATCCGGGAAAAATATGTATCCGGTCAAAATTTTCGGAAAAATCCGAAAAAATTTATTGCAAATTCACGTTGAAATGTTGTATTATACATATATAAGCAATAAAATTGGGGTAGATTATATGTTTGAAATAGGAGAAAAGATCGTATACGGAGAAAACGGAGTCTGCACGGTGGAAAAAATCGCCCCTTTGAATATGCGGGGGGCGTCCGCGGAGAAACTTTATTATTACCTCACCCCTCTTATCGGCAGCGGAACCTATTTTACGCCTGTGGATTCGACGGCTTTTATGCGCCCTGTGATCAGTCGGGACGAAGCGGACAGCTTTATCCTCACCATTCCTGATATCGCGCCCGCGATATGCACGGACAGCCGCTTCAATCATGTCGAGGCTTTTTATAAGGAGCTTTTTAAACAGCACAGCAATGAGGCGCTTGTCGCGCTCATCAAGGGGCTGAGGGAGCGCATCGGCGACAAAAAGAACAAGAGCAGCCGGGCGGAGGCCACTATGAAACGCGCACGCGAAATGCTCCACGGCGAATTGTCCGTGGCGCTCGGAATAGCCTATGAAGAAGTGGAGCAGTACATAGCGGAGAAAATAGACGGTACTGATGCCTGAGCGTTATGAGGCTTGTTTTGCCCTCCGGGTCTTGTCGGCTCAGGGGGCTTTTGCTTTAGCGGCAAGCGTCAGTCACCGCTTGTCTGCTCTTAACAATACGAAATTTAAAATTCCGGGGAGGAAAAGAAAATGTTGTCAGGTCAGTCGCTTGCATTCGGGCAGACAAGAAGCTGCATCCGTGAGCTTATGGAATACGGTATGCGCCGCAAGGCAGAGATCGGGGCGGATAAGGTGTTCGATTTCTCGATAGGCAATCCGAGCATTCCTGCACCGACGTGCGTAAATGATACGATAAAGGAACTGCTTGAAGGGGACAGCGTGGTTCTTCACAGCTATACCCCGGCGGCGGGGCTTCCGGCGCTGCGCAGGCTTATTTCCGAAAAGATAAACGCCCGTTACGGGACGAATACTGAATCTGCCGACGTTTATGTCACCTGCGGCGCGGCGGCAGGGCTTGCGATCGCCCTTCGCGCAATGCTGCTTGAGGGGGAGGAGGTCATCACCTCCGCTCCGTTTTTTCCGGAGTACCGGGTATTTACGGAAGCCTGCGGCGCAAAGCTCATTGCGATAGCGCCGGATAAGAATTTTATGATAGACATTGATGCGCTCAGAGCCGCGCTTTCCGAAAAGACGAAGGCGGTCATCATTAATTCTCCCAATAACCCATCCGGCGCGATTTTGAGCGCGGATAATATGAAAGCCGTCGCCGCCGTACTCAGGGAGCATAAGGAAAAAACCGGCAATACCGTTTTTGCAATAAGCGATGAACCGTACAGGGAGCTTGTTTATGACGGCGCGGAGGTTCACTGTATGCTTGAATACTATGACGATACCGTGTTCTGTTATTCCTTCAGCAAGACCCTCTCCCTTCCGGGGGAGCGCATAGGCTACCTCGCCGTGAGCGGCAGAATGGCCTGCCGCGAGGATATGTGCGCCGCTATCGCCGGTGCGGGCAGGGCGCTCGGCTATGTCAACGCGCCGTCGCTTTTCCAGCAGGTCATTCTCCGCTGCATCGACGCGGCATCCGATATATCAAGGTACAGGGAAAACCGCGATCTGCTCTGCGGGATAATGGATGGGTGCGGATATGAATACATTATGCCGCAGGGGGCGTTCTACCTCTTTGTAAAATCGCCGGAGCCGGACGCAAAGGCGTTCAGCGAAAGGGCAAAAAAATATGAGCTGCTGCTTGTCCCGGGGGATGATTTCGGCTGCCCCGGCTATGTCCGCCTTGCCTATTGCGTGTCAAAAGATATGATCGCCGCCTCGAAGGACGCTTTTGAGGCGCTTATGGCCGAGTATAGGTAATACCGGCGGTATGGAGCTGTATTTTGCCCCCATGGAGGGAGTTACCGGATATATTTACCGGCAGGTGCATCATGCCGTGTTCAGCGGTGCGGACGAATATTGGGCGCCGTTTATCGCGCCCGACAGCGCGGGAAAGTTCAAGGCCGGAAGCATGAGAGAGGTCTTGCCGGAGAATAACGACGGGATAAAGCTGATCCCGCAGGTGCTTGCCAATAATCCGGAGGCGTTCCTCGCTGTCGCACGGGAGCTTGAGGCGATGGGCTACCGCGAGGTGAATTTAAATGCCGGCTGCCCGTCGGGAACTGTTTTTGCCAAGCACAAGGGTGCGGGGATGCTTACGGATGCCGCGGCGCTTGACGCGTTTCTCGATACGGTTTTTTCGCGCTGTCCCATAGCCGTCTCGGTAAAAACGAGACTCGGCGCGGAGAAAACGGACGAATTTGAACGTCTTCTGGAAGTTTACGGCAAATATCCGTTCAGCCGCGTGATCGTCCATACCCGCTGCCGGAGCGGGATGTACAAAAGCCCTACAAGCCCGGAAAGCTTTGCACCCGCGCTTGAGCTGTTCGGAAAACGCGCCTGCTACAACGGAAATATCACAGATGTAAATAAATATAATGCGCTTGTGCAAATGTATCCGGCGCTCGCGTCGCTTATGCTGGGCAGAGGACTTGCTGCAAACCCCGCGCTTGCACGGCAGCTTCGCGGCGGCGGACGGCTTGAGCGTGATGAGCTGAAGCAGTTTCATGACACGCTGGTGGACAGAACTCTCTCCTCCGGCCTGTGCGAGGTCTATACCGTGGGGCGCATGAAGGAGCTGTGGTTCTATATGTCGAGTATGTTCGTCAACTGTGAAAAGCAGGTTAAAGCGATAAAGAAGGCAAAGCATATTGATGAATATAATGCCGCCGTAAACGCCCTTTTTTCATCGTGCGAATTTGACGGCAGCGCCGCCTTCCCGGTATAAACCGGAAAATCATATATCGAAAAACTCACCCCATTTGTTAGACATTATATCGTACTGTCTAACAAATGGGGTGCAGTTCATTGAAGATCCTCCGGGGTGAAGCTATTTGAAAAGTCATTTCCAGATGAGCGGGACAAGCAGCTCGCTTCCGACTGAGAGCGTCGTAAGGTCAACTCCTCTGTTTAGAACCTCCATCCATTTCTCCGCGTCGGTAAATTTAACGTTGTAAGCGCCGCATATTCCGTCAACATTATCGCCGGAGCAGACGGTGTGGCTCATTACCTGTATGTATCTGTCGTTTTGCAGGTTGGACTCGGTCGTGGGAAGCCATAGTATTACGCCCAGCGGAATTATGTCGAGCGTTTCAAGCTGATTGATAGACAGGATCGCATCGCCGTAGTCGCGGTAATTAAGCCCCCAGCAGTAATATATGTTTGTCAGAGTATCGCCTTCTCTTATTTCATAGGGCATAAGGAAGAATTTGGTGCTGTCGCTCCCGGCGGGGGAAACGGATGCAAAAGCACTCGGCGCGGCGAGTGCTAACCCCATACAGATAATAAGAATAAGAGAAATAAAACGTCTGTTCATGTTATGTCTACCCTGTTATGTTTATCATGTCCATATAATAACACGGTTACTGGATTATGTAAAGCGGATTATGAAAAATTTTTTAAGTAAATTTTTCCAAAACATGAATAGCTGAAAACAGACTGTCAAAAAAGTCCTTGCAGGACTTTTTTGACAAGCTGGCTGGAAAAGGGCTTTCACCGAATTGCCGCGCGGCAATTCGGTGAAAGCCCCAAAAAATTTGATGTATTGGTCAAGGACTTTAAAGCGGTATGGACGTTTTTCCTGCCCGTCAGAACCGTGTCTGCCCTTGTCAGCTGCTGATATAATTTTTTATTTCAAATGCAAGCATTGTCATGTCGTCAAACTGCGGTGCGCCGCCGACAAAAGCGTTTACATCGGCGGTTATTTCCGCGATAAGCTGTGTGCAGTCGGAGTCGGGGTGGCTGTTCAGCGCGGAGAGCATCCTGTCGATGCCAAAAAGCTCGTTGCAGCTGTCGGCGGCCTCCGTAAGACCGTCCGTATACACAAAGATCCTGTCGCCTTCGGCTAAATCAAGCTCATAGTCTTTGTATCGGGACATTTCCATGCCGCCGAGGACAAAGCCGTGCCTGTCCTTGAAAAGCTCATATTTCCCGCCTTTGCGGCGAATGACCGGATACTCGTGCCCGGCGTTTGCGCACACCATTTTGCCCGTTGTCAGATCGAGTATACCGAGCCACACCGTCACAAACATACCGACGGCGTTGTTTTCGCACAGCTGCGCGTTTATGCTTTCAAGCACCTGCGCCGGAGAATATCCGGATTGGGCGCTGCTCTTGAGAAGCGACTTTGAGATGACCATGAACAGAGCCGCAGGCACGCCTTTTCCCGATACGTCCGCGATGGTCAGCGCCAGATGCGTTTTGTCGATAAGATAGAAATCGTAAAAATCGCCGCCGACCTCCTTTGCGGGATCCATGCTTGCAAAGATGTCAAATTCGTTGTGGTCGGGGAAGGGCGGGAAGATACACGGGAGCATCGAGGCCTGTATCTGGGTAGCGATATTAAGCTCAGCGCCGATCCTCTCTTTTTCCGCCGTGATTGCGGTAAGCTCGCCTATGTACTTCTGGAGAGAGGCCGCCATGCCGTTGAACTCGTCGGCAAGCTCACCTATTTCGTCGTTGCTTTCAACATCCGTGCGGTAATCAAGCTCGCCGCCGCTGATGTGGCGGACGTCCTCAATAAGCTCTGTTACGGGTTTGGTCAGCCGGTTGGAGAAGCGGCGGCTTGCAAGCACGACTGCCGCCGTGATCAGAATGAACGCGGCGATGTACATATAAAGGCTCCTGACGGCATATCCGTTGATCTCCTGCTCGGTTTTTTCGGAGTTGTCCTCAAGGGCGCTTTTTATCTTGTATACAGGCTCGTTCACATCTTCCTCGGCTATCTGCAAAACAAGCGTCCAGCCGGTCGATGGGATAGGGGCGTAAGCAAAGTATACCCCGCTGTTCATGTGCTTTACTCCGGTGTACCCGCTCATTATTGCGCTGGATGCGCCGAAAGCGGGGTGCCTGAGATCGGTGCTTATGTTGTCAAATTCGCCGTCCTCCGGCATGTCGGGAGCGACTATGACGCTGCCCGTTTCATCGACGATAAAGGCAAAGGTGTTTTTGCCAAGATCGAGCGACGTCACGGAGTCAACGATATCCTGTATCAGAATGTTCATGCATACAACGCCTGCGGCGCGGCCGTCAGGATAGTGAAACGCGGCGGTGCAGCCCGTCGTAAGCCCCCTGCCGAAGATGTCCTGATATGTATCGGTGAATGTTGGACCGTCGGCATACTGCGCCTGAAGATACCAGCCTTTGTCCGAATAGTCCCAATATTCGTTGTCCGTTATGTCGGAATCCTTGTTATAGCACATGAAAATGCCGCTTTCCGTGCCGACAAAAACCGAGTTTATGACGCCGCCGTCAAAGGTCATGACAGGTTTCCAGATATCGACAATATTCCCTAAAAGTCCGACCTCATCCTCTATTGCCGCGGGGGAGACATCCCTGCCGCGGAGATAGCGCTGCATCGTCAGCACACCGGCATTCGCTTTATCGGGCGGCAGTACCTCCTCTTTTGCGAAGCGCTCAGGCTCGGCATACAGCTTTTCAAGGTATGACGCGGACAGTGAGATGTAGTTTTCAAAGCGCGAAAGAGTCTCACTAAGATTGGAGGCACGGCTGACAACAAGTTCAAGCATGTTTTTCTTGACCTGCTTTGTGAGCGCAAGCTCACTTGTTTTTGATGCGGTTTTCCCAAGCTCATATTCGCTTGTCAGAACCCTGTCTCTTACGCGCAGCATACTCGCAATGCCGATCACTGTGCATAGGATCAGAGAAAAAACGGCGATCTTCAAAACAAGCTGCCTGACCTTCTTGCTGATGCTTTTCTTCTTTTTCATTTTTCCCTCCGGCGGAGCCTGCCGAAACGGTTCCGGCGACGCTCGGCGTACCGAAATATCCGCAAAATACCAATTATAATAATTATAGAATAGCGGACGCTTTTTTTCAAGGGAAATATCCCAAATCGCGCCATGCGCGGCGCGTTATGTCTGATATTTAGAGCAAGGGGATATGTACAAACGGTAAAGAATCTTTGCGGCGGCTTGACATAGCCGCAGAAAGTGTATATAATACTATAAATTTTGTAAAACAATGAGAGGAAAATTAGAATAATGGCTTTCAGCTTTTGTGAGGATATAACATTCCCCAAATTCCTGTCGTCTGTCGTCGGGCGCTTCCCAGAAAGAACGGCTATTGAAGACAGCTCCGGCAGCTATAGTTATGCAGAGCTTGACCGCAGGACGAGAGACCTTGCGGCGGGTTTTTCGTCGGTCGGCATCCGACGCGGCGATCACGTATGCGTCTGGGCAGAGCTGTGGGTTGATACCGCGGTAACCTATTATGCGCTCATGCGCCTCGGCGCGACGGCCGTTATGATGCGCACCACGACGCCCGAAAGCACTGTCGCGGCTATTGCTGACAAGGGCGACTGCACCTTTGCGATATGCGGAAGCGAACAGGCCGCTATGTTCAGGCGCACACTATCCGGCGGAAAGGTCAGAGCGATCATTTCCATGACCGGTTGCGATGAGGCGGATTACAGCTTTTCGGATATTGAGCGTATTGGCAGAGAAATGAGCGATGCGGATTTCGAGAAGCTTGAGACGGCGGTATCGCCATCTGATATTGCCGATATTCTCTTCACCTCCGGTACGACCGGAATCCCCAAAATGGTCATGATAAGCCAGTATTCACGCCTTAACATGGGCAGACTTCTGGCTCAGAATCTTGCGGCCACGGAAAATGACAAGTTCCTGAATGTTCTGCCGATGTTCCATTGCTTCTCTCTCGGACCGAATCTCACGGCCGCCATGGCAAGCGGCGCTGCCGTACATATCCCCGACAGCCGCCATACCTCTGATATTATAAAGGCTATCAGGCGCGGCTGCACAATACTCAGCGCCGTTCCCACACAGTTCACGGTGCTGCTCAAGCGTGACGATCTTACGCCGGAGGACTGCGCAAGTCTGCGCACGGGCATCGTCGCCGGCGCGGCGTGCAGTCCGACGCTGTTCAGGCAGATAGAAAAAACTCTCGGCGTGACGCTTGTGTCGAGCCTCGGCATGACAGAAGGCTCTGCGGGCGTGACGACCGCAAGCCTTGACGACGATCTGGAAACAAGATGCGTTACCGTCGGCCGTGTCCAGGAGGGACTTGAAGGCAAGATAATCGACACAAATACAGGACTTCCCGTGCCGGACGGCGAGAGGGGAGAGTTCTGCGTCCGCGGCTTTTCTATCATGCAGGGCTATTATAACGAACCTGAGCTTACCGCAAAAGCGATAGATGCTGACGGATGGCTGCATTCCGGCGACCTTGCGTGGCGGGATGAGCGCGGCATTATCCATCTTGCCGGACGTCTGAAGGAGCTTATTATCCGCTGCGGTGAGAACATCTGCCCCGGAGAGATAGAAAATATTATTATGGAGCACGATGCCGTTTCTGCGTGCAAGGTTGCGGCAACTCCCGATAAAATATTCGGCGAAGAGGTATGCGCGGTCATCGTTCCCAAAAAGGGCCGTTCCGTCACAAACAGGGAGCTTATTGACTTTATGCGCGGCAAGACGGAAACCAACAGGATCCCGAGATATTATATATATCTGGACGCTCTGCCCGTCAACGACGTCGGCAAGCCCGACCTCAATGCGATCAAGGAGATCGCCGCCGCAGCGGAAGGAACGGAAAAGGAAACTATAAAATAAAAGACATAAAATGTGTTGACAAACGCATACATGTGAGTTATACTAACAAAGCTAAAAGGAAGAAGGTATGGTGTCCGCCGTCCTCACCCGGTGATTTAAATCGACTGTGGTCAATAAACGTCTTTCCCGAACGGGAAAAGTATGCTTTTATACGCGGATGCTGTGCATCCGCGTTTTTTGACTTTTTATCGGAGGTGTTTCACATCGCAAACGCTGTTCATCAGATCAACGAGGAGATTACAGACAAGGAAGTACGTGTTATTGGCGTCGAGGGCGAGCAGCTCGGCATAATGTCCGCCGAGGAAGCACTGAAAATTGCCGAAGAGAACGACCTTGATCTGGTTAAGATCGCTCCGGGTTCCGTTCCTCCCGTGTGCAAGGTAATGGACTACGGAAAGTTCCGTTTTGAACAGGGGAAAAAGGAAAAGGAAGCAAAGAAGAATCAGCGGGTCATTGAAATCAAGGAGATCCGTATGTCTCCCGGCATTGACACCAATGACTTCAACACCAAGCTGAAAAACGCTCAGAAATTCCTTGCGGACGGAGACAGAGTAAAGGTTTCCGTGCGTTTCCGCGGCAGAGAGATGGCACATACCGAGATCGGCGAAGTACTGCTGAAGGACTTCGCGGCAAAGTGCGCGGAGATCGCCAATATGGATAAGAGCGCCAAGCTGGAAGGCAGGAATATGTCAATGTTCCTCTCGCCCAAGCCCGCCGCCCCCGCAAAGAAGCCCGCAAAACCCAAGGCTCCCAAGACCGGTGCAGATATGCCGGCTGAGGATAAATAAAACTTAGTATACAGCAGAAGTGTTCTGTATTATACAGTTACGGAAGGAGAAAACATCATGCCCAAACTGAAAACACACAGCGGTGCCAAGAAGAGATTCAATCTCACCAAGACCGGTAAGGTAAAGCGCGCACACGCATTCAAGAGCCATATCCTCACCAAGAAGGATACCAAGCGCTGCCGCCGTCTGCGCAGTGAGACTTACGCAGATGTCACCAACGAAGCGGCAATAAAGAAAATGATCCCTTATAAATAATAAGGGCAGACGGTATATAGGAGGATAAACAAATGGCAAGAGTTAAAGGCGCGATGATGACCCGCAAGCACAGAAACAAGATTCTGGGTCTGGCAAAGGGATACTGGGGCAACAAGTCCCGTCACTATAAGATGGCCAATGAGCAGGTCATGAAGTCCGGCCGTTATGCATACGTAGGCCGCAAGCAGAAGAAGAGAGATTTCCGCAAGCTGTGGATCACCCGTATCAGCGCGGGCTGCAAGATGAACGGCATGAACTACTCCACCTTCATGCACGGTCTCAAGCTTGCAGGTATTGATATGAACCGCAAGATGCTCTCCGAGACCGCGATTCACGATCCTGCCGCTTTCACCGCTCTGTGCGACATGGCAAAGAACGCAAAATAATTTGTGCCGATATATAAGCTGCCCCCGAAATCCAATGGATTTCGGGGGTGTTTATGTTTATGTTGAAAAATACCTTCTGAGGTGGTATTATTGTATTATTATGATAATGTGAAAAAGCGGAGGGAAAATATGTACGACAGCAAGGTGAAAAACGCCGAGACCGATGAGCTGTATAAAGCCATCATGTCGCTGAAATCTTTGGAGGAGTGCTATAAGTTCTTTGACGATTTATGCACTTTCGGCGAAATAAAGGCAATGGCGCAGCGCTTCCATGTGGCGCAGCTGCTTGAAGAGGGGAAGACCTTTACTCAGATATCAGAAGAAGTAGGCGCTTCCTCGGCGACTATTACACGGGTCAATAGGTGCATTACATACGGCTCAGAGGGATACAGACTTGTGCTTGAGCGCATGAAAGACTGAGCCGACGCGCACGGAAATGCCCAAACCGGCATTTTTCGTGAAAAAATACAGGAAAATTTAAAGTCACCTGTGTTTCAGTGAATATTACAGACCGCATATACCCGTAAGCACACTTGAACGATGAGATACGCGCTCAGCGCGAACCAGTCATATGAATCTCTCCGCATAATCTTCCATGCATCGCAGATAATATCAAGGAAGACAAATTGAGCCAAAGGAGATATAAATATGAAAGCTACGGGAATGGTTCGCCGCATAGACGACCTCGGGAGAGTTGTAATACCGAAGGAGATCCGCCGCACCATGCGTATCCGCGAGGGCGACCCGTTACAGACCACATTGACACCGTGGGAGCAGTTCTGCTTCGGTATGCTCGATCTGGCGAAACGCGAGGGGTGGAAATAGTACATAGTGACTAAAACATGTGGCTCTACCGTGAGTATCCGCAAGGGCTGAAAGAGCAGGTGAAACCGCCGGAATCCGCTGCGCAGCAACGGATTCCGGCGGTTTCATCTGTGGCAATGATGTCAGCGGGGGGAAAATATACTGCTTCACCCCAGCAAACATCAAGTCATTTTTATACAGTCTTCCAATGATATCGTGTATTTATCTGACATTTGAAATGTAATATTGCCTAAACAAGGAATGTTTATTTATTATATCTTTACATCTTTGAGAAAAGATCTGCCGTAATTTGTTTCAAAACAGACCACATTGTTAATACAGTTTCGTGAGAAATTTCTTCCTTCATTCTCATTTCTTTTGCAGGATGTACTATATTGCGATAATCCCGTATATAATGCCCTAAATGGTAACTGTTTTTGCTAATCATCTGCTCTTTGTTTGCTACATAAAGCAATTCATTTAATCCCATGTCGCTGACTGGATAATTTGCTGCATTGCCTTTTTTGCTAATTTCGGTGAGATCATACTTGTCAACACTACATTCACGAATTTTTTGCATAAGTAAAGCTTCAATTATGCTACCACACATTATAGATGCAAGTTTATCTTGACCAGCAACAACAGCAATGGCACACTCCTGCAAATCTCGCATTAAAATATCTCGCATAGAATCATCTTTAACGGAATAAATACTCTCACAAAATTCTACCGTGTACCCGATTGCTTTCAATGCTTTTGCTGATATTGCAGAGCGAACTCGAGTAACGTTTTCTCCCATAGAATTTTGAATAAGGTCATATACTCGCTTATAGTTTCGTGTATAAAGTTCCCCCGAAGGGCAAAGTTTAACTGCTCTTTTAAAACAGTCTAATGCCTTATAATAGTTTCTTCCGTGCTCATACTGAACTCCCAAATTGTTCGTTGCAGCACAGCAGGAACTATCTTTTTTTATTATCTCGACGTATATCTCAACTGCTCGATTATCATCCACATCCCCATAAGCATACGCGCATTCAAATGCACAGTCACTCTCAATTATTGCAGTAAGAGAAACATATTGAGCAATAGTTCGAACGTGAGCATATAGCTTTTGAGAATGCAAACACTTTATCAACTCTGGAAAGACTATTTGTTCAAAATACTCACTGTCAAAATTATCTTGCTCAAGGTGCATATGAGTACTCTTTACGATTTCTTCAATGTCGCTATTTGAAGCATTTTCAAGTACTTCAGATAAAAAAATATCCTCTTCTTCAAATCCTTTGTAATTTTTCATAAAAGTCCACACTACTTCATACGCGTCTTGAAACTGTCCGAAGTGGCATCTCATATGATATAGAGCAGTTCCAACTTTCACATTAAACTCATTTTTAAGATAATTTGATAGCAATGCGGCATCAGCTTTTTTATAACGGTAATCACCAAAGACCTCAGATGGATAATAGAGATATAGTACGTAAAGCACACACGCTTTTTTCTTCCGTTTCGAATCGTTGAGAAATAATTCTTTAATCTTATCAAATATAGCTTTATATACAACTTCAAATTCGAAAAAAATCCCCATCGGATAGTGCATATCAGTAAGGTCATAAATTGAGTTGCTGATGGGAAGGCGATCAAAGTACTCGGTCGCCTTTTCGGAACTTCCCATATTGATATACGCATATATAATTCCTATGTAGTGTGAGTAGGCGAACTGGTTGTTAGTATCCCAAGCAAGTACTTTACTGAACTTTTCTTGGGCTAGCGTATAGTCTGGGACTTTACTAAACAAGTGGGTGTACGCTTCAATGAGCGTTAGATACATATCATCTTCTATGTCCAATTCATTGCCGTTTCTAATGCAATATGCGAATTTTGCTATTTCATCCCATCGCTGGATAGTTATCAAATACGATATAACATCTCCCAAAAGAAGCGCATCACATAGCCCCTGATTTTGAATCTCTTCAATTACAGCATCTTTGCTATTGGAAAGGTGTAATAACGCTTTATAAAGCTCCTGTTCTTTGGGAAACCGTTGAATCCCCTTTTTCAAATAGTTTATTGCAACATTTATATCATCCGAAATATTCGCATATAAAACATATGCATGCGGCAGGGGAAACTCACTGTTTATATTTGCGAGCAAGCTTCTCTGTGCTAAAAGGGTATCCTTATCTTCGTTATCCCAGCGAGTATTAATATAACCAATGAGATAATTTGCTTTAGCTGTAACTTTAGCATCATCCGTATGAGAAAGTGAATGCAACAAAGTTGTGGCTTCGTCATACGATTTGCTTTCAATCAACTTAATAGCTTTAGAAAACACTTTCTGGCGTCCCCTTTCTCTCTTAGCGTATTATTTTCACAATTCCCGCATGATTTCCACAAACTGATCCAGCGTATATGCGCCATCAATACCGAAATCGCGGTTCTTGAACACCATGAAGTAGCGATAATTCTGCCCGCACTGCGCCTGCCATTTGCGGCCGAGGCTCAGCTTGCGTTCGCTGTCGCTGTTGTCCCGGTCATCCCCCTTGTACTCGATTAGTACAAGCTTCCCGGACTTGGTCATCACCATAAAGTCAGGATAATGGTTTATATACCCGTTCAAGCGGAACCCCTTGCGCTCAATGATTCGGTGCCACCACTTGATGTTATCCGGGGCGACCACGGCATCTATCAACTCATGCTCACCGCCGTTCATGTCATCCTTCTCCGCCTCATAGAGAGACTTCGGAATGGCATCCGTCGTATCTGCGGGCGTAATGACCGGCGGCAGGGCATAACTCTCCCGGCACACGATCTTCCCAATGTCAAGCCAACGGGAAAACTGCTCTTCCCGATATGCTTCCTCCAATCCTTTGATCTTCTCCTGAATTTTTGCCGCGTAAGTCGGGATCGCCGTCTCCATAGCGGACAGCTCATCCTCAGTCATGCCGCCTACGATACGGCGTACATAGTCGTTGATCTCCGCCGCCGCATAACGGTTGTTCCTGTTGATCTGGGCGCAAAGCATATTTGTGCAGCTTTGTATCTTTTGTTCCGGCGGCAGCTGCGCTAAACGGCTGCGGATATACTCGCTCAGTTCACTGTCCACTCGCTTGTACTTAGGAACAGCTTCTCCGTTTTCAGCCACATCGATGCGATACATCTCGCCGGTGGCCAGTTCAAATCTCACCTGCGCGTCCTGTCCCGCAAGTGAAAAGCCTTCCGACAGATTCTCCGGCTCCAACAGCTCATACTCTGAGCCGAACAGATCCGGGACCGACCGCAGGAAGAACTGCGGGATACGAAGCGCCGAAGCCTCAGCAGCGAGGTGCGGCTGCATTGCGTTCTGTGTCAGCACATCTCCCAGTTCGCCTCCCGTAAATCCATCATCCGGTTCATTGATCGCCGCAGTATAGTCCGCGGCCTGTTGAGCCGCTTCCTGTACCATTGCGGAAACTGCCGCAGTTGCCGGAGTCGTGCCCTCCAGTGCGGTTTTCACTTTCTGCACGTTGACATCATCAAACGAGTCGTCCTCGACCGCCTGCACATCCAGCGGGATTTTCTTCTGCGCGGCTTCCGGCTTTACTGGCGTATGGGATGATTCGACAGCTTCTCCGATCCGATAATCCCTGCGGCTGAAACCGGCCTTGTTCAGCCCCGCAACGATCTTCTCCAGCGTGGTGTGAAAGTCCACAGAGTTTGTCAGCACATAGGATGTATTCAGCAGCGGTGACTTGTGCTGCATGGCGTAGGGTTGGCGCAGTATCCTGCCGAGGATCTGCTCCACATCCACGGCAGAAGTGCGGTTCGCCAGCGACGCCAGAATATAGGCAAATGGGCAGTCCCAGCCCTCTTTCAGGGCGTTGACCGTGATAATGTAACGTACCTTGCAGTCCCGGCTCATCAGGTCCTGCCCCTTTAAGTCATCCACATTGGACGTCTTGACCGCGATCTGGTCTTCCGGGATGCCCATACCGATCAGCATCTCTTTGATCTTGTCAAAAGTGTCGCTGTTGTCCCCGGTTCGCGGCTGTGCCTGGAACAGCACAATTGGGCGAATGTACCTGCCGCCTGCCGCTTCCGCGGCAATTGCATCACGTTCAATGCTGCCGCGAAGCTGGATGGCGTCCTGAATGACGCTTTGCCGGGTCGTGCGGTTGTACACAACGACCGGCAGCTTCACCATATGTTCCTTTTTCAGTTCGCGGGCGTCGACATACGAAATAATGTTGCTGTTTTTCCGCGGCGTCGCTGTCAGGTCTAGGACAAAAGACGGATTCAGATTGTTCAGCATTTCCGTGCTGAGGTCAGAACCGGCATTATGACTTTCATCCACAATAACAACAGGCTCCAAATGCCGCAGCACCTGAATCAGCGCCGTGTCCGGGGTGTCCGCCAGCAGAACATCTTTATCCTTGAAGTACTCCGCAAAGCGAAACAGGTTGCCGTTTTCCTGATAGACCTTGCGTACATCACGATTGCGGCTGTTGATGCGCAGGGAGCTGTAGCTCATTATGCAGACGGTCAGCATTTCCCGGACGCTGTCCGGCGAAAAGGCATGTCCGATCAGCAGCTGTTCCTTTGTATACACGCCGACATTCCCGTTAAAATCCTGATTCAGCCGTTGACGGTATGGATGATCTGCATCGGACAGATTGCGGATCGTCTGCGTCAGGATTGAGTCGCTTGGCACCAACCATACGACGACCTGCGGTTTGCCATTGGGCAAAGCGTCAAAAATCCGCTTGACCGCGGCACAGGCCATAAAGGTCTTGCCTCCGCCTGTCGGCACCTTCATGCAGACATGTGGCACCCGCTCGATGGAATTGTTATAAGACGGCACACCGCCGAGACCAACAGCTATGTCCTTAGCAAACCAATATTCCCGCCACGCTGAAAACAGATCGGCGCTGTGGTTGACACAGTTCAAGTATGCAGACAGGTCACGCATGA
The DNA here is from genome assembly GCA_900549485.1 of uncultured Eubacteriales bacterium. GTDB lineage: Bacteria > Bacillota > Clostridia > Oscillospirales > Oscillospiraceae > Limivicinus. Next base: position 37,188 of record UROG01000021.1, read on the forward strand.
CTTGCTTCTGATAATTATTGAGTTCCATTTTTCGGCCTCCACGAGTCTTAGTCATCTAATTCCAACAACTCTTTAATCTTTCGTTCCCATTCTTTAACATAGTAGATATGACTGCTAGAAATGCCACAATTATAGGGTGTAGTCATGCTGTTTGACAAGCCAATCAAATATCCAGATACTTCCGAAAGAGCATTCTTATTGATATGTAGATTATTCTGCTCTGTGGGAAAAATCGCCGCTAATGCACTTGCTTTTGCACCAAGACTTCTCAACTCATTTGACGCCATATCATATTTTTGAGGCAGTTTGTTATCTTCGGTGTCCGCCAAATCAACCGGATTGCAATAATAGCGAGCATGCATAGTAAGCACACGTGCAACATCAAATCTTAAGCTCTCACACTGTTTTTCAAATTCACTCTGTTCCTTTTTCTTTAAAACAGATGGCAAAATTGCAGACATAATACTAGAAATAAAGCTCCAAATTGTATCCATTATCTATCCTCACAGTTTCGTAATGTCGCGGGGAATCTTCTTGAATGTGATGTGATACTTTTCCAGCTCCGCGTCGCTGAGCGTGCATAGGTCTGCGTATATCACATAGGCATCCGCTTTGGTCTTGACCGTGTGCAGAAACTCGCGGTTCAGTGTGGTTGCCGTCTTCTTTTCATAGTAGAAATAATATGCGTTGTTCACATGGACGCCCATGAAGTACGGCTCATCCGGATGCGGTTTCTCCAATTGGCTCTTGGTATCTGTGAAATAAACATACTCCCGTATCTTCTCGATGCCGACATTCTCATTGAGCACATCGCCATGCATCAAAGGCTCGCCCAATTCATAGTAGCTGAAACTGCCGCCGGTTCCGGCCACGGCTTGTCTGCCCTCGCCGTAGCCGTCGATGACTCGCTTGATCCGCTCGGCGGTGATGCTGTCGGCATAGTCGCCCATCTCTATAAGGATGAACTTGCGATCTCCGCCGTCGGCTTTGTTCATGTTCAGGACGGCGTGGGCGGTTGTGCCGGAGCCTGCAAAGGAGTCGAGGATAAGTGCTTTTTCACTCCCGGCGACTTTCAATACAAACTCAATAAGGCGATGAGGTTTCGGTGTATCAAAAACTGCTTTGCCGTCAAATATCGTCAGCATTTCCTTTTTGGCTTCATCGGTATGTCCTGTCTCCGTAAATGCCCAAAAGTTTGTAGGTAATTTCCCTCCTACATTTTCAAGATATGTCTTTCTGGCAATGCCGCCTTTGCCGCCTTTGGTGAAAAAGAAGCGAGGCCATTGTCCACGGTCATATACCTTCTGCGCCTTCTGCGCAGATATTTCGAGTGATTCAGAAAGGACGATTGCTTGTACACCCTGCCGCACATCGCTTTCCGGAACCCCGCACACAACTGCACGCTCGTGTGCATCATTCAGGTCACGGAGTTCATATTCGCACCAGCCTCGCATAATTTCCAGCATTTGATCTTGCTGATAGCGCCAACAAGCTCCGTTGCTCGGATACAACATTTTCCCTGTAAACGGATGTTGGATTGCATAAACCATGCCCTGATGGGTTGCTGCTCCCGGTGCAAACGCATTATCTGTTCGCCAGAGGGTTCTGTCATTGTCTGGGTTTTTATATTTCGCGTCCATTTCAGCTGTGCGGGGAAGCTTATTGGGATTCCAATTGGGCTGTTTGCTATACACAATAATATGTTCCACCTCATTGACGATACCCTTGGAGTCATTACGTGTGGAGTATGTACGCTGCCAAGAAATATTGGAAACGAAGCAGTTGCTGCCGAAGATTTCATCACAAATCAGTTTGAGATTGGCATACTCCGTATCATCAATATGTAAAAATTATTAGCTTTACACATCCCGCCAAGTTGCTCAGTACTCTCATCCGTCATAGATATAGTTCTATCTTCCTCCTGCTCTTTTGTAAGTTTACAGGCATACGATATATTTCCTTTTTTGAAAACAAAAAAAATATCTGTGTTACTAAACTCCTTATAAGTTAATGCTTCTTTTACCTCGTCTTGCTCTTCACCAATTTCATCCTCATCGTACCAACCTTTATCAAAGGGGCTTACACATTTTCTATCGAGGACATTAATTATTAAATACGGCAACACATCCCTGCGCTTATCTTCTCTGTATTGCCTATGAGAATATTTTAAAGAAAAATACACGCCGATTGCTGCTCCAGCGGCGGCGATAATCGTTCCGTAATAAGAGAGCACATCCGCAGCGCCCCAAATTGTCATGTATCCGCTGTTTGCTTTGTAGCACTCGTTAATTATGATTGGAACACCGACTATTGCCGCAAGTGCCCCTATGACAAGTGCACACCATTTTATCCACGGTTTTTTCATAGCTGTCCTCCCTCTCTAGATGTACTCTGTGCTTTTGCTTTCACTATCCACACCGGCACGATATAATCTTTGCGATGATCACATATAGCTTGAGGCTCATACAGATTATCACGCCGATGCCGCGCATTTCAACTGATTGCAAATTGTAGTCAGTATTCATTCCCTCGCCTTTCCCTTGGCCAGCTTTTCTGTTTCGCGTATAGTCTCCAAATAGGCTTCTTCTACAGGGGAAAGGGTTTCGACCTGATACTTTCGATATTCCTGCTCGGCTTTTTCCATGGCCTGTTTATGGCTGACAGTGCCCGCGCCCTCCAGCAGCTTTTCTCCGGTGGTGGAAAGCACCCTGTCCAGATGCTCGATATAGTCGGACATGTGCATGGGGTTATGCCGCATTGCCTGCACCTCGGCAAAGTCGAAATATCCGGACACAAGGTTGTTCAGAATTTTCAGTTCATCTTCATTCAGATAATTCTTTGCGATCTTCACATCGCTGAGCACTGGCATTTCACCTTTGAACGTCTTCAGCCCCATAAACGGCTTGGACGCATCCGCGCGCTGATAAATCACTTCCGCGGCCGTATGGCCATGCGCCGCATAGTGCAGCTTGTTCTGCACTATTTTGAAAAATCGGACGGACTCGGCGCTGGTCGGATCATAGTCCACACTGGTCGCGTACAGATCCAGCACCTGACGGTACAGCACTTTCTCGGACGAGCGGATATCACGGATGCGGTCAAGCAGTTCTTTCCAGTAGCTCCCGCCGCCGAGTTGCTTCAGGCGCTCGTCATCCATAGTGAAGCCCTTGATCATGTACTCCTTCAAACGTTCCGTCGCCCAGCGCCGAAAGTTTGTTGCGATTGAGGATTTAATACGGTAGCCGAGAGAAATGATCATGTCCAGATTATAATATGTCGTATTATAGTTTTTCCCGTCAGCGGCAGTTGTTCGGAATTTCCGAACAACTGCATTTTCTTCAAGCTCGCCCTCTTCAAATATATGCTTGATATGCTCACTGACGTTTGACTTGCTCGTCTGATAGAGTTGCACCAATTGTGCCTGCGTCAGCCAAACGGTTTCATCCTCCATCTTTACATCGATATGTGTTAAGCCGTCATCGGTTTGATAAATAATGATCTCACCGTTATTATCCATTCAGCCTTACCTCCGTCTCTGCACTAACTCCCCTGTTCCTGAATTTTATTTTAATCTGACCGTGTGCGCCCGTCAAGGCAATTATACGCTGCAATAGTATTTCAGCTTAAACTTGTGAAGTCGATAATTTTGTTCAAAAACACTGTCTCATCAGAGCAGTGCTTTTCATTATCAGCCTGTGCTCGAAAGGGGGTGAGCGAAACTATAGAATCTATGTGTCGGTAGGAATGATTTGAGAATCGAAAAACATCAAGGAGGGAAATTTTATTGAAACAGGTAAACTACTCGCTGTCGCCCCATACGAGGCGCTGTGCGCGCTTTTGTCGAGGCAGGTGGGTGTGGATACCCCGACAACAGAATGCGCGGTGTTTGGGGGCGTTTTCGCGGCATTTTCGCCCGGGTGCGCCCGTTCGAAAATGGCACTATGATAAAGGGAGGTACACCCAATGGCGCACCTCCCACCCACAAAGCCCCGCAACGCGGGTCTTTTTCGGCCTTCGGGCAAGGTACACATTTTCAAGCAACTTAAAATTTCAGGTGAACGCAGAGCCGCGAAACGCCCTTGTTTCAAGGAATTCGGCGGTTCTTTGCTTTTGTGGAGGAGATGATAGAAATAAGCACAGAAAACGTAAAACGCATAACAGTCTGGCTCAAACCTGAACTGTTATCTCGCATAGACGGTTGGCTCGAAACTGCCAACTGCAAAAACAGAAGTGAGTTCATCAGCAAGGCGCTCAGATTTTACATGGGCTACCTTGCAACAGACGATGTCAGCTCATACGTCTGCGAATCTGTCTCACAAAACATTCGTGGGATGCTGTCAGAGAACACAAACAGGATCTCAAAGCTCATGTTCAAGTGGAGCGTCGAGCTCAACATGATGATGCACATAGTCGCGGTCCACTTCAAGGATGATGTCTCAGACCTTCGCGCTCTGCGGGGTTACTCAGCGGATGAGGTCAAGCGCACATATGGAAATATTTCTTTCGATACCGCTCTGGATATTCAGCGCGGTAACTCTGAAGATTGATGGCAGGTGTGTTTCTCTCTTCGCCATATCTCAAAGGCGGAAAGCAGTCGGCGAAGCTTGCAAACCTCACAAAATATATTTCAACACGCGAAGGAGTTGAACTGCTCAAAGATACCGGCAGCAGCTTACCCGCAACAAAACAGCAGCAGGATTTTATATCTCGGCTGCTCAAAATGTTTCCGGACACTCGTGAGATGCCGGAGTATGAAGATTACCAGACAGAGAATTCTCAGAAGAATGCCGCGGAGTTTATTTCTCAGGTACAAGAAAACTACGCATATCTGCTGGACAAGCGTGAAAACTATGTTGACTACGTTGCAAACCGTCCCGGTGTAAGGAAGCTCGGTGAGCATGGTCTGTGGAATGCGGACGGTAAAGTACCTGTACTGCAAAATGCAATCGATGAGGTTGCTAATCATCTGGGCAACGTCTGGACACCGGTCATTGCGATACAACGTTCAGATGCGGAACGTCTTGGATATGATTCTGCCGAGAGCTGGCGTTCACTCATCTGCTCTGAGATAGACCAGATAGCTAAAGCGTATAAGATACTGCCATCACACTTGAAATGGTACGCTGCGTTCCACGAGAAGGCGCGCAGCGTACATGTGCATCTGGTCATCTTCTCGACCGATCCGAATGAAGGCTATCTCACCAAGCCTGCGATACTTGAGTTGAGGTCTGCGCTCACACGGCAGATATTCAAGGATGACCTAAAGAATATCTACGTTCAGCAGACCGCGTACAGAGACCAGCTTCAAGAGAATGCTCTGGCGGTCATGGAGTCGTTGATTCAGAAAATGCAGGATGGTGAGTTAGTAAGTCCAAAACTCGAACTGCTCATAACTGAGCTTGCTGAACGTCTGCAAAACTACTCCGGCAAAAAAGTATACGGTTATCTGCCACCGGCCACAA
>UROG01000022.1 GCA_900549485.1 uncultured Eubacteriales bacterium
GAGCGCCACCTTGCCAAGGTGGAGGTAGCGAGTTCGAGCCTCGTAAGCCGCTCCAAAAAAGCAAATGCGGATATCTTTATCTATCCGCATTTGTCATATGGCGCCATAGCCAAGTGGTAAGGCAGCGGACTGCAAATCCGCGATTCCCCAGTTCGAGTCTGGGTGGCGCCTCTTGATTATCGTAAGCTTTATAGCTTGCGATAATTTTTTGTTCAAAATAGCGGCAGAAGATGAGGCCGCAGAGATGCTCAATTTAATCTGAATATACCCAAAAAGTGTTTCATCAGCCAATGATGTGAGACTTGGAAAAGTCATTTGACAAGCTATCCTCTTTTCAGTATAATGCGGACAGGGTAAGTATCGGCAAGGACATTGAAGCGGCATGGACATTTTTCTGCCCGCCAAGACCGTATGTGCTCTTGTCAATTGATGGTAAATATCTGCCGGCCTTTAGGCTATGAAGTCTGCCGGCCTTTTTATATCAGCCGAAATAGAATGCGGAGAAAACTTTGATGAATATTACTGTCTATCTTGGAGCAAACGAAGGAAACGACCCGTGTTTGCAAAACGCGGTTCGGGAGTTGGGAACATGGATCGGAAGCAGCGGGAACTCCTTGGTCTACGGCGGTTCCAAATCCGGTCTGATGGGTGTGATAGCTGACAGCGTTTTGAGCGCCGGCGGGGAAGCAACCGGAGTTGAGCCGCAGTTTTTTATTGAAAGTGAATTTCAGCACGACGGCTTGACAAAACTGATCATGACTAAAGACATGTCGGAACGCAAGAGTAAAATGATCGAGCTTGGGGATGCCTTTATCGCTTTCCCAGGAGGAACGGGAACGTTGGAGGAGATCGCAGAGGTCATGTCTATGGTTTCCATGAAGCACCTGAATGCTCCCTGTATTCTCTATAACCTGAACGGATACTATAACGGTCTCAAAGCTCTGCTGGATCACATGATCGAAAAAGGGCTCTCCTCCAAGGAGCGTCAGGAGGGAATTTATTTCGCCGGTAATCTTGAAGAGATTAAACGAATTTTAGGCTTCATGTGAATGATATCATTATCCGATACGGAAAATCCGGCCTGTAGAAACGCAGGCGAAAACCGACAAAGGTCATAAGTCCGGAATCATGTTTTCAGGAACAGCGCTGACTTTTTACGCAGAGGGAAAAAATGTTGGGTGTAACTCATCCTTATTCGGATGCTTACCCCCAACATTTTTTTACCCTTTGTTTTCAGAATGCAACATTCAGGCTATTCATTATTTCCCGGCAAATACATTGTATACATACTTGATGCCAGTCAATGTATTGTCGCTTATTCTATATGTAAAGTATACGTAGTCGCCGCTTTTAGGGACATACGTTGCAGGAACCGCGCCTTTTTCGATTTTAAGGCCGAGATCCTGGCGGACATTCTCACGCCTTATTCTGATCATATCGCCGTAGGAGACAACCACGCCGAAACCGCTTCCTGTTTTTCCGTCAGGCTGAGGAGTGGTCTGCGCATTGAGTACGACAACGCCGCTCACCGGTATATACAGCTTCTGCCCGACTTTGATTTTTGTGAACTCGACATTTGGGTTGAGCAGTTTAAGCGTGGAAAGAGCTTTGTTGTAATCCATGCCGTAGCTTCTGCATATGGAATATGCCGTGTCGCCGGATTTGACGGTATGCTCCAAAACGGTGATTGCCGCGTCATTGGTAAGCTCGATTTTATTGACGGGCATATACAGCGTCCTGCCGGCTGAAATGTGGTTGAAATCGGAGAGATTGTTCAGATTGAGGATCTGCTGAGAATAGGTTTTGAAGCTCATCCCCCACGCCTTCAGAAGTCCGGAAACCGTGTCGCCCTTCTGCATGGTATATGTAATTATATAATACTTGGGCAAATCGCCTGCCGGAATTTTTGTCGGATCGCCAAGAACGGAAAGAGGCTTGTATTCGGTCTTCCCGCCGCCAGTCGTTTTTTTCGTCGTGTCAATGCTGAGCAGCTCGCACAGAGCGTCCGCCGCCGCCTTTGAGGTAGGCAGAACAAGCTTTTTGCCCGCATATATTTTTGCAAGCTTGCTTTCATCGGAAATATTGTTCAGCTTCATCAGCAGCTCCTTATATGTGGCATAGCTGAACCCGTTTTTCTGGCAGAGCGAATAGAGCGTATCTCCCTTTGCCACGACGATAACCTCAGTCGCATTGGCAGGTATTCCATCGGCACTTGCCGAAGCGCCAAACGCGGCAAAGAGCGACACCGCCATAACCGCAAGCAGAATAACACTTATCAATTTCTTTTTCATTTCAGCGTCTCCTTATATCTATGACGTTTCTGTTCTGACACCTTTGTTTTATTGTATCTCTTTTGTAATTATTTTGCAACTATTTTTTTGAGAGAATTGAAAAATTCTCCTCCGCATTGGGAAATACATACTCATAAGACGGAAGAAACGCAAAACTGTTCTGCCGTTTTGTTGATTTTATTTCTTTGCCGCCGAAATTTCCGGCTGAACAAGAACGGTGGAATAGTCTGTATAAATGACCTTTCCTGGCAGAGCGCCCGCAGGTTTTCTGACATTGCGGATCATTGTGTAATCAACCGCGGTTTTCCCCGCTTCTCTGTTCTGTGAATAAAATGCCGCAAGCTCTGCCGCCTGTTCTATGGTTCGCTCCGGCGGCTCCGTCCCGTCGCAGCGGATGATCACATGGCTTCCGTGTACTTTCTGCACATGCAGCCAATAATCCGTTCTCCTCGCGCTCTTGAATGTCAGCTCATCATTCTGCGTATTGTTTTTGCCGACAAGTATTTCATAACCGTCGTCCGAAAGGTACCTGTTCGGAAGCTGAGGCTTCGCCCTGCTCTTTCCGGCGTTTCTTGCGTTCTTCAGATAGCCCGTATTGGCAAGCTCTGTCCGGATATCCGAAATGTCTTTTTCGCTTTCACACAAATCGATTTCGTTGAGCACGCTGTTGAGATAGTCAAGCTGCATCTCGTTCTGTGCTATCAGGACAGTAAGATGCTGATGCGCGCCTTTGAGCTTATTGTACTGCTTGAACAACGCTGCCGAATTTTGCTGCGGGGTTTTCAGCGGGTCGAGGTCTATACGTACAAGCGGGCAATTCTCTTCATAGTAATTTTCACATTCAAAAAATGTCTGTCCCTTTTTTATGCGGTATATATTCGCTGTTATGAGCTCCGCTGCACGCCGCACACTCTCCCTGTCCTCACTGCGGCTGAGCTCATCATACTGGGAGGCAAGCTTACGCTGAATCCGGTCACGGATCGTTTTCACCTTGCGGCGAAGCTCGCTGCTGCGGCGGTGCTGCTGATCAAGGCGGTCGCGTTCGGCATAAAAGGCGTCCAGCATCTGCGAGAAGGACTCAAAAAATACCGTTTCATATCTGCCGCCGTATTGCAGAATACTGTCAAAGCAAAAATCCCTGGGCTTGCCGTTCTCCGTAAGAATACACGGGGAGAAGGCTTTAGTATCGACAAGGTTTTTCAGCCTCTCGCAGGCATGGAGAAGCCTTGAAAAGCACTCGTCGGCTCTGAATGAAAGCTCTCTGCAAATGAGTGGGGAAAGCCCTGAAAAAGTATCCATCAGCCACTTTTCCGGCGGAAGATCTGTATCGGCTTTATTTATTTTTTCGGCGACGATCCCGATATCCGATGAAAAGAAATCGGTCTTTTTCTGTGCCGGCGGCAGACGATACAGCATTCCCGGCTGCAGGCAGCGCATATTATCGCCCGCAAAGCTCATCCGTCTCAGGCAGTCGATAATGATCCCGTCCGCCCCGACAAGGACAAGGTTTGAATTTCTGCCCATAAGCTCTGCCACAAGCTTTTTGCGCGCACTTATGCCAAGCTCGTCAAAGGTCTCAAGCTCGAAGCAAATCAGGCGTTCAAAGCCCGGCTGAACTATCGAAATTATACGCGCCCCGGTGAGGTGCTTTCTCAGCAGCATACAGAACATCGGCGGCTCCGCCGGATTTTCAAACACGGCGGAGGTCAGATGCACCCGCGCATTTCCGGAACCGGCGGACACAAGAAGCTTTCTGTTCGCCCCCGGCATCCGGAGATGAAATATAAGCATATCGCGCTCCGGCTGCTGCACCTTGTCAATTTTCGCGCCAATGCACGTTTTAGAAAGCTCTTCTGTAAGAGCGCATACTGTAACGGCGTCAAGCGGCATATCAATCACCCACTATTACGTTATACAGTTCGTTTATCCGCTGGGTCTTCCCCTGCAAATAGAGCCATCCGAAAAGCGCCTCAAGCCCGGTTGCGGCATGGTATTCCCCTACCGTTGCCTTTTGCGGCACGGAATTGACCTTTGCATTTCTCCCGCGTTTAAAAACCGCAGTCTCATCCTCTGTCAGCAGCGGCAAAAGCTTTTCTACTGCCGCCGACTGCGCTTTGGCGTTGACAAGCGACACGGTTTTGAAATGGAGCTTTGCCGCGGATCTGAATCCCTCGGTGCATAGCTTTGTTCTTGTCAAAAGCTCATACACTCCGTCGCCTATATGCGCAAGAGCAAGCATACTCATGCGGTTTATCTCTGTAATTTCCATTTGCGGATCAATATAGTTCATATCTTTATGTCCCGTTGACAAGAAGGGCGCATTTTACGCCCTTCTTGTGTTTTTATTGAATAAATGTATCAAAATCGTCAAATTCAGCGTCGGACTCGCCGCTGATGCTTGCGGCAAGCTCAAGATCGTCCTGAGCGGCAAAGCCGTGCCTGACCTGAATTTCATGCCAGCCGTCTCTGTCAACCAACACCTTTCTCGGCTTTGCGCCTTCATACGGACCCACAACGCCAAGCTCCTCCATCTGATCTACTATCCGTGCAGCTCTTGAATAACCGAGCTTTATCCTTCTTTGAAGCATGGATACCGAGCACGATTTAGTCTCAATGACGACCTCCACCGCCTGCGGCAGCATTTCGTCATATCCGTCCATAGCCCCGGCAGAGGAATCGTCCTTAGCGCCCTTGCCGCCCTTATCAGACGAGACGCCGCCCTTTTCTTCCGTTGCCTTGAGCATGAACTGCTCGATCTCCTCATTATGCTCAGCTGCGGAGGAGCCTTCCTTGATGAATTGGATAACGCTTTCGCGTTCCTCATCCGAAACGAAAGCGCCCTGAATACGCATTGGCTTTCCGCATCCGACAGGCGAATACAGCATATCGCCCATGCCGACAAGCTTTTCCGCGCCCGCCTGGTCGAGAATAATACGGCTTTCAAGCGCAGAGGAAACGGCAAAGGCAATTCTTGACGGAATATTTGCCTTCATAAGACCGGTAATGACGTCTGCTGACGGTCTCTGCGTAGCGATCACAAGGTGCATACCAGCCGCACGTCCCATCTGGGCAACGCGGCAGATACTCTCCTCGACGTCCTTGGATGCGACAAGCATGAGATCGGCAAGCTCGTCGATGACAATGACCACTCTCGGCATAGGCTCCTCACCGCTTTCGAGACAGTGCCTGTTATACGAGTCCAGATCGCGCACCCCGATATCCGAAAAGAGCCTGTACCTTTTAAGCATCTCGACGACAGACCATTGCAGAGCGCCGGCGGCCTTCTTAGGGTCCGTGACCACGGGGACATAGAGGTGAGGGATGCCGTTATATACGCCCAATTCGACCATTTTCGGGTCTATCATGATGAGCTTCACTTCATCCGGCCTTGCTTTATAGAGAAGGCTCAGAATAAGCGAGTTCATGCACACGGACTTACCGGAGCCGGTGGTGCCCGCGATAAGCATATGCGGAAGCTTGGAGATGTTCCCGACCACGCAGTCGCCGCTGATATTTTTGCCGATCGCAAAGCTGAGGCGCGATTTGGCGGAGGAGAAATTCTTTGAATCAATAATATCGCGCAGAAACACGGTGCTCACTATTTTATTTGGCACCTCGATGCCAACGGTTGAAATTTTATCGGGTATCGGCGCAATACGTACATTTATAACGCCCAGCGACAAAGCAAGATCTCCCGCCAGATTTGTAAGCCTTGCAAGCTTGACTCCCTGTGGAAGCTCAATATCATATCTGGTGACCGTAGGGCCGCGGATTATATCAACGATCTGCGCATGGATACCGAAGCTGTCCATAGCAGACTCAAGGCGCATTTTATTCGCCGCAACCTCGTCCCCGGCGTCAACGGTATTCCCGTCTCCGGCGCGAAGAAGCTCCAACGGCGGGAACTGATAATCGCCCGTGCTTTCGCTGCGGTTTATTTCCGCCTCAAACTTCCCTGCCTCCGCATCGACGTTGATGCGTTTCTTTTTTCTCGGAGGGTCGTTTATCTCCGTACTCATTGGCACGGGTTTCATTATTTCATCCACTGTATTCCTGAGCGATTCAACGTCAACGCCCGCTGCCTTTGCGGCGTTTTCTGCGCTGCGTGAGCTTTTTTCCCCGCGTCTCATCTTAGCGTCCGGAGCCGGCGCTTTCTTCGCTCTCACAGGGACAGGCGCGTCCTGTCTCTTTATTTTTTCTCTCGGAGGCGAATAAGGCTGCGTCGTTTTGCTTCTGGTGTCGGACAGGAAAAGCTCCTCATCGTCATCGTCGCTGAGCGGAATATCAACCTGAGAAATGCTCGCCCGGTCAATAGTTTCGATCTTGCTGCGCTTCTTTGAGCTTGCCTTTGCCGAGCGGTTTGCCGGTTCCATCTTTACCTCGACCGGCTCTATATAATCATCGTCGTCCTCAAAACGGCGTCTGTTATTATACATTGTCGGGTCATACTTTACGGTAACGCGTTTCTGCGCTTTTCTGAAAAGGCTTGAAAAGCTGCCGTTAAAAGATTTTATGAAGCAGAAGGCAAGCGCCGCGATAAGCACCGGAAGCGCACCGTAAATACTCAGCGTTTTTTCAAGATATACCGCGATAAGTCCGCCCAAAACGCCGGCACTCCGCATATAAGTACCCTGCTCAAAAAGCATTCCTGTGAGTTCCTGCAAAAGCAGCTCACCCTGCGGCAGATTATAGGCAAAAAGACTGCCGATAGCGGAGATAAAAACGGGTACGAGCAGCGCGCAGAACACGCGGAAAGCGACGGGTTTACCCTGATGGAAGCCGAGAATCAGCGAAACAAGCAGAAACGCTGGAACCGTGAACCAGAAGCCCCAGCCTACCATGCCCTTCATAAACTCGGCAAGCCCGGAAACAAACGTACCGTCGGTATTGAAATAGCTTATTATCTCAAAAACCGCCAAAAACAGAAAAATTACCGCCGCAAGTTCCCTTCTTATCGGCGGAATTGCTTCGTCTGGAGCCAAAACGGCTTCATCGGCCTTCTTTTTTGACGATGAAGACTTGGAAGGCACTTTCTTGCCCGATGAAGTCTTTTTTTTAGTTTGTGCCATAGAAAAAATCCTTTCCGGATGAAAATATCAGCCGAATTATATCAGAATATCATTGTGAGAATAATCGAAAGCACGCCGAACACCCAGCAGTAGTACGCGAATCCCCCGAATTTCCCGTTCTCGAAAAACTTCTTCATAAACGAAATCGCCGCTATGCCCGACAGCATTGCCGCAAGCATACCGACAAGGTACGCCGGAACATTATGTATGTCAACGCCTTGTCTGAAAGCGTCCGTCAGACTGAGTATGACAGCGCCCAGCATCGCCGGTACTGACAGGAGAAATGAAAATTTCAGCGCAAAGTCCGGTTTGAGTCCCGTGGAAATTCCGGCTGTGATCGTCGTGCCTGTCCTTGACAGTCCTGGGATAACCGAAACGCATTGACAGATACCGATTATAAGCGCGTCAAAAATGGTGATCCCACGCTCCGTTTTCCTGCCCGGCTTCATTTTATCGGATACATAAAGAATACAGCCCGTAAGAATAATTGCAACGCCGATAAAAATATTGCGATAGTACAGCGTTTCTATCTGGTTGATCACAGGAAGCGCAAGCAGAAGCGGCAGGCTGCCCACAAAAATCATAATAAAAAGCCTTGCCGACGGGTAATGCTGCTTTCTCTGCCCCGCACGCGGGCCAATTCCCATAAGACCGAGCATTTCAAAAAAAATATCCGCCATTTCCTGCCAATAAACGACAACGACCGCCGCAAGCACGCCCAGCTTCAGCATTGCGTCAAAAAGAAGATGCCCGTCATTCACGGTGACGACATCAAAAAGGTTTCCGAGAACCGACATATGACCGGAGCTGGATATAGGCAAAAACTCGGCAATTCCCTGTATCAGCCCCAATATGATCGCGTTAAAAACCGTCATGTTCCCATCCCCCACAGCTTGCTATAATTATTTTAACACAAAATTATGTAAAGCACAAGTACAAGGGAACCGGGAAAAAAGACAATTTTTATCAGACTTCTTTTTCCCGGATCATTCGTTTGAGATAATCAAGCGCGTCCGAAAGTGTTCCTACGCAGTCGATTATTCCGTATTTTACCGCTTCTTCCCCATATATGACGCTGCCGATATCGTTTGCAAGCTCGTCGGTATTTGTCATAAGCTCAAGGTATTTCTCTCTTGTGACGTTTGAATGGCGGGTAACAAAGCTCACTATGCGCTCCTGTATGCGGTTGAAATATTCATATGTCTGCGGTACGCCTATTACAACGCCGTTTATTCTGACCGGGTGTATCGTCATCGCAGCCGACGGGGCAACGAAGCTTTTCTTTGCCGCCACTGCAAGCGGCACTCCTATCGAATGTCCGCCGCCGAGTACGAGTGAGACGTTCGGCTTTCTCATTCCGGCGATAAGCTCCGCTATGGCAAGCCCCGCTTCCACGTCTCCGCCCATTGTGTTAAGAAGTATCAGCAGCCCTTCGATCCCGTCGGTTTCCTCAACAGCTGCGATAAGCGGCAGAATGTGCTCATACTTCGTGGTTTTCACATCGTCCGGCAGGAGCTGATGCCCCTCTATCTGCCCTACGATTGTAAGGCACTGTACAGTCCCCGTTTTCTTGCAGCCAAGCTCCTTTATTTCGTCCAAAAAAATCACCTCGGGACTATTATGTCCAGAGGTGGTATTTATTATATCGTCCTTTCCTTTGCTGCACGTATCATTCAGCACTGTATGCGGCAAGAACTCCCTTATATGTCATATAGCAGTCAAATTTGGAAACGACCTCAAACGGTGCGTGCATACTCAGCACCGGGACGCCCGCGTCAATGGTATCAATATTGCGGTTGGCCATATATTTTGCTATTGTTCCGCCGCCGCCCTGATCGACCTTGCCAAGCTCCGCCATCTGCCATACTACCTTATTGTCCGCAAAGAGCTTTCTGATATAAGCGACTACCTCCGCCGAGGCGTCGCTTGTGCCGGATTTGCCTCTTGCGCCGGTGAATTTGCATATTCCCATGCCGTAGTTTATCTTTGCGTCGCTGCGTTTTTCGGAAACCTCGGGATAAAGCGGGTCATACGCGTTGCATACGTCCGCCGAAAGACAGAAGCTCTTTTCAAAGCAATTTCTGAGCTTCACGCCCTGCCTGTCGCACAGCTCCTCCATAAAGCTGTCAAAAGCTCTGCTCTGCATACCCGTAACGCCTTCGGAGCCGATCTCCTCTTTATCTGCAAGGATGCACACACAGGTCCTTTCAGGATCGGCAGTATCAAAAATAGCCTTGAGCTCTGCATATGCGCAAACCCTGTCGTCATGACCGTAGCCGCCGATAAGCGATCTGTCAAAGCCGATCTCGGCAACGTCAAAGGCAGGAACGGCGCAAAGCTCCGCCGAGAGGAAATCCTCTTCGGTGATGCCGTACATATCGTTAAGAATACTGAGTACCGCAAGCTTCACCCGATCTTTACCGTCATCGTCATACGGGGTGCTGCCAATAAGAATATTGAGTCCCTCGCCGGTTATTCCCTCAGCCATCGTCTTTTTCATCTGGTCCTGTGCAAGATGCGGCAGAAGATCGGTAATGACAAACTGCGGCTCTCCCTTTTCACGACCTATCGTAACATTCACAACACTGCCGTCCTTCAGTGCAACCGCACCGTGAAGCTCAAGCGGAATAGTGACCCACTGATACTTTTTTATTCCGCCGTAATAATGCGTCTTGAAAAAGCACATCTCGTCGCTTTCATACATAGTCACCTGCTTGAGATCCAGTCTCGGCGCGTCAACATGCGCACCGGCTATAACAGCGCCCTCAGCAAGGGATTTCTTGCCCATTACCGCAAGAATAAGGGATTTGCCGCGGTTGTTGAAATAAAACTTCGCACCCGGTTTGAGTTCAGTATCGGATCTGTACTCCCTGAATCCGTTCTCCTCCGCAAGGGCGATCGCGTTTACAACGGCTTCTCTTTCTATTCTCGAGTTATCGAGGAAGCGCATATAGCCGCCGCAGTAATCCTCAAGTGCGATCCTTTCTTCGGTATCGATAAGGTCATATCCGTTTTTCTGCTCATAAAAAAGCTGTTCTCTTAAATCACTCATTCTTCAGTATCTCCTTAAATAGTTTATTACAATTATTTTCAAATAAGGTCTGTTCGCCGTTGTTGGTCAGAATGTAAGTGCATTTTTCCTCGAAATATTCGTTCGGATGCTGCGCATCGACACGGGACGCCGCATATTCCTCTGAAATATTATCCCGCTTCACTATCCGCGCTATTCTTTTTTCCCTGTCCGAAACAACGCCGAGCGTACATTGACACATACCAGACACTCCTGAGGAAAACAGCTCTATCGCGTCGATCGCGGCAATGTGTCCGCCCGTCATGGCGTATTCCCGCAGGAGTCTTTCAACTTCGGCTCTGACATACCTGTGCGTTATCGTATTGAGCTTTTCAAGCGCTTCTTTATTTCCGAACACAACGCGCCCGATATATTTTCTGTCAACGCCCGCATCCGTCAGGCAGCCCGGAAATTCATCACTGAGCTCATTTTTCATTTCCGTGCTGCTTTCAAGAAGCAAATGATATACCTCATCACAGTCGATAACCAGCGCGCCATAGCTTCTCAGTACATTCAAAGCCGTGGTTTTCCCGCATCCCGTACCGCCGGTAATGCCGATTATTTTCAGCTTATCCGCAAGCGTTCTTGCAATTTCCGTCTCCGAAAGCGCACCATGTCTCAGAATTTTATAGGGAACGGCGCTCATGTCAATGATCGTTGATTCGCGGCCTATTCCGCATGCTCCCCCGTCAATGATCCCGTCAATTTTTCCGTTGAAATACTCCGCGACCTTCTGCGCATTTTTGGGGCTTTCCTCTCCCGAGGGGTTGGCGGAGGGCGCCGCAAACGGCACGCCCGCCGCCCGCAGCGTCTTCAGCGTCATGGGATGATCCGGACAGCGAAGACCAACGGTCTTTCCGCCTGCTCTTACGATATCCGGCACAACGGCTCGACTTTTCAAAACGATCGTCAGCGGTCCCGGCCAGAATTTATCCGCCAGATACTCTGCCTGCGGAGGGACGTCTTCGCAGTATTTCTTCATGGCTTCTTTATCGGGCACCATAAGTGAAAGCGGTTTTACGGCGGGTCTGCCCTTTACCTCGTATATCTCTTTTACCGCGCCCTCGTCAAGTCCGTTGCAGGCAAGACCGTATACCGTTTCCGTCGGTACGGCGACAAGACCGCCGTTTTTTATTATCATTGCAGCTTCGCCGAAATCATCGGTAAAAATTCTCGTTTTCATTATTACGCTCCCGCCTGCTCTTTCAGCTTATCGGCCTGCTCCTGCGTTGTAAGCGCGTCAATAAGCGGGTCAAGATCTCCGTTGATTATCCCGGAAATATTAAAGCTTCTTACGTCGCCCGACAGACGATGGTCGGTCACACGGCTCTGCGGGAAGTTATACGTGCGTATCCTGTCGCTTCTGTCGCCGGACCCTATCTGGCTTTTTCTTTCCGCCGCGACCGCGTCCGTCTGCTTCTGCCGCTCCGCCTCGTACAGCTTTGACCGCAGTATCTGCATGGCTCTGTCTTTATTTTTATACTGACTGCGCTCGTCCTGACACTCTACAACGACGCCTGTCGGAATGTGCGTTATCCTGATCGCGCTTTCGGTTTTGTTTACGTGCTGTCCACCCGCGCCGGAGGAGCGGTAGGTGTCGATTTTGAGATCGTTCGGATCAAGCTTGAAATCAACGTCGCCGATCTCCGGAAGAACGGCGACAGTCGCGGCGGAGGTATGTATCCTGCCGCCGGATTCGGTGACGGGGATGCGCTGTACCCTGTGTCCCCCGGCTTCAAATTTAAGCCGAGAATATGCCCCCTCGCCCTTTACGACAAAGCTTATCTCCTTGATGCCGCCAAGCTCAGTTTCGTTCAGGTTTGCAATTTCTACCGTCCAGCCCTTTCGCTCAGCATACATGGAATACATTCTGTAAAGATCGGCGGCAAAGAGCATGCCTTCCTCTCCTCCAACCCCGCCGCGTATCTCCATAATAACATTTTTGCCGTCATTCGGGTCCTTCGGCAGAAGGAGTATCTTAATATCCTGTTCAAGCCGCTCCTTACGCCCCTTTGCGGACTGGTATTCCTCCTGCGCAAGCTCCCTCATTTCCGGATCGTCAGAGAGCGCAAGCGCCGCCTCCATATCATCGCAGGCTCTTTCATATGCGGTATACGCCTCATATAGCGGCGCAAGCTCCCGCGCCTCTCTGTCAAGTCCGGCGTACAGAGCCGGATTGGAATATGTCTCAGGCTGCTGCATTCTTTCTATCAGCTGTTCATATTGTCTTTTGATAAGTTTCAGCTTTTCGAACATCATTTACTCCGCTCAATATTACTATAAGTGTATTTTACCACACGGCAGGCGCAAAGTAAACAGAGCAAAACCGCCTTCCTTATCTCGAAACTCTTTTGCATTTTTTTCAGTCTCACATCATTGACTAACTTACAAGGTTTCTTTATTTTGCTCTACCCCAACTATTGACCATGTTCCAAAACTTCTGAAAGCAGCAGAGGCAATTGCCCTGCTGCTTTCTGCATTTTTCTTATAAAGGAACGGCAATAGCGTAATCTTAC
This sequence comes from uncultured Eubacteriales bacterium, assembly GCA_900549485.1. Taxonomy (GTDB): domain Bacteria; phylum Bacillota; class Clostridia; order Oscillospirales; family Oscillospiraceae; genus Limivicinus. The sequence goes on from UROG01000022.1 coordinate 12,947, forward strand.
GAATATTGCCGCTTATTTAATATAGATAATTTACCGAATTATACGTACATATGCCAATTATCACTGCCATAAGGGCTACAAAAAGCTTGTCTGTGGTCTTGCCGTCGATCAGCTTCCCTATTCTTTTCCCGAGCACTCCCCCGGCTACTCCGCCCGCCGCCATAAACAGCAGCATACACATATCGACCTGAGGTATCTTTCTGCAAACGATCATGTAAATAAGGCTGGATATCTGGCTGAAAAGTATAATGAACAGCGAATTTTGAACCGCTTCCTTTGTCTCCATTGAAAAGAAGAAAAAAAGAACAGCAAGATTGAACGGTCCCCCGCCAATTCCGAGAAAGCTCGACAGCAGTCCCAACGCAAGACCGATAATGATGGATACTGAATATTTTTCAATTTTCAGGGATTTTATTTTGCTCTTTTTTACGGTATATATCAGTGTTGCTATTACAAGAATCCCCAATACCATGGATTGAACGGCGCCTGCGATATCCGTGGAGGAGCTGTTCGCCCTGATCAATTCAAACAGCATTTTCCCTGCAACGCCGCCTATGGACGCCCCGACCGCAAGCGGGATAGCAGCACGGTAATCTATCGAATTTTCCTTTATTTCACTTGTGAAGAGGTTTTTTCCGGTATAATACCCGGTCATTGCCAGAACTGTTACTGCGGAAAGAAAGCTCGCCTGACTTGGGTCTGCTATACCCGTTATGTCGAGAAGCGGTTTTATGAGTACCCCTCCGCCGATCCCGCATATCCCCCCGATAACGGAAGCGGAAACTGCAATAATAAATCCGAAAAGAATCATCGTTTCTCCTTATCTAAGAAGAATTATCTCCGGCGTACATGCCGCCGGAGATAATTCATTCTGTAATTATTTTTTCTGTGGTTAAAACCTCTGCGAGATTTTTCAGACAATATGCCGCCGGATTTTTTTGCAGGCTCAGCCGCCGGTGTATTCCGAACAGCTGTTTCTGTTTGAGATTGAAAACGGCAGCTCCATTTTTACAGGCAAGGAATGACCTTTCTCGATCCTGTCTATAAGGAGCTTCGCAGCCTGCTTTCCCATTTCGTTGATGGGAATGTGTACGGTCGTCAGCATCGGCATAAAATACCTTGACATTTCAACATCGTCGATGCTGATTACGGAAGCGTCACCGGGAACTTTTATATTATGTTCGCGCAGATATTTTATGCATCCCATGGCTGTCGCGTCGTTTGCGCAGAACACTGCCGAAAAATCCGCTCCGCCATCGCATAGCTTTCTGGCTCCAGTATATCCTCCCTCAAGCGACTGCTTTGATTCTATGATCCTGCGCGGATCAAGCTCCAATTCATGCCGTCTGATAGTTTCCGTATAACCGCTGTACCGGACTTCTTTATTCTTCTCTCCGATATAAGCGATTTTTTTGTGACCGAGCTCTATCAGTTCTCCGACAGCCATCATACTTGCTTTGTGTCCGTCGCAGAAAACAAGGTCGTGTTCACTTCCGGTAGGATTCAGTCCGACGTATACTACATTCCGCTGTTCATTCATTATCTTGATCGCAGATTCGTTTTCAAACCGTCCGAGAACGGCAAGGCCGCTGATGGATTGATCTTTAAGGATTGTCATGAAGGATTTATCATTCAGATCAGCCGCGTAGAATGAGCATTTCACGGTGTAGCCCTTTTTGTACACTTCAAACTCGATAGCACTGGCAAGCTCGGTAAAAAAGAGATCGTTTGAGTCGCTTACACGGGCAAAAACTGTGGCAATAAACTTATCCGGCCGCTCCTTTGCCTTTTCGGATAACCGGAGATTCTGAGCATTTCTGTCGGGTACATAGCCCGTCTCGCGGATGATCTGCCAGACGCGTTCACGTACTTCCCTGCTGGCAGCTTTTGTTTCCTTGTCATTGAGAATCCTTGATACCGTAGATACCGAAACGCCTGCGCGTACCGCAATATCCTTCAAAGTCATATAAGCACCTACTAAAACACTGCGGTTCAGACCGTTGAAAGGTCGTCGTCAGCCATACACAGATGCACAGCGCCTAATGTAAATGTCTTCGGGAGAGCCAGAATATTTGGCGAGTCTCCAACATATTTTTTCTTTGCGTCCTCAAGCGCTTCCTCAAATGTCGCCCTTGTCTTCAGTCCAAGACCTCTTGCGATGCCCGGCTCTTTTGCGCCGACAATATATATCGCGGATGTATTCATTTCCGCAATGTGACCGCAGCTCATCATCGAAAAAGCATGGTACGGATGGAACGCGCCCTCAAATCTGTACTTTTCGATATAGTCCTGTCTGACGGCAAATTCCTCGCCGTATTTTGCCATATCCGGGAGAATATTGCATGATTTCGTAAAAATATCAAAAAGCTCTCTGGCATACGGAAATCTTTCGTCATTGAACCATCCGTCGCAGAGCGATGAGCAGATAATAACGCACTTATCGCTCATTATTCTCTTATGCCGGATTACCTGAGCGGAGAGCGCCTGCATCATCTGAATGGGGTTTGTACCCATGCCCGGTCCATAATGGAAATCTCTCGGCATGCCAAAAACAAGGACGTCATATTTTTTCGAGGCAAATGGGACATAGGTTCTCTTATCGGCGTCCTTCCAGCTTATGGCCTGCATTTCACCGGCATAGCCGCTGTAAACGGATATCTGGCGGGCATATGTGTCAAGCACAGCGTCACAGCAGAAGAATTTCTTGCCCATGCACTTTTCCATGTGCTGCCCGATCAGATTGAACTTTGTCCTCATAAGGGAGTGCCCTGACACAGGTACGAAATCGGGCTTGTGCATTACCTTGGGAACGTGATGACTCGCTATACTGCGCCAGTTGGTTATTCCCGTGGCGCAATGCTTATAGCCTCCCGAGTAGCCGCCATAGGGATTGCCCTGCGTATGCCCGATAAGTATGGCAACATCCGAGTCATATACATATTTGTTCATCACGACTGGATCTCCCTGTTCGTCACAGCCAAGGTCAACGATATGCTCAAGATCCTCGCTGTCGTGGGCAATGATCTGACCTGTAGGATAAAATTCGTTGAAAAGCGCATCGCCGAGGATCTTCTGCATCTCTTCCTTATTCGTCCTTGGGTGAAGCCCGTTGGAGAAAATAAGAAGGATATCGGATTTGCTCACACCGACTGAATAAAGCTCATTAAGAATGGCCGTGATTGAAACCTTACGGTGGCTTGTCGGCTGGCAGCCGCCCTTGACGATATCGGGTATTATTATCGTTACCTTGCTTCCGGCATGTGCAAGCTCCGTAAGCGTGGGCATACCGATAGGGCTGCGGATGGATTCAAGCGTCGCATTATAAAGCGAGTCCCAATCCTGCGGAAGACACGGCGGATCAGGGATAGTCTCTCCGGGGATAAAAACATCCGTACTATCTGGCAGCTCCGCTGACATCATATCCAAGCCGTACTCAAAATCAAGTTTCATTTATTTATCCTCACTTACCAAGATAGCTATGTATTATCTGAATATACTCATCCGGATAAAAGCCGATATTCCCGCTGAATCTGGTCAGGGCGATCAATCCGCCGTCTATCTCAGGGATCGACGCAAGCATTTCCGAATTGGCCAATTTAAGTCCGCCGCCGTAAACAATATCTATCCCGTCTGCGGTTTCTTTTACGAATCTGGCGATTTTGGTAATATATTCCTTGTCCGCTGGGGTCTTTCCGGGACCGATCGACCAGATCGGCTCATACCCGATAACGACCTTGCTTTTATCAACGCCGGCAAGACCGATCTCAAGCTGCTCACCCAGAACCTCTTCCCAGCGCTCCTGCTCCTCGCTTTTTTCGCCTATGCAGTACAACACCTTCATTCCGGCATCAATGGCCGTTTTTATTTCCTGATTCAGCAGTATGTTTATCGCCTTAAAATCTGCCGGTACCCCCGATGCGGACATAATCTCCGCTTTGTCCGTGCGTTCCTCGCAGTGTCCGACGATGGTTGACGACACGCCGAGAACCTTCATCGCGCTTGCCGGCCTGTCGCCCGTAAAAGCGCCGAAGTTTCCGCCTATTGCTGTCGTTTTGCGGTATATACTCTGACATCCGATCTTGACGGGGCTTCCTTCGCTTCTCGCCGATAAAGCGCCGATAATATGCGCTTCGGGAAAGAACTGCACAAATTCGACTTCTTCCGGAGAATACGCTTTAAGCGCCTCCTGTGTCATTGAGACAATATAAGGTCCCCATTCCCTTACGTCGCAAAGTCTGTTTACGCCGCCGAAGCATGGCGGGATCTCAAACCTTTTCAGGTTAAGAAAAATATGCTTCATACCTTTTTCCAACAACCGCTTTCACTCATGTTAAAGCGGTTCCTTCCTATTAAAAAATATTACAGGACCAGCAAAACTACGCCCATCACGGTCATATAAATATAAAGAATTTTGGACAGCTGCGCTCTGTCTATCTTATTCAGTATCCGCAACCCGTACTTCACGCCGAAAAAAGAAGCGATCAGTGCGCACACTCCTATCGGAAGCATCTCCGCATTAAGGTTCCCGTACGCTATATGCATGCCAAGCCCTATCAGCGCACTCGGCAGAAACGCAAAGTTTAGGCTTGCGTTATATTCAAATCTGTCTTCGGTTGCGCTGTAAAAATAGATTGCCGCCATGGGACCTGTCAGATTGAACATCCCTCCCAGGAATCCGGCGGCAAGGCCAAATATGACGCCTTTGAAAAGCGTTGGTCTGATTCTCACACGATTTCCGAAAAAGCAGAAATACGCCGCAAAGACGATGAGGAGTATGCCAAGCCCGGTCATTGCCGCGCTCGTGTCAACACGCATCAGCGCGGCGATGCCCAATATTTTCCCAACGGTAACGCCGAGCATTGGCGGCAATGCCATCTTCATATTTATGTGCCGGCGCGTCTCTATTGAGTGCTGTAAATTCATGGCTGCAATTCCTATGCTGACGACCGCCGCGGTCGTAACCGGGTCGCGCAGGAGTACGGAAATGGTCGGCTCGGCAAACATGGCAAAGCCTATGCCGAGCGAGGACTGGATCAGCGCGGATACCGCTATTATTACAGTGATCAGAACTGTTTTAAGAAGCATTAACTTACCACCACTTGATCATGTCGGTAATCTCGCTTCTGATTTTAACAAATTCGGGGGATGAGATATTTCTCGGTCTCGGCAGATCCACATCCACTACGGATTTGATATGCGCGGGCTTATTCGTCAGGACGAGAACCTTGTTTGCCAGATACACAGCTTCCTCAAGATTATGCGTAATGAAAAGGACAGTGCTGTTTGTGGCTTTCCAGAGCTTGATCACCTCGTCCTCGAGATAATACCTCATTTTGATATCCATCTGACCATAAGGCTCGTCCATAAGAAGGAGGTCGGGATGCAGGGCAACAGCGCGCCCTATTACAACACGCTGCTCCATACTGACTGACATCTCATGCGGATACGCGTTCCGGAATTTTTCAAGCCCCAGCAGGGATATTATTTCCTCGGTTCTCTCTTTAATCGTTTCACGCAGCAATTTCTTTACTTTGAGTCCGTATTGGATGTTCTGCTCGGTAGTCAGCCATGGGAAAGCCGAAGGCTCCTGAAACACGAATGAAATATTATGGATCTTCGGATTGGCCGGAACGCCGTCGATCAGGATCTCACCGGAGGTCGGCTCAATGAGCTTTGTAAGGAGATTAAGAAACGTCGTTTTGCCGCAGCCCGTCGGACCGACTATACACATAAAATCGCCGGCAGCGACATCAAACGAAACATCGTCGAGAACCTTCAGATTACCAAACGACTTGGACAGATGTTCAACATGAACTTTCACGTTATTTTTATCCATAAGTCCTCCTATCAAAGTGCAAGGTCGGTATTTTCTTCGATGCTTTCTCTGAGGCGCAGAAATTCCGGCGAAATATTGTCTCTCGGTCTCGGGAGGTCAATGACATACTCGCTTTTTACCTCTGCGGGACATTTGCTCAAAAGTATGATCCTGTCGCCTAAATACACCGCTTCTTCGATATTGTTCGTTACAAAAATTACCGTACGCTTTTCTTTTTCCCAGATACGGAGTATCTCCTCCTCCATCTGATAGCGCGTCTGTGCGTCAAGCGCGCCGAACGGTTCGTCCATTATGAGTATATCCGGCTCGCAGCAATACGCTCTGGCAATTCCAACGCGCTGCTTCATGCCGCCGGAAAGCTGCTTGGGATACTTGTTCTCAAAGCCGCCCAGTCCGACAAGGTCTATAAGATACTGCGCTCTTTCACGTCTTTCTTTCTTGCCTGCGCCCTTGAGCATCGGAGCAAACTCCACATTCTCTATAACAGTTTTCCAAGGGAATACCGCCGTTTTCTGGAAAACAAAGCCGATATTTTCTTCTTTTCCGGGATATTCGATCGTTCCGGCCGTCGGTTTTTCTATTCCGCTTATCATATTCAGCAGGACGCTTTTGCCGCATTGCCCGGGACCGAGAATAACCAGAAACTCGTTTTCATAAACATCGAGCGAAACGTCTTTTACCGCCTCAAAAACGGTTTTGCGCGCCGTAAAGGACTTTGCAACGTTTCTGACGCTTAATTTTATTGATTCTCTTCTTCCCTCCATGGGCAGAGCCTCCTTTCTATGATCCCGAACACTACGCTGAGCAATGCGCCGACAATGCCGATGCATATCATGCCGATCATTACAAGCGGCGTATCAAGATTATCACTGCCGCGTGTGATAAGAAAACCAAGTCCCGATTTGCTTGCCAGCATTTCGGCCGCGACGACTACCATCCACGCACTGCTCAGACCGATTTTCAGTCCCGCCATTATAGCTGGGAGCGCCGCCGGAAAAACAATGTGCATCAACATCTGCCATGATGAAGCCTTGTATATCCGTCCGACGTTTATATACATCGGATCGACCATGGATATTCCGGCCGCAGTGTTCTGCCCTATGATAAAGTAGGAGCCGATGAATATGATTATTACCTTCGGCAGCTCTCCGACGCCGAACCAGAGTATGATAATAGGTATCCACGCGATCGGCGGGATAGGCCTGAGACACGTAAAGATCGGAGAAATGATGGCGTTTATTTTCTTGCTCCAACCCATGCCGAGACCTGTCAGGATTCCGAGGACTGTTGCAAACGAAAGGCCGATAAGAACACGTCTCATACTGATGGCAATATGACCGAGAACGCTCGTCTTACCGATAGGCTTCTCGATCATCTTGATGAGGCGCTCCCACACAGCGGCAGGCGTCGGGAAAATCTGCGAATTATTCGAGGAAACGGCGACCCATAGGATGAGCAGAGCGGAAATTGAAATAAAAGTCAATACAGCGTCTCTTATATTCTGCTTTGTTTTAATTTTCATCGCTTTGCTCTCCATTTCATGGTGTTCTTTTCAATTATACCCAACACCCAATAAAGAATCGCTCCCGTAATGCCTATCGTAAACATACCGACAAGGATAATGTCGGGTCTTACAAAGGATCTGCCCTGCTGGATCATATATCCAAGCCCTGACGTGGCCGCAACCAGTTCGGCAGCCACCAGCGTTGACCACGCGTTTCCGAGCGCGACCCTGACACCGGTAAACGCGAGAGGCAGAGCCGAAGGAATGCATACGGTCGTAAAAATTTTCCACCGGCTTGCGCCGCAGGTCCTGCCTACGCTGATATAAGTCGGATTTGTTATCTTGATGCCGGTATACGCGTTTATCACGCACGGGACGAACGCCGCAAGGAAAATGATGAAGGTCTTTGCTTTTGCGCCTATTCCAAGCCATATAACGGACATGGGTATCCATGCTATCGGCGGGATCGGCCGCATTATTTCGAATATCGGGGAAATGAGCTTATCCAGGACATAATAGTACGCCAACAGAAAGCCCAACGGGACGCCAACAACAACTGCAAGCAAATAGCCCTTCAATACAAGCTTCAGGCTGGTCCAGATATGAACGCCTATCACAGCCCCGTCCGGTTTCGGGTCAGTAAGCTTTACAATAAATGTTTTTACGACGTCTATCGGAGAGCTGAGATACTTGGGATTCACCCATTCGTTCATTACCGCAAGCTGCCATACTGTCAGGAAAACAAAAACCGACGCGGCAGACAGCAGCAGAAGATTGCGGGTATTTCTTAAATTTTCCTTTCGTTCCAATGCGATAGAGTCTATCGAGCTGTTATTGTTCATTTTTACCTCTATTTGACAATAGGGTCGAATGAAAACATACATTCAACCCTATATTGTGGCACTGATAGTCGGCATTGCCGCATTAAGCGGTGCCGTCCTATCTATTACTTGTTGTAAAGCTCAACGGCATAGTCAAGAATAAAATCGGAGTCCGCCATCTTGTCGTATGCTTCCTGAGTGATGTTGCCCTGAGAGAGCATGAAGTTTGCATACTGCATAAGGACGTCATATGCCTTGACATTGCCGTCTTCATCAGGAGCAAAGAACTCCTGCTGCTCCTCCAGAGTGTACAGCGGGCGTAGCTTCAGCGTATTTGCACAGTCCTCTTCGGTAACGGCGACGCCTTCGGATGTCTGGAAGTCATAGAGCAGCTCTGCCGCGGCATCGGCGTCAGCAAGCAGCGCGTCGGTGGAATCAAAGTATATGCCGAGCCACTCTTTTACCACTTCGGGCTTATTGGTGTATGCATCGTTTGTGCAGACGATGAGTGCGGGGAGGTTGATGCCGACAGCGGGAGCGGAGGAAACCTTGACCCAGCCGTTTGCAAGAGCCTTCTGACCCATGGCATCCCAGATGCATACTACGTCGCCTTCACCGGAAAGGAACGCGGTGTAGCAGTTGGCAACGGATGCGTCAACAATGTTTATATCATTTTCCGTCAGACCGAGGTATTCAAGGGTTCCGAGCAGAACCATGTGGCAGACAGTACCCTTGTTGCAAAGGATGGTGAGACCGCGCCAGTCGTCGGCAGTGCCGTATACGCCGTTCTCGTCAACTTCGGCAGATGCAAGGGGGCTGTCGGGGCGAACCCAGATGTCGGTGGTGTTGGTATCGGGAGTTGTGAAGCCCATGATCTTCATGTCGTAGCCGATAACGCCGAGAACCGCGCCGCCAAGGCCGGTCGTGCCGACTTCCCAGGAGCCGCTGGCGATTGCCTCGTTCTGGACGGGGCCGTTCGCATAAATATCAATGTTCCAATCAAAATGTTCGTCGTAGATACCGTTCTCTGCGGCGTAAATGCTGGGAAGCGCGTGAACGTAGGGATGGTGGCTCATCTTGAGTTCAACCTTCTCTGCGCTGGCTGAGGCTGCTGTAAACGCGAAAAGCATCGTAAGAGTCAGCAGAACGGAAATAAACTTTTTCATGTGGGGTCCTCCTTATATAATTTATGTAATTGGCCTGGAAATTGTAAATTATTTACATTTTCACAATTTCTGTCGCAATTTCTATGATTAGAATAGTTAAAATCAGACAAAATTTCAACCTCTAAATGCGCAAACGTTTTCTCATAGTCAATTCGAACTTTTGCGCTGTTCAAGCCATTTACCGACTTAGGATTACGCCATTCGGGCGCGCAAACGTTTTATTAAATTATTTTCTTTTATTCGGCATATGGATCGCACGCCCGTCTGCCGCCAAAGCCGCTTCATGCAGGCACTCGCCCAGAATCGGATGTCCGAACGACATGTCCGTAAGCTCCGTAATCGTGGCTTCGGCTTTGATTGCCAGCGTTATTGTAGATATCAGCTCATTCGCCTGCGGACCGACTATTACCGCGCCGAGGATTTCACCGTATTTTTTACCGAAAAATATCTTCACAAACCCGCTCGTCTCATGCTCCACTACGGAACGTCCGTTTCCGACCGCAGGGAAAAATCCCGTGCCGAAATCTTCCCTTCTCTCCGACAATTCTTTTTCGCTTGCTCCGACCTCGGCTATTTCCGGGGTCACAAAAGCCATCCGGGGGCTGTTCGCCTTATCATATGACGTGTTTTTTTCAAAGCAGTTCTCTGCGGCGATAATACCCTGCTCAGAAGCAGCGCCGGCAAGCATCAGAAGACCGTTTGCGTCTCCTATCGCGTATATATTTTTGTTTGTTGTCTGCAAATTATCGTTTACGCGGATAAATGTGCCATATTCGATACCTGCCTTTTCAAGGGAAAGCTTTGAAAAATCAGGCTTTCTTCCGACGCATACAAGTATTTTCTCCGCATATACGGTTTTTTTATTCCCGGTTTTATCCGTGACGGCACAGAATTTTCCTTTTGTATCCTCACCTATTTCTTCCACCCTGCTTCCGGCAAGGATATCTACCCCATCTGATGTGAGCCTGCCTGTCACCGTTCTGACCGCGTCGGCGTCCATTCCCGGCAAAATCGTATCCGCCAATTCCACGACCGTAACATTTGTGCCGAACTCATTATAGGCAGCCGCCAGCTCGGTGCCGATAACGCCGCCGCCGATAACTATCAGCGAAGCGGGGCGTTCATCAAATTTCAGGGCCTCGGTGCTGTCGGCATGAAGTCCCTTTTCGATCCCGGCAATGGGCGGAACGGCAGGCTCCGAACCTGTGGCAATGATAAACCTGTCCGCTTCAACGGTTTCCGCCGCTTTGCCGGATGCGTCCCTTACTATTATTGATTTCTGCGAAGCAAATTCCGCCGTGCCGCGCAGAACTTTTACTTTATTTGCCCTTAAAAGCCCTTCAACACCGGAGACGAGCTTTTCAACCGTCTCCTGTCTGTTTTTTTGCACCGTTTTCCAATCAAGTACCGCGCTTGCCTTTACACCGAAGCTTTCGGAGTGAGCCGCAGTATGCATTGCATGAGCGCTGGCCAAAAGCGCCTTTGTAGGAATACAGCCCTTATTCAGGCATGTTCCGCCAAGGTGCTCTTTTTCAACAAGAACAACGTCTGCGCCGAGCTGGGCGGCGCGTATCGCCGCGACATACCCACCCGGACCGCCGCCGATCACAGTTATTTTCATTTGACACACTTCTCCATGTTTACAGTAATGATGTAAAAAGCTTTTCCAGCTTATATCTGTCCATTTTCACAGGGTTGAACTGCATCAGCGGCTGTTTTTCACATTCGGCGGCAAGCTCCGGAATGTCAACATCCCCAAATTCGCTCAGCCTTGTATGCAATCCCGCTATCGCCTGATAGCGTCTGACCGTGCTGATAAGCTCATCCGTTCCGCGCAGACCGATCTCCGTGCAGATGCTTTCCATGCGCTCATCGGAGTTTATCGCGATAAACTCCGGCAATGTAAAGGCGCAGGCTTCGCCGTGCGGCATATGCAGCATTTCTGTCAGAGGATAGCTGCATGCGTGGACACCTGCGTTCTTCGTCTGCGAAAACGCTATCCCCGCCATCATTGACGCATATGACATTCCGATTCTCGCCTCAATATTCGTACCGTCAATAAATGCCTTTTCCAGATTCCGCACAGAATACCGCAGCGCTCTTTCGGCATAGATATCACTCATAGTCTGGTGCCTTACACTCCAGATTGCTTCCAGCGCGTGAGTCATCGCGTCAAGCCCAGTGACCATGGTCGTACGCGGATTCATCGACAGCGTGAGCTCCGGGTCTATCAGCGCCGCTTTTGCCTGAAAGAAGTCGGAGAAAAGCGTCTTTTTTTCTCCGTTGACGGTAATGACCGCCGCCTTGGACATTTCGCTTCCCGTTCCGGATGTCGTTGGTACAGCAATGAGCGCGATCCCGTTTGCGGGAATATCTGTCCCGTGAAAATATACATCCGCATCCAGCGTGGAATTGACGATCGCCGACGCCATTTTTCCGGTATCTATGACGCTACCGCCGCCGATAGCAATAATACATCCGGCTTTGCATCTCCTTGCCGTCGCCGCAAGTTCCGCAACACCCTGAAGCGCCGGATCGGATTTAATATCCGCGTATACATCTTTGATTTGAGTTGAGCTTTCGCAAAGCTCTCCGGCTTTTTCTTTAAAATGAGCGCCGCACGCAATGACAGCTGAGCTGAAACCATATTCCTTCAACAGCCCCGGCAATTGCGATATGGCGCCGCAGCCGTACACTATACGTGTCGGCATACAAAAGCTTTTTATCATATCGTTCTCCCGTCTGGTCATTCAAGCATCATTGAGGGATCGTTCAGATATTCGCTGATAGTCTTCAGCAGTTTTGCCGCGGCAGCGCCGTCAAAAACCGCGTGGTCGAAATTGAGTGCGACACGCATCACGTGATGTACTGAAATATTATCGTCATCATCGACCACAGGCGCTTTTTTCATGCATCCGATACCGAGGATAAAACACTCGCTGCCGTTGATAATGGGGTTGAAATCCTCCACGCCGAACATACCGAGATTGGTGATTGTAAACGTTCCTCCCGACATTTCGGCGGCGGAGAGTTTTCCGGATTTCGCTTTATCCACGATCTCTTCAAAGTTTTCCGCGATCTCAAGCACACCCTTTTTATCCATATTTCTTATAACCGGGACAAGCAGGCCGCGTTCGGTGTCAACCGCAACGCCGATATTGATATCGTCCATAACATAATACCCGTCCTCGGCTGTAACAGCGTTCATCTCCTTATGCGCTTTGAGCGCCTGTGCGCACGCCTTTGCTATTATCTCGTTGTAGCCGACCTTTCTCTTCACCTTCATCTTGTTTCTGAAAGCGATAAGGTTTTCGCAGTCTATCGTGCAGGCAAGTGAAACTCTCGGTTTTTCTCCTGCGCTTGTGCGCATATTCTTGGCTATTACCTTGCGCATATGCGAATACGGCACAAATTTGCTTCCGGATGCTTCCTGACTTTCCACAGTCTGCTTTGCCTGCTCAGCAGCCCTGAGAACGTCCTTTTTTACTATCCTTTTCCCGTTTTCTGCCGGGTGCACCATATTCAGCGATATATGAAGCTCCTTCGCCGCTTTCCTTGCCAGCGGCGAGATACGCAGCCGATCGCCGCTCTGTACTTTGGCGGCAGGTGAAGCGGCGATCTGCGCGGCAGGAGCCAATGTTGGTGCATCCGGCTGCGTCTGAGCCGACTCCTGCGTCTGAGCGTCCTCTTTATATTCCTCTCCCTCATCGACCAGAACGGCAATTCTGCCCTGACAGGGAACGATATCGCCAACATCGGCAAGCAGCTTATAAACTATGCCGCTCTCTGTAGCAAATATATCCTGAATAGCCTTGTCTGTCTCGGCACGGAGAACGATATCATCCTTTTTCACAGTATCTCCAGGCTTTACAAGCCACTCCGCTATCACGCCTTCCTCCATATTCATCCCTATTTTGGGAAGCACCAAAAACTTAGCCATATTTAATCACCTCAATCGTCGGACATTACTCTGTGAACGGTTTCAATAATATCGTTCACATTCGGAAGGACCGCTTTTTCCAGAATCTCGCTGTAAGGCGTTGGGATATTCTTTGCACCTACTCTGAGCGGAGGCGCGTCGAGATAGTCAAAAGCGCGCTCGGATATCTCCGCAATAATATCGCCGCCCATACCGCCGCGTTTTGCTGCCTCGTGTGCCACAACTATTCTGCCTGTTTTTTTCAGCGACGCTATGACCGTATCGTAATCAAGCGGCAGCAGAGATCGCAGATCCACGATCTCACATGATATTCCCTCGGTCTGGAGCATTTCCGCAGCCTTTGTGCAAACGTTTACCATACTTGAATAAGTAACGATCGTCACGCTCTCACCTTCTCTTTTTATATCGGCCTTTCCGAGCGGAATGATGTATTCCTCATCAGGAACCTCGCCTTTGACGGAATAGCAGGTCTTGTTTTCAAAGAAAATGACGGGATTGTCGTCGCGTATCGCGGCTTTCAGCATTCCCTTGCAGTCCTTCGGCGTATAGGGGGCAACTACTTTAAGCCCCGGGATATGGTTGAACCATGCCTCAAGCGACTGGCTGTGCTGTGCCGCCTGACCTACCCCCGCGCCCATCGGCACACGGATGACCAACGGCATATTTACCTTGCCGCCGAACATGTAGCGCATTTTTGCGGCCATATTGATGATCTGGTCGGTCGCGAGCGTAATCCAGTCGCAGAACATTATCTCTACTATCGGTCTCATGCCGGTGGCCGCCGCGCCGACGCCCATACCGGTAAATGCCGGTTCGGAAATCGGCGTGTCGATCACGCGGTCATATCCGTATTTTTTTGCAAGACCCATCGTGACTCCGAAAGGATTGCCCTTCAGGCCTACGTCACAGCCCATGATGATGACGTTCGGGTCTCTTGCCATTTCTTCATCCATCGCCTCATTGAGTGCTTCTCTGACAGTTTTAATGCTCATTGCCTTGCCTCCCTTATTCGATTATTTCGCCGTTGGCATAGATATCCTTATAAAGCGTATCAAGATCGGGATCATGGCATTCGTTCTCGGCATACTCAACCGCCTTCGCGATCTCTTCACGCGCACGCTCATGTATCGCCTCAGCCTCCTCTTTATCCACGCCGTTTTCTTCGAGAAAGTCCTTCATTCTGATTATAGGCTCGACATTATAAAGTACGCTTATTTCCTCAATGTCCTCCTTGGTGCGGTAAACCTGGTCGTCACCCACATGGTGGCCGAGCATACGCATATATTTCGCTTCGATCAGCGTGGGGCCTTCTCCGGCGCGTGCACGTTCTACAGCCGTTAAGACTGCATTGTACACGTCAAAGACATTCAGTCCGTCAACCTGAACGCCGGGAACGCCGAAGCCCGCCGCCCTCTTGTAAATATCGGGTTCTTTAGTTACACGGTTGAAATTTGTTCCGATTGCCCACTGATTGCACTCACACAGGAATATGACCGGCAGCTCCCATGCCGCCGCCATATTCAGGCTTTCATAAAACGCCCCCTGATTTGAGCCTCCGTCGCCGAAAAAGCAGAGCGAGACCCTGTCGTTCTTCTGAAGCTTCGCTGAAAGAGCCGCGCCCGTCGCCGGGGCTATCCCGCTGCCGACGATGCCGGTCGCGCCGAGGATGCCATTATCAACATCGGCAATATGCATTGAGCCGCCTTTGCCGTTATTATATCCCTCCACCTTGCCGAAAAGCTCTGCAAACATTCTCTTGGGATCGCCGCCGCGCGCAAGCACATGGCCATGGCCGCGGTGCGTGCTGGTGATATAGCTTCCATCAGGCAGTGCCGTGCAGGCTCCCACGGCAATAGCCTCGGCATAGTAATAGGCATGGCACAGCCCTCGTATTTTACCGGCTCTCCACAGATCCTTTACGTGCATCTCAAATTCGCGTATGATGCACATCCGGTAGAGCATCTCTTTGCAATCGTCCATCGAAAGGCTATCCGGCTTTTTCATCTCCGGGTCATAGCACGGGATCTGCTTCCTGATTTTCTCAATGTCAACAGTACTCATATTTGCTCCTTTATCCAAATTTTTGGCTAACATATATGCACTAAACTCGACAAATATCTGCATATCTATAATTATCACCCCACATTGGTAATGTCAAGTCATTTGCGTATTCCAAATTTTTGGCTTGACATTTTTGGTGAAAATGATAATCTGTTATATAAAAGCTTAGCGGGAGTAGAAAAAGATGAAAATAAAAATGGCTGATATTGCAGAGCTGTCGGGCGTGTCGGTTTCTACCGTTTCACGTGCGCTCAGAAACGAAAGTGACCGTCCGGTTTCCCCTGAGACAGCGTCGCGCATTTTTGAGGCAGCAGAAAAATTAGGCTATCTCTCCAGCTTTCCCTACGCGTCCGGCTTCAAGTCCAAGAACTCCGATCCGCCGGGGACGCTCGTCTGTATCCTCACTTCGCATTTTGACACCTACGACGATTACTTTTTTATGCAGATGCTCGCCGGTATAAACGCAGAAGCAGAGCGCCTGAATTACCGCGTTACGCACAATTACGCCGCTTCCGATTACGGCAGTGAGCATGTTCTCAATCAGCTGTCCGCCGGAAAATTTGACGGAGTGATCCTGCTTGGCAGATATGACAAAAAGACACTAAACGAGTTAGTGTCTTTGTCGGATAACATGGTCTATTCGGGTTTGAACAGGCTCAATATCGGGATCGACGAAGTAATATGCGACGCCTACGGCGCGATTTCGTCGCTGACAGCACATCTGATAAATACCGGATGCAGAAATATTGGCTATATCGGCGCTATTCCGGAGAAGCGCAGCGGCATCGTCAACGAGCACAGGTTCAAAGCCTTCTGCGATGCAATGACGCTTGGAGGAATGCGCGTCAATGACGCTCTCTGCATCGATATAGAGCCGGGGATGGACAGCGGGTATCTTGCCGCACTCAATATGATACATGGGAAGGCACCGATCGACGCCATTGTATGCGCCAACGACACAACAGCGCTGGGTGTTATCAGGGCGCTGAACGAAGAGGGCATAAAAATTCCCGATGAAATTTCGGTGGTCGGAATGGGCTTTGACAATTCCGAAATGGGCGAATACATGACGCCGAAATTGACGACCGCTGATATGCAGCTGAAGGAGATAGGCCGTTTTGCGGTAAAAGTCCTTGTTGACAGGATAGAGGGGTACCATAATATTCCTGTGACAACACTTCTGCCCTACAAGCTTGTCATCCGCGGCAGCAGCCGTGACGCACCGGTTTGATCTGCATCCGTTTTGTCCCTGCTTTCAGGAAGTCTGTATGCCGACAGTCGGGTTTAAACGGTTCTAAAATAAATGTTGGGTGTGTCGCATCCTCGCCGGATGTGCCGCACCCAACATTTGACAGAGAGCAAAAAAGGGCTGTCTCAAAATAGAATTTTCTAAAAATCAGCTCAACAATAAAGCCGTGAAAATCCGATAGAAACTGGATTTTCACGGCTTTATCTAACTTTTGAAAAGGGGGGCTATTCTCTTACAATTCGCATTTTGAGACAGCCCCTTTTGTTTGCGTTTAGTTGCTGATCAAAGCGCGTTTGTCTTGCTGACAAGAGCGGAGAGGTCAACAATATTTTCAGGCTCCGCAGAAACGGTATCGTCGGTCTTTTCCTCAAAATCACGGTACTGCTCAAGTCCGGTACCGGCAGGAATAAGCTTACCGATAATGACATTTTCCTTAAGGCCGATAAGGTGATCCTTCTTGCCCTTGATAGCTGCATCGGTGAGAACCTTCGTGGTCTCCTGGAAGGATGCGGCGGACATCCAGCTGTCGGTTGCAAGGGACGCCTTCGTGATACCCATAAGAAGCTGGGTATAGGTGGCGCGTACAAGTCCCTCTTCCCCATTCGCTTCGCGCTCGTCAAGAGCCTTGTTGGCGGTCTTGAGAGTTGCAATGTCGATCGTGGAGCCGGAAAGCAGATCGGTGCTGCCTGCTTCCTCGACGCGCACCTTGCGCATCATCTGGCGGACAATGACCTCAATATGCTTATCGTTGATGTCAACGCCCTGCTGACGGTAAACCTTCTGTACCTCGCTGGTGATATAGCTGCGTACACCCTGACGGCCGAATTCGTCGTCGTTTATGCCGCGTATGCGGAGAACGTCGTGCGGATTGAGCGCGCCGGAGGTAAGCTCCTGACCGCGGTCAACATGGTCGCCGCTGTGGACAAGGATACCTGCGGAGTGAGGCACGGTGGATACAAACGTCTCGCCGTCCTTCTCGTTGGTAACAGTGATGGAGTACATAACGCCCTTCTTCGCCTCGTCAATGGTGACGGTGCCGGATATCTCGGAGAGGATGGCCATCTTCTTGGGCTTGCGTGCCTCGAAAAGCTCCTCAACACGGGGAAGACCTTGGGTTATATCGTCGCCCGCAACGCCGCCGGTGTGGAAGGTACGCATTGTAAGCTGAGTACCGGGTTCGCCGATCGACTGCGCCGCGATAACGCCGACGGCCTCGCCTGCATTAACAGGCTTGCCTATCGCAAGGTTCATGCCGTAGCAGCGGGCGCAGACGCCTATCTTTGCCTCGCATGCAAGCACGGAGCGGATAAACACGCGGCTGATGCCGTGCTCCTCGAGTACCTTTGCGTCCTTGCTGAGCAGCATATGATCCATACCGAAGAGTACTTCTCCCGTCTTGTGGTCGGTAATGGGCGCGGCGGGGAAACGGCCGTGGATAGCCGTGCCGAAGGATTCGACCACCTGTCCCCTGTCCTTGACCTCGGAAGCCCATACGCCGTCCGCGGTCCCGCAGTCTTCCTCGCGGATGATAACATCCTGGCAGACATCGACCATACGGCGGGTAAGATATCCGGAGTCGGCAGTACGGAGAGCAGTATCGGCCATACCTTTACGTGCGCCTCTCGTGGAAATGAAGTATTCCAGAACGGAAAGACCTTCACGGAAGTTGGACTTGATAGGAATTTCTATCGTCTTACCGGAGGTGTTGGCCATGAGGCCTCGCATACCTGCCAGCTGGCGTATCTGGTTCATGCTGCCTCGGGCGCCGGAGTTTGCCATCATGTAGATGGGGTTATACTCATCCAGACAGCTGGAAAGCGCGTCGGTGACTTCCTTCGTCGTCTTTTCCCATTCGGAAACAACAAGACGGTAGCGCTCATCATCGGTGATGAAGCCGCGCTTGTACTGGCGTTCGATCTTTACGACCTCCTGCTCGGTTGCGGCGATCATTTCCTTCTTATCGGAAGGAACCGTCATATCGGCGACGGAAATGGTGATTGCGGCGCGGGTGGAGTACTTGTAGCCGAGAGCCTTAACGCTGTCAAGAACCTCTGCGGAAATTGCAAAGTCATACTTTCTTATGCACTTATCAATGATCTGACCAAGCTGCTTTTTGCCGACCTGGAAGCTTATCTCATCGTCAAACATATGCTCGGGATCGGTACGGTCAACATAGCCGAGATCCTGAGGAATAGGCTCGTTGAAGATAATACGGCCGACAGTGCTGGTGATGACCTTGCTGACCTTTTCGCCGTTTATCGTCTTCGTAACGCGCAGGCGGATAGGTGCATGGAGTCCTACGGAGCCTTCGTTATATGCCATAATGGCTTCCTCGGCATCGCGGAACATGAGCTTCGGCAGGTACTGTATCTCTCTGAGACCGTGTGCCTTGAGTTCCTTATTCTGCTCGTATATAACGTCGCCGTCTGCCATTGTATTGACCTGCACGACATCGCTGTCTCCCGCATCGGTGACCCACAGCTCCTCCGCGCCCTTTTCTGCCTTGCCAATGCGCAGCATTGTAAGGTAATAAGCGCCGAGTATCATGTCCTGAGTAGGAACGGTAACGGGGTTGCCGTCCTGAGGACGGAGAAGGTTGTTTGCCGAGAGCATGAGCAGTCTCGCTTCCGCCTGCGCCTCTGCGGACAGCGGCACGTGAATGGCCATCTGGTCGCCGTCAAAGTCGGCGTTGAAAGCGGTGCAGTTGAGCGGGTGGAGCTTGAGTGCGCGGCCTTCGACCAGAACAGGCTCAAACGCCTGAATACCGAGACGGTGCAGTGTAGGCGCACGGTTGAGCATAACGGGATGCTCCTTGATGACGTCTTCAAGCGCGTCCCAGACCTCGGTGCGCTGCTTATCGACCATCTTCTTGGCGGACTTGATATTATTTGCCACGCCGTCCTCGACCAGCTTCTTCATAACGAACGGCCGGAACAGCTCAATAGCCATTTCCTTGGGAACGCCGCACTGATAAATCTTGAGATCAGGACCGACAACGATAACCGAACGTCCGGAATAGTCAACACGCTTGCCGAGAAGGTTCTGACGGAAGCGTCCCTGCTTGCCCTTGAGCATATCGCTCAGAGACTTGAGAGCGCGGGAGTTGGCGCCGGTAACGGCTCTGCCGCGGCGGCCGTTATCTATAAGGGCGTCCACCGCTTCCTGAAGCATACGCTTCTCGTTCCTGACAATGATGTCAGGCGCGTTAAGCTGCTGGAGCTTCTTGAGACGGTTGTTCCTGTTGATGACCCTGCGGTACAGATCGTTGAGGTCGGAGGTCGCAAAGCGTCCGCCGTCAAGCTGAACCATGGGGCGTATCTCAGGCGGGATGACCGGCAGAATGTCAATTACCATCCATTCGGGACGGTTGCCGCTCTGACGGAAAGCCTCAACGCACTCAAGGCGCTTGACAAGCTTCGCCTTCTTCTGACCGGAGGCGTTTTTAAGCTCCTCACGAAGCTCGGCAGCAAGCTTTTCGCAGTCTATCTGGGAGAGCAGCTCCTTGATGGCCTCGGCGCCGATACCGGCTTTGAAGTCGTCCTCATACTTTTCGCGCATATCGCGGTACTCACGCTCGGTGAGTATCTGGCAGCGCTGAAGCGGCGTATAGCCGGGATCGATCACGATATAGTTAGCAAAGTACAGAACTTTTTCCAACATTCTGGGCGTGAGGTCAAGCATCAGACCCATACGGCTGGGTATTCCCTTGAAGTACCATATATGGGACACGGGTGCTGCAAGCTCGATATGCCCCATACGCTCACGGCGCACCTTGCTCTTTGTCACTTCAACGCCGCAGCGGTCACACACCTTGCCCTTGTAGCGGATCTTCTTGTACTTACCGCAGTGGCACTCCCAATCCTTGGTGGGTCCGAAAATACGCTCACAGAAAAGTCCGTCGCGTTCGGGCTTGAGAGTACGGTAGTTTATGGTCTCAGGCTTCTTTACCTCGCCATGGGACCAACTGAGGATCATCTCGGGAGAGGCGATACCTATCTGAATTGCGTCAAACGGTGTATAGCTCATCACATATCCTCCTCAGAATCAAAATTCATATCGGACGAGGCAAAATCCGCCTCATCTGCGTCGTCGCCGAATTCATCGGCATCGGCGGAAGCAAAGCCGTCGGAATCCTCTTCGGCGTCCTCAATGCTATATCCGCCCGCTTCCATCTCGCTGTCGTCGGGCGCGTAGATCTCGTCCTTCATGTCAGGAATGAAATCATCATCGTCATCGTCCTTAAGCTCTATCTCCCCGCCGTCCTTATCAAGAACGCGGATGTCAAGGCAGAGCGACTGAAGCTCCTTGATAAGAACCTTGAACGATTCAGGCACACCGGGCTGCGGGATGTTGTTGCCCTTTACTATGGCCTCGTATGTCTTTACGCGGCCAGTGACATCGTCGGACTTGACGGTGAGTATTTCCTGAAGGGTATAGGCTGCGCCGTAAGCCTCAAGCGCCCAGACTTCCATTTCGCCGAAGCGCTGACCGCCGAACTGAGCTTTACCGCCCAGAGGCTGCTGTGTGACAAGGCTGTAAGGTCCTGTCGAACGGGCGTGTATCTTATCATCGACAAGGTGATGCAGCTTGAGGAAGTATACCCAGCCGACGGTGACGTCGTTATCAAACTTCTCGCCGGTACGGCCGTCGTACATAGCGCTCTTGCCGTCCTCGCGCAGGCCGGCCTGACGCAGAGTCTCGCGGATGGTAGTCTCGTTGGCGCCGTTGAATATAGGCGTTGCGACCTTCCAGCCGAGAGCAGCCGCCGCATAGCCGAGGTGAACCTCAAGGATCTGTCCGATGTTCATACGGGACGGGACGCCCAGAGGATTCAGAACGATATCCAGCGGGGTGCCGTCGGGCAGGTAAGGCATATCCTCACGCGGCAGGATGCGGGAAACGACGCCCTTATTGCCGTGACGGCCCGCCATCTTATCGCCGACGGATATCTTGCGCTTCTGCGCGATATAGACGCGGACGACCTGATTTACGCCGGGGTTCATCTCGTCGCCGTTTTCGCGTGTGAAGACCTTGACGTCAACGATTATACCGTATTCGCCGTGCGGCACTTTGAGCGAGGTATCGCGTACTTCGCGCGCCTTTTCGCCGAATATCGCACGAAGCAGTCTCTCCTCTGCGGTGAGATCCGTCTCGCCCTTGGGAGTGACCTTGCCGACAAGGATATCGCCCGCAGTGACTTCCGCGCCGACCATGATTATGCCGCGCTCGTCAAGGTACTTGAGAGCGTCGTCGCCGACGCCGGGGATATCGCGTGTGATCTCCTCAGGTCCGAGCTTGGTATCACGTGCGTCGCACTCATACTCCTCAACATGGATTGAGGTGAACACATCGTCCATGACCATACGCTCGTTGAGCAGAACGGCGTCTTCGTAGTTATAGCCTTCCCAGTTCATGTAGCCGACAAGAATGTTCTTGCCGAGGGCTATCTCGCCCTGACTTGTACTTGGACCGTCGGCGAGGACGTCGCCCTTGCTGACCCTGTCTCCGACGGAGACGATGGGGCGCTGGTTGAAGCAGGTGCCCTGGTTGGAGCGGGAGAATTTTATAAGCTTGTAATCCTTTATCTCACCGGCGTCATAGCGCACGGTGACATAGTTCGCATCAACTCTTGTGACAACGCCGTCGCCCTCGGCAAGGACGCAGACGCCGGAGTCAACAGCGCATTTATGCTCAATACCGGTTGCGACGATAGGCGCCTGAGTAGTAAGCAGAGGCACCGCCTGACGCTGCATGTTCGCGCCCATCAAAGCGCGGTTGGCGTCGTCGTTTTCAAGGAACGGTATCATGGCGGTCGCTATGGAAACCATCATCTTCGGGCTGACGTCAACGTAATCAACATCTTCCCTGTTCACGGAAACGGTATCGTTTCTGTGGCGGCAGGTAATGCGCTTGTTGATGAAGCAGCCGTTTTCGTCAACAGGCTCGGACGCCTGCGCGACGGTGAACTGATCTTCCTGATCGGCGGTCATATAGTCGATCTGGTCGGTCACGCGGCACTGGCTCTTATCGACCTTGCGGAAGGGAGCCACGAGGAAGCCGTATTCATTCGCCCTTGCATAGGACGCAAGGTATGAGATAAGACCGATGTTGGGGCCTTCAGGAGTCTCTATCGGGCAGAGACGGCCATAGTGAGAATAGTGAACGTCGCGGACGTCGAAGGATGCGCGTTCTCTCGAAAGGCCGCCGGGGCCGAGAGCGGACATACGGCGCTTATGAGTAAGCTCGGACAGAGGGTTGGTCTGATCCATGAACTGTGAAAGCGGGGAGGAACCGAAAAATTCCTTGATAGATGCGGTCACAGGGCGGATATTGATAAGGCTCTGCGGCGTGACAATGTCCAAATCCTGCAAGGTCATGCGCTCACGGATAACGCGCTCCATACGTGCGAAGCCGATACGGAACTGGTTCTGAAGAAGCTCACCCACGCATCTTACGCGGCGGTTGCCAAGGTGGTCGATATCGTCGGCCTCGCCTATGCCGTGCGCAAGGCAGTTGAGATAGTTGACGGAGGAGAAAATATCGTCCGCAACAATGTGCTTGGGTATAAGGACATCAATATTATTAATGATAGCCCGCTTGAGGGCATCGCCGGTAAACTGCTTCATAAGGTCGGCAAGAACGATCCCGCGGACCTTTTCCTTGACGCCTATCTCGGCAGGGTCAAAGTCAACATAGCGTGAAAGATCAACCATACCGTTGGAGAACACGCGCACAAGCTTGCCGTCAACATTGAGGAAAACATCGTTGACGCCGGCATCGGCAATGACCTTTGCCTTGTCGCGGGTGACGATCTCGCCTGCGTCGGCGATCACTTCGCCGGTGAGAGGATCTGCGACAGGCTGTGCAAGCTCAAACCCTGCAATGCGCGGGAAGAGAGACAGCTTCTTGTTGAACTTATAGCGGCCGACATTGCTTATCTCATAGCGGCGGCGGTCATAGAACAGACCGTCCAGCAGCGTCTCTGCGGATTCGACCGTGGGAGGATCGCCGGGGCGGAGCTTGCGGTATATCTCAATAAGACATTCGTCGCGGGTAGCGCAGGTGTCTTTTTCGACGGTGGCTACCATACGCTCATCCTCGCCGAACACTTCCATGATGCGCTCGTTTGTCATAACGCCGACTTCGGGATCCTTCACGCAGCTGAGCCACGTGGCAGGCTCGTCCGCCGCATACTTGCCCATTGCACGCAGGAACCACGTGATAGGCAGCTTGCGGTTTTTGTCAATGCGGACATTGAACATATCAAGAGCGTCGGTCTCATATTCCAGCCACGCGCCGTGATAAGGGATCACGGTGGAGGAGTAGACGTTCATCAGAGACTTGTCGGTGGTCTTGTCAAAGTAAACGCCGGGAGAACGGACTATCTGGGAAACGATAACGCGTTCCGCGCCGTTGATGACAAAGGTGCCGCCCGGAGTCATCATCGGGAAATCGCCCATGAAGATCTCCTGCTCCTTGATCTCTTCCGTTTCCTTGTTGCGCAGTCTCACCCTGACCTTGAGCGGCGCGGCGTAGGTAGCGTCCCTTGCCTTGCACTCCTCAATGTCATACTTGGGCTGCTCGTTCATGGAATAGTCAATGAAGCTCAGCTCAAGATTGCCGGAATAGTCGGTTACGGAGTCCACATCCCTGAACACTTCCTTGAGTCCGGTCTCCAGAAACCACTTATAGGAGCTTTTCTGGATTTCAAGCAGGTTAGGCATGTCCATGATCTCTTCGGTACGTGCAAAGCTCTTCCTCAGAGTTTTGCCGTATAGAACATCTTTTGGCATTAGCGTACTCTCCTTACTGAAATTTACAAACGCCCGGATATGTTGTCATTTTATCATAAGCCGGTGTTGATTTTACTTGCTGTAAATGGTATACTAAATAAGCAGATGGGTGAAAGAGAATTATTGCTCCTGCATAAATAGCAAGTCATTATATCATTTCGCACATTTTAATGTCAAGAAATTTTTCTTAATTTTTGTATTTTCGGCGGGAGTGTAGATCTCCTGCTAATTTTTTTATTTACAATGCACAAACTCTGGAGGCGGAAGCATGGATATGCGCGTTATAATTATTCTGGCAGCGGAAGCTGCTCTGGCCTTTTGCCTGATATACCGGACAGTCAGGCCGTTAAGGCTTGCTCCCCTGCTCTGCGCCGCTCTGCTCACCGCAGCCGCATTCGCGGCAAGATACCTCGCGCTTGATTATGTTACACTCGATTACCGGGACTTTCTGTCCAAATGGGTCGATTATTTCAGAAATAACGGCGGATTCAGGGCGCTGGATCAGTCTGTCGGCAATTATAACATCCCATACCTGTATTTTCTTGCCGCCTTTTCCTACTCGGACATAAACGATCTGTATCTGATAAAGCTGCTGAGCATATTTTTTGACGTTCTGCTTGCATACGGTTCGGCACTCGTTCTCAGCCGCTTCACTGAAAGCAAGAGTAGAATAATCGCCTGCTTTTTCACCGTTCTGATGCTCCCCACGGTTTTTCTCAACGGCTCGCTCTGGGGGCAGTGCGACAGCACCTATGCCGCACTGGCTATTCTCGGTATCTATTGCGCGCTTGATGGCCGTCCCGTGCTTTCCATGATACTTGCCGCGCTTTCTTTTGGTTTCAAGCTTCAGGCGGTCTTTGTTCTTCCAGTCTATGCCGTGCTGTGGATGAAAGGCAAATTCAAGCTCCGGCACTTTGCCGTATTTCCGGCGGCGTATATTCTGCTCGTCCTGCCCGCAGTTCTGCTCGGCCGCCCATTTCTTGAGACAATAACCCTGTATTTCAGCCAAACCGGAAGCATAGGCTCCGGACTTAACTACAATTCCCCTTCCATATATTCCATGTTTCAGTATTCGCTTCCGCAGGAATACAATGCGGCTGCCTCCGCGCTCGGCATAATCGCGGCGGCAGTCTATATGACCGCCATACTCGTTGCGTGTTATGTAAACCGAAATCGTCTTACGGAAAAAAGCATTCTCGCCGCGGCGCTGCTGTTTGCGATCGGTATTCCTTTTCTCCTTCCGCATATGCACGACAGATATTTCTTTGCCGCCGACATTCTTTCCGTCATAACCGCTTTTGCGGCGGTTCGGTTTTCCGCCATACCGCTCCTTGTACAGTTTGCGTCGCTTCTCGGCTATCACGCTTATCTGAAGCTGAGGTACCTGCTGCTGATGGACAGGGGCGCATGGGCGCTTATCGCCGCGCTCATACTCTCGCTGTGGTTTTTTGTCTCTGCGCTCGAACGTAAATACTATAAGTTTCCGTACCGGAAGGATGCATAGCGCCGGAAGCATGCCGTTTTCAGGGATGGGCGGACATCTGCCGGTGGAGTATATAAAGATAATATCCGCTCACTTTGCGCTGCATACGCCTTCCCTTTTGCATCGTGCAGCGTAAAAATGCCGTTCAAGTGGGGAATTATTCCGGTAAAAGCGTCAAAATATGGGCATAAGTGTACGTGAGTCTTGACTTGAGCATTGAAAAGATGTATATTTAGCAAAGATTCTATTATACATAAGCAAAGAGGAGGCGAAAGCGCGCCGGTTTTTATCGGGCAGATTTTCACCAATTTGCTTAGAATGAGGAGGATCCTGTAAATGGGCATGATTCCCGATGTCAGGTGCCGTCGCTGCGGTCAGACATTCTCGTCCCTGCGCAGCCGCTGTCCGAATTGCGGCACACGCAGAGTTTCGCAGAGCAGCCGCACCCCGGCAGCAACGCCCGGGACAGTCAAAGGAACCGCTTCCTACGAACGGGCGGAGGCGAACGCAAAATGGCAGATGATTTTTGGTCTTATTTTGGTCGTCTCGGTTATTCTCGCAGTTATTGTCATGGTGTCCACAAGTCTGGACGGGGCCGATAACGCCGGTCAGTCCAAGGTCACGGCGCCTATTGCAGTTACAAACAACATCCCGCAGATCGAAAGCGCGCCTACCGCGCCCCCGACGCCGACTCCTTCGGTTGAAAGACTTACCATCAAGTTCTACGAAAAGGAAATTGATCAGGACTGCACGATGCACAAAAACAACGATGAGACGATCACTCTCACCGCAGTCCCCTACCCGCTTACGATAACAGGCGTTAAAATCAATTGGTCGGTAAATCAGGAGGGTATCCTTGAGCTGACGCCGAGTGACGATACGCTCAGCTGCGATGTTCACATCATCGGCACAATTGCCGGCGGCGTAAAGCTCACCGCAGAATGCTTCGGCGTTGAAAAGACTATTACTGTTTACTGCGTTGATTGACCAAACTGAAAAAAGGCTCTGATACCGTTTCAGAGTCTTTTTTCTATGTTTGCAGGAAATCCAGAGCTTTTCTGACATCAGCTCACTCTGTATGTTCAGCCGCTGAAAAAGCGGAATAAAATTTAGGCGGCTTTTCGCAAAAAAGGCTTGACAAAATTTGCATGTTGAGTTATTATGATCAAGCTGACGGACGATTGGCGCAGCTGGTAGCGCATCCGCTTGACGTGCGGGAGGTCACAAGTTCGAGTCTTGTATCGTCCACCACAAAGTCCCGTAGAGCTTAGGTTCTACGGGTTTTTTCTATCTGCGAACAGACCCGCTCGAACTTGTGACCTCGT
>UROG01000023.1 GCA_900549485.1 uncultured Eubacteriales bacterium
AACACTTCTCACGGAGCGAGTGTCGAATTGTTCGCCTGCGGCGAACAACCGAGGCGCAGAGCGCAGTGCAACCCCTTTTGCCAAAGATGTTTGCTTCTTTGGCAAGCTTACCTCACTTTTTATGATATGCATTATATCATAAAAAGTGAGGTTTTACAACGCCTTTGCCAGGTGACGGCGCATTGTTTACACAACGCCCTGCGCCATCATTGCGTCGGCAACCTTCAGGAACCCGGCAACGTTTGCGCCAAGCATGAGATCGCCGGGCTTGCCGCATTCCACTGACGCGTCATAGCAGGCCTTGTAGATACTGCGCATAATGCCGTGAAGCTTTTCGTCAACCTCATCAAAACTCCAGCTCATGCGAAGAGAATTCTGGCTCATCTCAAGACCGGAGGTGGCTACGCCGCCTGCGTTGCTGGCCTTGCCGGGGGAATAGAGCAGACCGCCGGCTTTTACGATCTCGATCGCCTCGGGGGTAAGGGGCATATTTGCACCTTCAAATACCGCCATGCAGCCATTGCCGACAAGCTTCTGCGCACCTTCTGCATCCATCTCGTTCTGGGACGCGCAGGGGTGTGCGATGTCGCACCTGACGCTCCAGATATTCTTGCAGCCCTCGTGATATTCACTGCCCGGAACCTCGTCGGCATAGACGCTTATGCGCGCTCTGCGCTTCTGTTTGATGTCAAAAAGCTTTTCGAGCTTTATACCGTTCGGGTCGTAGATGTAGCCCTGCGAATCGCTCATTGTGACGACCTTGCCGCCGAGCTGCATACACTTCTGCGCGGCGTACTGCGCCACGTTGCCCGAGCCGGAAACAACGACCGTCTTCCCGGCGTAGCTGTCGTTTCTGAGCTGCTTGAGCGCTTCAGCGGAAAAATAGCAAAGTCCGTAGCCGGTGGCCTGCGTGCGGGCGAGAGAGCCGCCGTAGGACAGCCCCTTGCCTGTGAGGACAGCCCCGTCATAGCGGTTAGTGATTTTCTTATATTGCCCGAAAAGATAGCCGATCTCACGTGCGCCAACGCCTATGTCGCCCGCAGGAACGTCCGTGAACTGACCGATGTGGCGATAAAGCTCCGTCATATAGCTCTGGCAGAAGCGCATGACCTCCGCGTCGCTCTTGCCCTTAGGGTCAAAGTCGGAACCGCCCTTGCCTCCGCCCATCGGAAGCGAGGTAAGAGAATTTTTAAGTATCTGTTCAAAGCCGAGGAATTTCATGATACTCAGATTTACCGAGGGATGGAAACGCAGACCTCCCTTGTATGGACCGATAGCGGAATTGAACTGTACGCGGTAGCCGCGGTTGACGCGGACGGCGCTGCAGTCGTCCACCCATGGGACGCGGAATTCTATGACGCGCTCAGGCTCAACAAAGCGCTCGATAAGACCGGCTTTTTCCCACTCGGGATGCTTGTCGATAACAAGCTCAAGAGATTCAAAAACTTCGCGGACGGCCTGCAAAAATTCGCTCTCATGGCTGTCGCGGGCTTCGACCTGTGCATATACCTTTTTCAGGTACTCATTTTTGAACATGAGTAATACCTCCCATAAGTTTTTTGTGTGTTAAAGGCAGTTTCATTATACCGTATCGTTTCGTGTATGTAAATAGCAGCAATTGTCTGTTTTGTAACAAATATATAGTAAAAGAGCATTCACAGACGTGTAAAATATATATAATGTACAATGTGCGTGCGGCGGGAGCGGATATGTTTTTCGTGCAGAGTGAAGAGAAAAGAAAAAATTGAAAAAGGTGTTGACAAAAACAAAAAAATGTATATAATAACACTTGCGTTTAGCGGAGTTGTGTAAAGGTAGCACACCGGACTCTGACTCCGTTTGTGAGGGTTCGAATCCTTCCTCCGCTGCCATATCGCCGCAAGCTTATGTTTTGCTTGCGGCGTTTTTTTATGATTTGACCATGCGAATTGTGATCTTTGACCCGGATATGGCTGAAACATTCCACGTTAGGAATTTTTACATTTTTTTGGCGGCAGATGCCGCATGGAGGATAATTATGAAGCTTCTTGTCTGCAATGTGGGCAGCACGTCATTGAAATTCAAGCTGTATGAGATGCCGGAGGAGAGAGTGTACTGCCGCGCCGGCGTTGAGAGAGTGGGCAGCGCCGACAGCGCGATTTTTACATATAAAAACGAGGAGAGCGGCTGTTCTGTCAGACTTGAGGGACAATCCGTACCCGAATACCGGAGCGGTATTTCAATGTTCCTTAAAACCGCGCTTGAGGACGCTGCGCTTCCGCTCAATGATATTAACGAGATAGAAGCCGTCGGTTTCAAGACTGTGCTGTCAAAGGGCTATTACGGCGTACATGAGCTTGACAAAAATGTAATACAGGGGATGCGGGATTTTCTCTATATTGCGCCCGTCCATAACAGCGCCTATCTTTCCGCCGTGGGGCAGTTCAGGGAGCTTTTGCCGCACACCCCGCTTATCGGCGTTTTTGAAACCGCTTTCCATACCACCATTCCGCCCGAGCGCAGTATATATCCGGTGCCGTATGAGTGGTATGAGAAATACGGCATAAAAAAGCTTGCTTATCACGGCGCATCGCATGAGTATATTTCCGAACAGTCGGCAAAGTACGGCGAAAACCGCCGTGTGATATCCTGCCACCTTGGCGGAAGCTGCTCTGTCTGCGCGATACTTGACGGGGAGAGTGTGGATTCAAGCTTTGGCTTTTCACTCCAGACCGGTGTGTTTCATGCGAACCGCTGCGGCGATATTGACCCGTATATCATTCCCTTTCTGCTCAATGAGGGGATGAGCATTGATGAGGTGCTGGACGGGCTGAGCAAAAACGGCGGACTTTTGGGGATTTCCGGCGTCAGCAACGATCTCAGGCTCGTTATGCAGGCGGCGGACAGCGGAAACGCCAGAGCAAAGCTTGCGGTGGACGCATTTGTGTGTTCAATAGTGCGCTTTATCGGGATGTTTTATGCGGAACTTGGCGGACTTGATCAGCTTGTCTTCACAGGCGGGATAGGGGAG
The DNA here is from genome assembly GCA_900549485.1 of uncultured Eubacteriales bacterium. GTDB lineage: Bacteria > Bacillota > Clostridia > Oscillospirales > Oscillospiraceae > Limivicinus. Next base: position 3,011 of record UROG01000023.1, read on the forward strand.
CACTCCGCAGAGATACGAAGCAGAGTGTGCAGCGCCGTGTCCCATATGGGCGTTGTTATTGATGAGAGCAGGAACAGCAAAGTTGAAAAGGGCGTGATAACAAGGGCGGATTCTCCCGTCAAAGCCGTCGTTATTCCAGCAAATGAAGAGCTTGGCATTGCACGGAAGAGCTATCGCTATATTTCCGAAAAGGGGATGTGCAAATGACGGAGATTCAGAAGCGGCTGTCCGCGCTTGCCGACAGAAAAAATGCGGAGTTTCAGGCAAAGCTCACGCCTAATGTAGATTGTGACAAATTCATCGGCGTTCGCACACCGCAGCTGCGTATCCTTGCCGCGTCGCTTTCGGAGAAGGAGCGCGCAGAGTTTATGGAGGCGCTCCCGCATGAGTTTTATGATGAAAATATGCTCCACTCGGTTATACTTGAAAAGTGGAAGGATTACGGGGAATGTCTTGAAAAGGTCGAACGATTCCTGCCGTATGTGGACAATTGGGCGGTGTGCGATACTCTGCGTCCAAAGGTTTTTGCCGGACACAGGGAGGAGCTTCTGCCGCATGTCAAGCGCTGGATAGCTTCGGATATGGTGTATACATGCCGCTTCGGGATAAATATGCTTATGACGCACTATCTGGACAAGGCCTTCAAAGAGGAATATCTTGCCCTGCCTGCCGCGGTGACAAGCAAGGAGTATTATGTGCGCATGATGGCGGCATGGTACTACGCAACGGCGCTTGCCAAGCAGTGGGACAGTACCATCCCGTATATAGAACGCGGCCTCCTGCCGCCATGGACGCATAACAAGACGATACAAAAAGCCTGCGAGAGCTATCGCATCACGCCGGAGCAGAAAGCATACCTCAGAACCCTTCGCAGAAAATAAAATATAAAACGGCAAAACCGCCTGAAATTAGCGGTTTTGCCGTTTTGTGATTTACCAATTGAATGTTATAAGACCGTAGACGTAGATAAGAGCTACCGCGATGGGTACAAAGTACTGCATGAGCGGCTTCATCCATGGCTTGACCTTCAGACCGCTTCCGGAGTTCGCCTCGGCCACAAAGCTGTCCCAGCCCCAGCCGAATTTGTTGCAGCAGAACAGCGCAAGAGCAAGCGAGCCGAGAGGCAGAACGTTTGTGGAAACGATGAAATCCCAGAAATCGAGCCAAGCGGAGCCTTCAGCGAACGGCTGGAATGTAAACACGCTGTAACCGAGCGCAGTGGTGAGCGCAGCAGCAAAAACAGCAAGTCCGCAGATAACCGAGGCTTTGGTGCGCTTCCAGCCGGTGATCTCGCGTATCATGGCAAGGATGTTTTCACACACGGCAAGGACGGTTGACATTGCCGCGAAGACCATGAACAGGAAGAAGAGAGCGCCCCACCAGCGTCCGCCGTTCATGTTTGTGAAAACGGAAGCCATTGTGTCGAACAGAAGGCTGGGACCGGAGTTGACCTCAACGCCGTAGGTGAAGCAGGCGGGGAACATGATAAGTCCGGCGACGATAGCGACAAAGGTGTCGAGGCATATGACGGTGACGGACTCGCCAAGCAAGGAACGCTCCTTGCCTATATAGCTTCCGAAAATGGCCATTGCGCCGGTACCGAGGGAGAGGGTGAAGAACGCCTGATTCATTGCGCCGACGATCACCGAGCCGTTGATTTTTGAAAAATCGGGAACAAGATAAAAACGTATGCCCTCAGCCATGCCGGAGAGAGTAAAGCTGTGTATCGTCAGAACAAGCATCAGAACGAAAAGAGCCGACATCATATATTTGGTGACGCGCTCAAGCCCGCCCTGAAGATTGAAGCTGAGAACCGCAAACGCGATGACAACAACAACGGCAAGATATCCGACGTTGAGTGCGGGATTTGTTATCATGGGGACGAAGCCGAGGTCTGATATTCTCCCGGTAAGAAACTGAACAAAATAGCATAGGATCCATCCTGCGACAACGGTGTAGAAAGCCATGAGTGCAAAACAGCCAAGCAGACAGGTATATCCGATAACACCCCACTTTTGCCCGGGCTTCTGGAGCTTTTTGTACATGAACAGGGGACTTGTCTGCGCGGCGCGGCCTACGGCAAACTCCATTGTCATTACGGGCAGGCCGAGTACGATCAGGCACAGGATATATATGAGGACAAAACTGCCCCCGCCGTACTGACCTGTCATCCACGGGAATTTCCATACGTTTCCGCAGCCTATCGCACAACCGGCCGAAAGCATTATGAAGCCAAGCCGGCTTCCGAGTTTTTCACGATTTTCCATTGAATTGCACCTTTGAATAGTTTAGCCGAATATTTTTGAAATTGTACTGTAAAAGTTATCAGCTCTTCTTTTCGGGAATAAGGAAAATGAATACGAGGGAGCTGACAAGAAGCAGGAATGGATAAATAAGGAAAGGAATTATATCAAAGGCGGATACGGTGCAGTCAAGAGCCTTCGCCTGTGAGATCGCAACGAGCATCTGTGCGCCGTAGGGTATGATTCCCTGAAAGACGCAGGAGAACGTGTCAAGCAGTGAAGCGGTCTTTTTTGCGCTCACTCCGTACTCATCCGCCATTTCCTTTGCAATCGGATTTGCTATGACTATTGCCACCGTGTTGTTTGCGGTCGCAATATCCATAAGCCCGACGAGTACGCCCATGCCGAGCTGCCCGCCTTTTTTGCCCTTGAACACTCTTTTGATTCCATAAAGCAGCGCGTCAAAGCCGCCGTATTCGCGGATAAGCGCACACAGCGCCGCGACAAGTATTGCAACGGTCGCGGTTTCATACATACCGGATATGCCGCTTCCCATACTGCCAAGAAGCCCGAAAAAGCCGTCTGCCGCGCCGGTTGCAAGCATTATTGCACTGCCGGAAACGATGCCTATGAGCAGGACAACAAACACGTTTATTCCGATAATGCCGCCGATAAGAACCAATATGTACGGAATGATCTGGACAAGGTTGTATTCGCCCAAGGCAAGCTCGGCGTTATGACCGGCGGTCATCAAAAAGACGATGACCAGCGTTGCGATAGCGGCGGGAAGCGCGATCCAGAAGTTTTCGCGGAACTTATCCTTCATCTGGCAGCCCTGACCGTTGCACGCGGCTATTGTCGTATCGGAGATAAAGGAGAGGTTGTCGCCGAACATTGACCCGCCCATTACCGTGCCGATGCAGAGTGCCGGGTTATAGCCGGAGGCGACAGCGATCTCGACGGCAATAGGCGTGATAAGCGTGATCGTGCCGACGGAGGTACCCATTGCGGTGGACACAAAGCAGGCTATCACAAAGATCATTGCAACAGCAAACTTCGCCGGAACGATGCTCAGAAGGAAGTACGCGACACTCTGCGCACCGCTTCTGCCGACTATGCTGGAAAACATACCGGCAGTAAAGAAAATAAGAACCATTATAATAATGTTCTTATCACCGACGCCGTGTCCCATCACGGTCATTTTTTCGTCAAAGCCGAGGGATTTGTTCTGGAGTACGGCGACAAGTATCGCCGCGAGGAAAACGGCGACGATGGGAATGTTATAAAACCCCATTTCCTTGCCGAGTATGTACTCAAAAAGAATACCGAGACCGAGATACAGGACAAGGAATACGCCGATAGGAAGCAGTGCTTTTACGTTGCCTTTTTTCATTTTTTCTTTCTCCTAATTAAATTACCCATAAAAACGGCACCCGTCTGATTGCACGAGCGCCGTCAAGCGGATGCCGAAATCATTAAAAAACAGGTATTTTATTCTTTCCAGACCTTCTCTGAGGTTATCTCCCTGAGACTTGCGGCGCCGCACATGGTCATGGTTGATTTAAGCTCACCCACGATCTTATCCATGTAGACTCTGAAGCCCTCCGCACCGCCGCCGTAAACAGCGGTCAGAATGGGGCGGCCTATGAGAACGGCGTCTGCACCGAGCGCGATGGCGCGGAATACGTCAACGCCGGAACGGATCCCGCCGTCAACGATTATTACGGTCTTGCCCTTTACAGCCGCAGCGATCGAGGGGAGAACCTCACACGTGGACGGAACGCCTCCCTGAACTCTGCCGCCGTGGTTGGAGACGACTATCGCGTCTGCGCCCGCTTCAACGGCTTTCAGCGCACCGGCGGGCGTCATGATGCCTTTGATGATGAAAGGCATTTTTGCGTAGCCGATTATTTCCTTCATCTCATCGACTGTCTTGCTGCCGGCGTTGGGATTCATTTTTTTGAGGAAGGGGAGACCTGCGCCGTCAACGTCCATCGCGGCGGCAAAGCTTCCGGCATCGTTGAGGATATCCAGCTTTTCAAAAACCGCTTCCTTGTTCCACGGCTTTATCGTAGGTATGCTCATCCCGCCGATCTCCCTCGCGTCGCGCACGGCGGATTTCATGATATCCGGGTTAACGCCGTCGCCGGTGAGCGCCAGAACACCGTAATCATATGCCGCTTTCATAAGAAGCGCATTGTAGTCCTGATCGACGTATTTATCCCCATAGTGCATATCAAGCGCACCGAGGGGAGCGGCAAAGACCGGCGCGGAGAATTTATGACCGAACATTTCAAAGGATACGTCGGGGTCGGCAAAATTGGGGCAGAGCGTGTCCATGTTGACACAGATCTCCTGCCATTTGTCATAATTGCGTGCGGCGACGTTGCCGGGAAACTTACATCCGGGACCGGGCATTGTATTTGCGCAGGCGCGTCCGTTGCACACGGGACAGGCTTTGCAGTAGGGACCGACGCAATCCCTTGCTGCTGCCAGTACTTCCTGGTATGTCATAATAGACTTCCTTTCTGTTTTCTGCATATACTCTTGATCGGCAGGGGCAGTCTCTTCTTGACCAAGCATATGGTTATTATCGCGCATTTTAAATTAAGTGTCAATGAAATGTTTCTCAAAAAACAAAAAACTACAGGCTTGACTTGGGATTATCGGTTCGATAAAGAATATAATCAATGGATACGTTATAGTAGTCGGCAAATTTGACAAGAAGATCGTATCCGGCCTCCCGTTCGCCGTTTTCGTATCTGCTTATGGTGTTCTGATTTGTGTTCAGGTCAAGAGCAACTTTCTGCTGTGTGAATTTACGGCTTTCACGCAGCTCCTTTAAACGCGTTTTTATAAAAATCACCTCTTGACAAGAGAATACCAAAATGGTATATTACTAATATCCCGAATTGGGATATAATGCAGAGGTAAAATAGAGAAGGAGAGTAAGGCATGAAAAAAAGAATTATACGTGTATTATCCCTTGTTTTTGTGCTTGTAATCGTTGCATCTCTGATGCCGAGCGCGCTGGCAGCAGGTTACAGGACAAAAAACGGCTGGATAATTACCACCGGCGACAGGCTTTTCACAAAAACATCAACCGTAACTATAAAAAATACGACATCTGACGAATTAATCAGAGTGACAATTACCGGAATTTCGGGCTGCAAGGTCATAAGAGGTCCGGGAGCGTCATGGGACGGCGGCTGGGTCGGAAGTTCTTTTCTGATATCCCCGCAGGGGAGTGCGACATTTTACATCAAAACAAAGCTCGGCAGAGCCGGATGTGTGGATTATAGAGTTACCGGTCTTTGGGGCGGAAATGTTTCGTATAGAATAAACGCACAAAAGGTTTACGCTTACTGTTAAAAGGTCTGCGGCAGAGCGGACGCAGAGTTTTCAGGCATTGAGCGTAAAATTGAATACGTTGAAAATCATAAAAGGCTTGGAATTGTGACGATTCAAAGCCCTCTTAACAAACATAAGCACCTGCAAAGGCGGAATCGACGCCCTTGCAGGTGCTTTTTTTCGGAACAGGCCGCTATTTTACTCCCGTATAGTCGAAATCAGGGATCATTTCATCGGTCGCGGAGCTTTCATCCTGCCAATAGCCCTCCGTTAGACCGCAGCTGAGCATATATTTGTACAGGTGGCGGGCGGAAACGGGGTCAACACGCCGCTGAAGCTCCGGAAAGCGTTCAAGTCCGGGCATGGGAGTATACTGGCTCATCAGGGAAAAAAGTATGCTTCCGGCGGGGAAGTTGTCGGATATGAGGTCAATTACATTCATGGAATCAAGCTCCTGCTCCGGCAGGATAAGATGGCGCACCAGAACGCCGGAGACGAGCATACCGCCGCCGTCCAGCTTATACTTGCCGCGCTGACGGTACATTTCGCGGATCGCGGCAAGAGCGATTTCCGGATAATCGGGCGCAGCGGAGTATTTCCTTGAAAGCGCGGCATCGGCATATTTGAAATCGGGCATATAGACCTGCACAAGCCCGTCGAGCATCCTGAGAGTTTCGACCGACTCATAACCGGAGGAATTCCATACGACCGGTATCCCAAGCTCAAGCCCGTCCAGCGCCTCCGCTATCGCACGGGAAAAGTGCGTGGGAGTTACGAGATTGATGTTGTGTACGCCCTCGTCCCTGAGACGCAGCATGATATCGCGCAGCCTCCGGACGGAGACGGTCTCGCCTGTTGAGGCGGGACGGCTGATCTCACGGTTCTGGCAGAAAACGCACCTTAGATTGCAGCCGGAAAAAAATATTGTACCTGATCCTTTCAGCCCGCTTATGCACGGCTCCTCGCCGAAGTGCGGGGCGGCTCTTGCGATCACCGGAAGACAGGGACTTGCGCATATCCCGCCGCCGCTGACGCTCCCTCTCAAAGCGCCGCAGCGCCTCGGACAGTCGCTGCAAAAATACTCCATTTCCATGACACCTCACAGCAAAATAGCAAATATACAAAAATAACAAAAAAAGGGAATCTGATGAGCTGATTATACCGCTGATTTGTCTAATATGCAAGAAAACGTAAAAAACGAAAAAAAGTACATGATTTTCCGAAAATTTGTGATAAAATAGACACGACATCAGGAAGATGTGATAAAAGCAACAGAAATTTGCTGTTTTCGGAGAAGCGATGCTTGATATTGTCCTTGTTGAACCGGAGATACCCCATAATACGGGCGCCATTGCAAGAACCTGCGCCGCAACGGGCGCTGCGCTGCACCTTATCAAGCCGCTTGGTTTTGATATTTCGGATAAGGCCGTAAAGCGATGCGGGCTTGATTATTGGTACCTTGTGAATATTTCGGTGTATGAAAATCTTGACGAATTTTTTGAGAAACACGGGGACGCCAATATCTATCTCGCAACGACCAAAGCCCCGAGGGCTTATCATGAGGTCGATATGACCGGGGATACGACGCTGATGTTCGGTAAGGAAACTGCCGGCCTTCCCGCATGGCTGCGTGAAAAGTACTGTGACAGATGCATACGTATTCCGATGATAAGCGAGGCTCGAAGCCTCAACCTTTCAAATTCGGTTGCCATACTTGCGTATGAGGCGCTGCGGCAGCAGGGATTTCCGGGGCTGCTTGAAACAGGCTCGATGAGCGCGGGCGCTGTCTGACCATGTTTCCCCACGGCGCGTGCCGTTTTGTCTATATTTATAATATGTATATTTTTTTGTAGGAGGCACTTATGAACTACAATAAGAAAACCGTTTGCGATGCAGACGTGAAGGGCAAGAAAGTCCTTCTCCGCTGTGACTTCAACGTTCCTCAGGATAAGACCACGGGCGAAATCACCAGCGACAAGCGTATCCGCGCGGCCCTGCCCACCATCAAGTATCTTCTCGATAACGGAGCTGCTGTTATTGCCTGCTCCCATCTCGGCAAGCCCAACGCCACCTATGAGTCTTTTGTAAAAAAGCAGACCGAAAAGGGCAAGGACCCTGCAACTCTTACCGAAGAAGCATGGAAAAAGTCTCTTAAAAAGCTGACTCTTGCTCCCGTTGCAAAGCGCCTGTCAGAGCTTCTCGGTCAGGAGGTTATCTTTGCTTCCGATACCGTAGGCGAGGACGCAAAGGCAAAAGCCGCCGCACTCAAGCCCGGTCAGATCCTGCTTCTTGAGAACCTGCGTTTTGACAAGGGTGAGACGAAGAACGACCCCGCGTTTGCCAAAAAGCTTGCCGACATGGCAGACCTGTTCGTCTCTGACGCGTTCGGCACCGTACACAGAGCGCATGCTTCCACAGCCGGTGTGGCGGACTATCTTGACGCCTACTCCGGACTTCTTGTTGACAAGGAGCTGTCCATTATGGGCAAGGCGCTTGACAATCCTGCGCGTCCCTTCGTTGCCGTTCTGGGCGGTGCAAAGGTCTCCGATAAGATCAACGTTATAAACAATCTCCTTGAAAAGGCCGATACCATCATCATCGGCGGCGGTATGGCATATACCTTCAAGAAGGCGCAGGGCTATGAGATAGGTATGTCTCTGCTTGAGGCTGACCGTATCGACTATGCAAAGGAAATGATCGCCAAGGCGGAAGCCAAGGGCGTCAAGCTCCTCCTGCCGGTTGACAATTACTGCGCGGCGGAGTTTTCCGCAGACGCGGAGCCCGTTCTCTGCGAAGGCGACATTCCCGCAAACCTGATGGGCATGGACATCGGTCCCAAGACCGTGGAGCTGTTCTCCGACGCAGTCAAGAACGCAAAGACCATCGTCTGGAACGGACCTATGGGCGTGTTTGAGTTTGACAAGTTCGCGGGCGGCACCAAGGCAATGGCAAAGGCGCTTGCCGAGTCCGGCGCGATCACGATCGTAGGCGGCGGCGACAGCGCGGCGGCGGTCGAAAAGCTCGGCTTTGCGGATAAGATCACTCATATTTCCACCGGCGGCGGCGCAAGCCTTGAATTCCTTGAAGGCAAGGAACTCCCCGGCGTGGCTTGCCTCCTCGATAAATAAAACAACAATAAATTTTAATTATAAAACGGAGATACAAAATGAACAGAAAGTATCGTAAAACAATAATCGCCGGCAATTGGAAAATGAACATGACCAATTCCGCCATCAAGCCTTTTATTGAAGAACTCAAAGCAAATCTTCCCAAAAACAAGCAGTGCGAGATCGTCCTCTGCACCCCTGCCGTCATGATCCAGAACATGGTCAAGACCGGTAAGGAATGTAAGGTAGCGGCCGGCGGTCAGGATGTAAGCACCTTTGAAAAGGGCGCATACACCGGCGAGATATCCGCAGCCATGCTTGCCGACATCGCCGCAAAATACTGCATCGTCGGTCACTCCGAGCGCCGTCAGTATCACGCCGAGACCGATCAGCAGGTCAACATCAAAGCAAAGGCTCTGCTTGAAAAGGGCATCTGCCCCATTATCTGCGTAGGCGAGAGCCTTGAGCAGCGTGAGATGGATCTCACTATGGAATATGTTTCCTACCAGGTCAAGGCCGCCCTCAGCGGTATTGACGCGACTACACTCCGCCGCTGCGTCATCGCGTATGAGCCCATCTGGGCCATCGGAACCGGCAAGACCGCGACCGCAGAGCAGGCACAGGAAGTCTGCGAGGGCATCCGCGCCGTTATCCGCAAGATCTACGGTGCGCGTCCTGCACGCGCCGTTTCCATTCTCTACGGCGGCAGCATGAACGCGAAGAACGCGGCTGAGCTTCTCAGCCAGCCTGACATTGACGGCGGCCTTATCGGCGGCGCTTCTCTCAAGCCGGTTGACTTTGCAGCTATCGTTGCGGCGACCGCACAGAACTGATATTCGATAAGAGACAGAAAATTTCATCTGACTGCGTGTGTTTTCCCCGAGTTAATCGGGAAAAACACACGGATATAAATCGGGTGAACTGTTTTGCAATCGAAAAGGTGTAAGTAAATAATGGAGAACAAAATGAGTAAAAAAGCTGTTCTTGTAATTATGGATGGCTTCGGCATCGCAAAGCCCACTGCCGGAAACGCGATCGCCCAGGCCAGAACCCCGAATCTTGACCGCCTTTTTGCATCCTATCCCACCTCTCAGCTTCAGGCGTCCGGACTTGACGTCGGTTTGCCGGAGGGACAGATGGGCAATTCCGAGGTAGGTCATACCAATATCGGCGCAGGACGCGTGGTTTTCCAGATCCTGCCCAAGATGAGTCAGGAAATCAAAAACGGCAGGTTTTTTGAAAACAAGGCATATATAAAGGCCATGGAAGACGCCAAGGCCTCCGGCAAAAAGCTCCATATCATGGGACTGCTTTCCACCGGCGGCGTTCACAGCCATCTTGATCATATTTTCGGCATTCTCGATATGGCAAAGCAGCGCGGCGTCGAAAAGGTGTACGTACACTGCTTCCTTGACGGGCGCGACGTCGCCCCAAAGAGCGGCGCGGGCTTTGTAAAGCAGCTTCAGGATAAGTGCGATGAGCTTGGCAATGCGAAGATAGCAACATTGCAGGGACGCTTCTGGGGCATGGACAGAGACAAGCGCTGGGATCGTGTCGAAAAGGGCTATAACGCGATAGTCTGCGGTGAGGGTGTTATGAATACCGACGCCGTCGCCGCCGTCGAGGCAAGCTATGCCGCCGACAAGACTGATGAGTTTGTGGAGCCTGTTGTCGTGTGCCCTGACGGCGTTATCGACAAGGGCGACAGCGTTATCTTCATGAACTTCCGTCCGGATCGCGCAAGAGAGATGACATGGGCGCTCAATCTTGAGGACTTTGACGGCTTCAAGCGCAAAAAGACCGTGTATCCGCTTTCCTTTGTCTGCACTGCGCAGTATGATGAGACACTGCCCCTTCCTATTGCGTATCCGCCTGAGGTTATTGAGAACACCCTTGGCGAGTATGTCAGTGAAAAGGGACTCAAGCAGTTCCGCGTTGCCGAGACTGAAAAGTATGCGCATGTCACGTTTTTCTTCAACGGCGGCGTCGAGAAGCAGAGCGAGGGCGAGGATCGCTGCCTTGTCCCGTCTCCCAAGGAATTTCCCACCTATGACCTTGTTCCGGCTATGAGTGCCTTCAAAGTTTGCGACAAGCTGGTCGAGGCTATCGCTTCCGATAAATATGACCTTATTGTCTGCAACTTTGCAAACTGCGACATGGTCGGTCACACCGGCGTTATGGCCGCCGCAGTCGAGGCGGTCGAGACGGTTGACACATGCATCGGGCGCATAATGGCGGAGATGGAGAAGCATTCCGATTCCACGCTCTTTGTCACGGCCGACCACGGCAATGCCGACTGCATGTTTGACGAAACGGGAAAGGTCAATACCGCCCATACGACAAACCCCGTGCCGTTCACAGTCTGCAAGAAGGGAATAAAGCTCAGAAACGGCAGACTTGCCGATATCGCTCCCACCATCCTCAAAGTGATGGGGCTTGATCAGCCTGCGGAGATGACCGGCGAGTGCCTTATAACAGAATAAGTCCCGCACAAAAAAGCGGAAAAAATTATTAAATACGGCCGGCCGCAGAACTTAGGCTATACGGTCGGCTGAAAAGAAGGGAGATCACTATGATCTATACCAGCGAAGTAAACAATATGTGTCCTGTCGCTAAGGGAGCATATCATGGTCCCGCCCCCATTCCCGAAGAGGGCAAATGGGTTCAGGCAAAGCAGATTTCCGACATTTCCGGCTTTACCCACGGCATCGGCTGGTGCGCACCTCAGCAGGGCGCGTGCAAGCTCACTCTCAACATCAAGAACGGCGTCATCGAGGAAGCTCTTGTTGAGACGATCGGCTGCTCCGGCATGACCCATTCCGCCGCAATGGCATCCGAGATACTTATCGGCAAGACGATTCTTGAAGCTCTGAATACCGACCTCGTGTGCGACGCGATCAACACCGCAATGCGTGAGCTGTTCCTGCAAATCGTTTACGGCCGTTCTCAGTCCGCTTTCTCCGAAGACGGTCTGGCAATCGGCGCTTCTTTGGAAGACCTCGGCAAGGGTCTGCGTTCTCAGGTCGGCACAATGTTCGCTACCAAGGAAAAGGGACCCCGCTATCTGGAACTCACCGAGGGCTACGTCACCCGCATCGCTCTCAATAAGGACGATGAGATCGTCGGTTATGAGTTTGTAAGCATCGGCAAGATGATGGACTTTATCAAGAAGGGCATAGACGCCAATGAGGCGCTTGAGAAGGCAAAGGGTCATTACGGTCAGTGGGATACCGCTGCAAAGTACATAGACCCCCGTCAGGAATAAGAGAAGGAGGACAGATTAATGGCACTTTTTGAGAATTACGAAAGAAGAATCGACAAAATAAATGCCGTCCTCGCTCAGTACGGTATTGCTTCCGTTGAGGAATGCAGAGAGCTCTGCAAGTCAAAGGGCTTTGATCCCTATGAGATCGCGGCGGGAATTCAGCCTATATGCTTTGAAAACGTCCGCTGGGCATACTGTGTCGGCGCGGCTATCGCTATCAAGTCCGGCGTAAAGACTGCGGCAGAGGCTGCAAAGTGCATCGGCATCGGCCTCCAGAGCTTCTGCCTTGACGGCAGTGTCGCAGAAGATCGTAAGGTCGGTCTCGGCCACGGCAATCTCGGCGCAATGCTTCTCAGCGATGAGACTAAGTGCTTCGCTTTCCTCGCCGGTCATGAATCCTTTGCCGCTGCGGAAGGCGCTATCGGTATCGTCAAGAACGCGAACAAGGCGCGTAAAGCTCCTCTGCGCGTTATCCTCAACGGTCTCGGCAAGGATGCAGCTCAGATCATATCCCGTATCAACGGCTTCACCTATGTCCAGACTCAGTTTGACTACTACACCGGCGAGCTGAAGGTCGTCCGCGAGATCGCTTACTCCGACGGCGAGCGCAAGAACGTCCGCTGCTACGGCTGTGACGATGTCCGCGAGGGCGTTGCCGTCATGCACTTTGAGGGCGTTGACGTTTCCATCACCGGCAACTCCACCAATCCCACCCGCTTCCAGCATCCCGTTGCGGGTACCTATAAGAAGGAATGTGTCGAGCAGGGCAAGAAGTACTTCTCTGTTGCTTCCGGCGGCGGCACCGGCAGAACCCTGCATCCCGACAATATGGCGGCAGGCCCCGCTTCCTACGGTATGACCGATACCATGGGCCGTATGCACTCCGACGCTCAGTTTGCAGGCTCCTCCTCCGTGCCCGCGCACGTTGAGATGATGGGCTTCCTCGGCATGGGCAACAACCCCATGGTCGGCGCGACTGTCGCAGTTGCCGTCGCAACCGCAGAGGCAATGAAGTAAGAAGTTAACCCAAAAACCGATGAAAAGCTCTCAGTTTGTGAAAGAACTGGGAGCTTTTTTCATCTGCGTAACGTTATTTGTCGTTGATAGCGGACATAGCACTTTGAATCATTTTGTATATCAATTCTCCCTGACTTGGTGTAGCGTTTTTCAGAAGATCAAATATCTGTTCTGCACCGTTTGCGGCAGCGTTATCAAGAGAGTCCGCCAGCAGATAACTTGGGGAGACGTTAAGCTGCCTGCAAAGTTCAACAAACATAGGAAGGCTTGGAGTTTTTGTGCCGCCTTCAATTTGCCGGAGATATGTGGCATTGATATTACATAACTCTGAAAGCTTTTCGCCTGTTAGTCCCTTGTCCCTTCTTGCAGATTTAATTCTGCTTCCTAATCCTGTCCTATCCATTTCAACCTCCAATGGCTGCGATTAGTATAAGTTTTATTAGCTTAAAGCATACATATCTGTTGACTTTTATGATAGGTTCTGTTAGGATATATTATGTTAGCTAAAAGCATATACTAATGATAGAGGGGTGGTTATTTGGGCTGTTATTTGCTGACTCGTTAATATACGTCTTTCACCCGAAGCAAAAGTTGTTGTTCTTTAAGATAGAGACACATTTTAGAAAAACAAACAGGAGTTTATGTTATGAGAAAAGTAATATCATTTTTGCTTAGCGCTTTACTAATTTTTCATTTTGCAGTTCCGGCTTTTGCTGCAAGCGGAACTTATGGCGGAAATTTTTCTGACTATTCACGCGAAAATAAAGAAGACCTGTTTGGAGACAGGGGAGACAGGATTGAATTTGATGCAGCAAAGACCGATGCTCTTTCGGATGAATTTGATGAACCAAGTGTTGGATGGACAGAAATCGGAGCTATGAGAGCTATCTTTGCAATTTCTATACTTCTTGATTTGGGCGATTATGATAGTTCGTTAAAAGACAGATTTGTTCAAGGCTTAGCAGACAAAGGGTATATTTGCCAGAAGGATAATATACTGGCGCTGATTCTTCAGGGAGAGAACGAGGCTATATGTATAGTATATCTTGCTGGAGTTGAAGCGGATTACATGCTTTTGGATGACTACTCGTGGTCAAAAACGACAGAGTTTGTGGAAACAATATACGACGATGATATAATAGATATGTATTGGCAGATTGATTCCGATGATGTTGAGCTTGCTTTCGAACTTCTCATGGGTAGCTGATAATAACTAAACATCAACTTTACTAAGAGTTATGCAATTCTACTCACAAAATGCTCTACCTGACTATAACAGAGCTTTTCTTTTTTTCAATTTTTAAGAAAATGTTGGGTGTAGTTTATCCCGTCCGGATGACTGCCCCAACATTTTTTAAAATCCTATCCTTAAACGGGGTATATCGGATTTTTATATTTTCCTGTTGACTAATTATCGTTAGTTGGCTATAATGCGCTGTATGCCCGAAAGACGGACAAAAAATACGGCGGCATTGCGGTGCCGTGCATCGAATAAATATTGATGCATTATAGGAAAGAATTGAAAAGTACGAAACGGAGAGTATGAGCGTCTGAGATTCAAGACGCCGGATAACGAGCAGACGGCGGACGGAATGAAATTTTCGCCTATGGAATATCAGGAATAATCCGGAAAGGTACTTCACATTTCATTATCTTGTGTTATAATATCGCAAAATACGTTGGTGAGGCGAAGATATGCGAATAATAACAATAAGCAGACAATTCGGCAGCGGCGGCAGAGAACTTGGCAAACGAATGGCGGACGTCCTCGGTTGGGACTATTACGACAGGGAGATCATTGAAAAGCTTTCGAGCGACGAAGGACTCGACAAGGAGTATATCAACCATGTGCTGACTAATCATGAATGGAACACTCTGCCGATAACCTTCAGAAGCAGCTTTTCGCAGAGACAGTATACCTCCGGCATGAAAACGGCGCTGCTTTTGAAGCAGCGGAAAATAATCGAGGATATCGCCGCTTCCGGCAACGACTGCATAATCGTCGGCAGGGATGCGGATATTATTCTGAGCGATTACAAACCCCTGAGGATCTTTGCCTGCGCCGATATGGACAGCAGGATAGCAAGATGCATGCGCTTTGAGGAAAAGAAAAGCGAAGGGGATAGGCTTTCCGAACGCGAGATCAGGAGAAATATTTTGAGGATAGATAAGGGACGTTCCCAGACCAGAGAAATACTTACGGGAAAGGCATGGGGGGACGGCTCAAGCTTTGATATTACATTCAATACGGCGGGGTGGGACATCCCGAAGCTTGCTTCCGCCGTTCCGCAGTTGGCCTTGAGGTGGTTTGAAGAATAATGAATAACAACGTTAGAGAGCTGACCACCGGCGTGGTCTGGAAAAAGCTCCTTGTGTTTTTCCTGCCGATAGCGGCGGGCACCTGTATTCAGCAGCTTTATAATGCTGTTGACGGGCTTGTCGTCGGCAAATATGTAGGTACGGTCGCGCTTGCTGCGGTCGGAGGAAGCGCCGCGCAGATAATCAATCTGATCATCGGCTTTTTTGTGGCTCTGACGACGGGCGCGGCGGTCGTTATTGCGCAGATATACGGCGCCGGCAAGGAGGAAGATGTTCAGAAGGCTTCCGGAAACGCAATTGCCGTATGCTCACTGACGGGCGTGCTGCTTGCGGCGGCAGGTATAATCGCCGCCCCGGAAATGCTGAAGCTTCTCAAAACGCCGGATGATACCGTTCAGGCATCCCTTACATATCTGCGTATTTACTTTACCGGCGTTCCGTTTATTCTCGTGCTGAATATGGAGTCAAACGTTCTCCGCTCGGTTGGAGATTCGTACAGTCCCTTTATTTTTATGCTTGTCGGCTGCGTTTCCAACATAATTATGGACTTTGCGTTTGTCCTCTGGTTCGGCTGGGGTGTCGCCGGTGTTGCGATAGCCACGGTGCTGGCGCAGATAATAAATATGACCCTTCTGACAGTGAAGCTTGCAAGGACGGATGCGCCATATAAGCTTTCTCTTGCCAACTTCCGCCTGCGCGGGCGGCATTTCGGCAGCATGATGAAGATAGGCATACCGGCGGGGCTTCAGGCGTCTATGTATTCGGTGTCCAACATGGTCATTCAGGTAGGCGTAAATACGCTTGGGACGGTGGTTGTTGCCTCGTGGGCAATGACAAGCAAGATAGACGGTCTGTATTGGGCGGTCAGCAATGCCATGGGTTCCGCCGTTACCACTTTTATAGGGCAGAATATAGGGGCCGGGAAAATGGACAGGGTAAAGCTCTGCGTAAAGCAAGGGTTCATTCTTTCCGAAAGCATTACCGTTGCCGTTTCCGCCCTTATCATCGCCCTTTCAAGACCGCTTCTCGGTGTGCTCACGGACGACGCTGCGGTGGTTGACACCACCTACCGTATGCTTATACTTTTTGTGCCGTTCTATTTCACGTGGACGGTTATCGAAGTGATCTCCGCCGTTCTCCGCGGCGCGGGGGACGCTGTCAAGCCGGTCATCATTATAGGGCTTGGCATCTGCTTCTTCCGTATTATTTATATGGCGACGGTGTTTGCCTATTTCAAGACGGTTGAAGCGCTTTGCCTTGCCTATCTCAGCTCATGGGTAGTGACTGATATAGCGCTTGTGATTTATTACAGACACGGCAAATGGCAGAACAATAATAAAATGATTGCAGGGTAGGCATGGAGGAAGGCTGTGGCAGAGACAACCGTGAAAAAAGACGCACCTTGCCCGTATTATAAAAACTGCGGCGGATGTCAGCTTCAAAAAAGAAGCTATGAGGAGCAGCTGTATCATAAGCAGTGCCTTGCCATTGAAACACTCGGCAGGTTCGGGCATGTGGAGAATATCATCGGCATGGACGAACCGCTGCATTACCGCAATAAGGTCCATGCGGCATTCGGTCTTGGAGAAAGAGGCAGGGTGGTTTCCGGCATATATAAAGCGGGAACACATAAAATCGTTAACGTCGATAAATGCCTCATTAACGATGAAACGGCCGACGGAATTATTCTGACCGTGCGCAATATGCTCAGGGACTTTAAAATACAGGTCTTTGATGAGCGGAGCGGTAAGGGCTGGCTCAGGCATATGCTTGTGCGCAGAGGATTTGAAACAGGGCAGGTAATGGTCGTGCTTGTGGCGGTTTCGCCGATATTCAAGCTTCAGAAGCCGTTTATCAGAAAGCTCCTTGAAATACATCCGGAAATAACGACGATCATACTAAACATAAATGACCGCTTCGGTCCCGTGGTTCTCGGAACGAGAAATAAAGTGCTGTTTGGCGGCGGATATATCGAAGATGAGCTGTGCGGCAGCCGTTTCCGTATTTCGCCGGGCTCGTTTTATCAGATAAACCCGATTCAGACGCAGATACTTTACGGCAAAGCGATAGAGTTTGCCGCGCTTACGGGAAATGAGACTGCGCTTGACGCCTACTGCGGGATCGGCACCATCGGTATTACAGCAGCGTCAAAGGCAAAGCAGGTGATCGGCGTGGAGCTTAATAAAGAAGCGGTTTCCGACGCGATCAGCAACGCCCGTCTCAACAAGATAAAAAACTGCTGGTTCACGGCAGGGGATGCGGGAAAATATATGGAGCAGATGGCGGAGGATAAAGTCCGGGCTGATGTTGTGTTCATGGATCCTCCGCGTGCGGGGAGCGAAGAGAAATTCCTCTCATCGCTTGTAAAGTCGTCGCCGGAAAGGATAGTGTATATATCCTGCAATATTGAGACCCAGGCGCGTGATCTTGAGTTTCTTGAGGCAAACGGATATAAGGTTCGCCGTATGCAGCCGGTGGATATGTTCCCGTTTACAAGCCACATCGAATGTGTGGCGCTGCTCACAGCAGCTGATACGTAAAAAATATAATCAAATAAAAGGAAAGAGGTAAATAACATGGCAAACAAGTATGCCGGAACCAAAACCGAGAAAAATTTATGGGAAGCCTTTGCGGGCGAATCTCAGGCAAGAAACAAGTACACTTATTTTGCTTCCGTCGCCAAGAAGGCCGGGTATGAGCAGATCGCGGCGCTGTTTCTGAAAACTGCCGATAACGAAAAGGAACACGCAAAGCTCTGGTTCAAAGCCCTTGGCGAGCTTGGCGGTACCGCCGAAAACCTTCTCCACGCGGCGGAGGGTGAAAATGCAGAGTGGACGGATATGTACCAGAGAATGGCCAAGGACGCCGAGGACGAAGGCTTTACGGAACTGGCGGCTCAGTTCAGAGGCGTTGCCGAGATCGAGAAAATGCATGAGGAAAGATACCGTGCGCTTCTGCACAATGTCGAGGCAATGGAAGTGTTCAAAAAGAGCGGCGTCACTGTCTGGGAGTGCCGTAATTGCGGTCACATTGTCGTAGGGACGGAAGCGCCCGAGGTATGCCCCGTGTGCAGTCACCCGCAGTCCTATTTTGAGGTCAGACAGGAGAATTACTGATCCGCCGGAACCCTTTATAATTTCATAAATCCGGTCTGTAAGGCCTGATTAAATATTATTTTATAGGAGAGTATTTTTTGACAAAGTACGGTACACTGGAGATTGCGGCATAACCCGGAGGTTTGCCGACAGTCGCAACAACCTCCATTTTAATGAGATTATTCAGAAATTATTTGAATTATTATGGAGAGATCAAAATGAATAAAGAAAACATTAAAATCCGTTTAGAAAAGAAAAGTGACCACCGTGCAGTGGAAAACCTTGTAAGAGAAAGCTTCTGGAACGTATACCGTCCTGGCTGTCTGGAGCATTATGTGCTTAACCGCCTGCGCGAAGACAGCGCCTTTGTGTCTGAACTTGATTTTGTCATGGAGGAAAACGGCCGGCTTATCGGTCAGAATGTATTCATGCGCGCCGTGATAAAAGCGGATGACGGCAGAGACGTCCCCGTTATGACCATGGGGCCTATATGTATAACGCCGGAGTTTAAGAGAAAAGGCTATGGCAAGCTTCTTCTGGACTATTCGCTTGAAAAAGCAACGGAAATGGGCTGCGGCGCGGTATGCTTTGAGGGCAATATCGACTTTTACGGCAAAAGCGGTTTTGTTTACGCGTCGGATCTCGGCATAAGATATCACGGCTTGCCGGAGGGAGAAGATGCGTCCTTCTTTCTGGGCAAGGAGCTGATAAAGGGATATCTCGACGGCATAACGGGTGAGTATGCAACGCCGCAGGGGTATTTTGTGGATGAAGCCGAGGCGGAGGAGTTTGACAGGCAGTTTCCGCCGAAGGAAAAGCTGAAGCTTCCGGGGCAGCTTTTCTGAAAACGAAAAGTTCGCACGAACTGAAAAACCAAACGCATAGGAAATGATCTCCTATGTAAAAAGCGGCTCCCTGCTTTCAATTTACGAAAGCAGGGAGTTTTCAAGCCTATAATAAATGGGTCTATAATAAATGTTAAGTGCAGCTCATTCTTGCCGTATACCTGGCGTCGAACGTTTACTTTAGAGACTGAAAGAAAAGATAAAACTGCATCAGCGGAAAAACAGCAGGGCGCAATCCCTGCTGTTTTTCCGTTTTCAGAAGCTTTACAATGTATTCAGGCAGGATCCTGCGCCTGGCGTTCCGAGCCTGCGCGGATAATTGCGTCAGAGTCAGATCGCTTTAGGCGATCACGGCTTGAATCATATCAGTCATAAAGACCGGCTTCCACTGATTTTTTGAACTTAGACATAGATTCCCAAAACTCTTTTTCGGCGACGGGATCTATGCCTTCGCTCCTTTGCTGCTGTTCAGAATAAAACTGTTCCGTAGTTTTAACTATTTCCTGAAAAAGCTTCGCCTTCTTTTGAAGATGCTGAACAAGCAATTCTAACAGTGCATTAAGCTCTTCGCTTGTCATTCCTACGTTCTGCGCTTCCTTTCATAAAAGATTTTTTTGACTTATAGATAATATTATACATGTACTGCGCGTAAGTATCAAGTTTTTTATGACTTTTAATACTCGTTTTGAAATAAAAAATTTCCGAAACCTGACATAATGTCAAATTTATGATACAGGCGCTTGAGGATGAATATGACATTTCCATCGGAAAAGTTTAGCCTAAAAAGCCAAAGTCAAGTGCTATAATGTATATATCTTGCTGTTGTATTTAGGCACGTACTTCAATCTTGGCGCACTATGGCAGGTGATTTGTTTGATAGGACTGCTTATCCGGCTTGTGTTCGCCGCTTTAAGCGTGATAGCGAATAGATATTAGCTTATTTCCTAAAAAGTTCATTCAGTGGTTATTGCAGAAATGCGATATCCGCTTTTTGATATGCGCTCGACGGAGCGACGAAATAAACGGAATACGTCGACGGACGGTAAACGGAGGGATTACCAATGGCAGAAGAGATACAACTGTGACCCGATAGAGTTCTGCGTTGCGAAAAAATGCAGTACGCATATTATTATAAGACTGCCAAGAAATTCAACGTCAACGACAGTACATTGGTAATAGATAGAAACCGAGCAAAACAGAAACGAATAAAAAATTTCCGAAACCTGACATAATGTCAAATTTCGGAAACTTTCAGTCCGAGTGACTAGATTTGAACTAGCGGCCTCTTGAACCCCATTCAAGCGCGCTACCAACTGCGCTACACCCGGATATTCGCTCTTCATCAGCGCTTGATTATAATAGCACAGATGATTTGAAAATGCAAGTGCTTTTTCAAGATTTTTGAAAAAAACGGAAAAACTATCCGGACGGAAACGTTATGTAAACCATGGCGAAAACCGTATGCATACGGTTTTCGCCATGGCGGCGTTTTGCTTTACAAATAAGTGTTTTACAAAAGCAAAATGTCTGAGAATCAGCAGTTGCAGCAGTATTTCTGCTTCAACTGATTGATTTTCTGGGTGTCTGCCTGCTCCTGAGTGTACCAACCGTTGTTGGCCATTCTTTCGTAGACACAGCTCTGCATGGCAAGGCTGTCGTTCAGCGCGCCGGTAAATGCCTGACGTACCTTAGGCGTTGCCGATTCGATAGAGCCGTGCATATACAGGTCGCACACACCCTTCGTGGTGAGAAGAATATTTTCCATAATTTCTCTGTCGTTCATGCTGTCACCTCATTATATCAGATTGTAAAACTGCGTGAACAGTTTCTGGTTGCCGTTTATAAGCTGCTGAGCCTGCTGGCGTAATGCGGGGTCAGTAAGCCTGTTGGCGGCCTCACGGCACTGATTCATGAGAAACTGAGTATGACCGAGTGCGTCTTCAATATAGAGCAATTCTTTAGGACTCATTTTTATCACCTCGCTCCTATTATCTGCACCGCCTCGACTGTCTATTCCGTGAATATTTTTGAAAAAATAACTGTTTTTTCTTTTATCGCGCCTTTGGGTTTACATAAGATTGCTCAATATTGCAATCAGGCAAAATAAAAACCAGCTTGTCAAAAAAGTCCCTGCAAGGACTTTTTTGACCGCGCTTTCGGCAACAGCATTTTGAAAGAGTTCAGAAGGCTGTTGCCGAAAGCCTTGATATATCAAGGCTTTCGACGGCGGTTTATCCAATTTGAGGCGGGCCTTGCCCCCTCAAGCTCCACCGCTGCTCTGTTATCTGACTTTAATACATAGTTTTTTGACAGTCTGAAAATAAAAACACTGCTTCCTTTATTCCGGAGAGTGTGATAAAATAATCCAAAAATATTTAAGAGGTAAGCTGCTTGAAAACACAGAGGGATTTTCCGAAATATATTATAAGCGCAAAGGGTACAAGATGGGTAGAGCAGGGACACCCGTGGATATATGAGGCAGAGGTCATTTCCGGAGATATGCAGGCGGAGAACGGCTGCCTTGTTGACGCCGTCAGCGAAAAGGGAAAGTATCTCGGCACAGGTTTTTTAAGCAAAAAAAGCAAAATAAGGATAAGACTTGTTTCAAGAAACGCCAACGACAGGTTTGACACAGATTTCTGGAGAAGAAGAATAAAATACGCATGGGATTACAGAAAAACCGTCATGGGCGCGGACGTCGGCTGCTGCCGTGTGATCTTTGGCGAGGCGGACGGTTTTCCGGGGCTTACGGCGGACAGATTTTCAGACATTCTTTCCGTCCAGACGCTTTCGGCAGGCATGGAAAAAATCAAGGATATAGTTTTTCCGCTGCTGCTTGAAGTTTTGCGCGGAGACGGGCAGAATATCAGCGGTATTTTTGAACGGAACGACGCTGCGATACGCGCTCTTGAAGGGCTGGAGCAGTATCGCGGCTGGTACGGGGATGAGCACCCGGATTCTGCTGTGACGGAAATATGCGAAAACGGGATAAGATATCTTGTTGACGTTGAAAACGGGCAGAAAACCGGCTTTTTCCTTGATCAGAAATACAACCGCCTTGCTGTCGCAAGGCTTGCACAGGGGAAAAGAGTGCTTGACTGCTTTACACATACAGGCTCTTTTGCACTCAACGCCGCAATGGGCGGGGCAGAGCATGTGACAGCGGTGGACATTTCCGAAAGCGCCGTTGAGATGGCAAGAGCAAACGCGGCGAGAAACGGCCTTGCCGACCGGATGGATTTTATCGCGGCGGACGTTTTTGAACTGCTTCCCGAACTTGAGAGAAGCGGCAAAAAGCCGTATGATTTTATTATACTCGATCCTCCCGCGTTTACAAAATCGAGAAAGACTGTCGATAACGCACAGCGCGGCTATAAGGAGATAAATTACAGGGCGCTTAAGCTTCTGCCGAGGGGCGGATATTTTGCCACGGCCTCGTGCAGCCATTTTATGCCTAACGAGCTTTTTGTAAAAATGCTCCGTTCGGCGGCTGCGGATGCGGGGGTGGAGCTGAAGCAGATAGAGGCGCGTCAGCAGGCGCCGGATCACCCCATTCTATGGAACGTCCCTGAAACGGATTATCTCAAATTCTATATCTTTCAGGTGATTTGAACATAAATGAGACTGTCAAAAAAATCCTTGCAGGACATTTTTGACAAGCTGAGCGGGTATCATGTAAGATACCCGCTCTTTTTATGCTGGCTTCACGAATGTTCCTGCTCCGGCTTATTGATGAACCGAATCTGTCAGTATTGAGAGTATATCGGGAAAAATTCATCCCGGGCGATCAGCCCTCTGTCGCGTCCGATAACACCGGCGTTTGCAGGAGACTCATATTTATAGCACCATTCGCGTGCCGCGTCATAGGCGTCCTGAGCGCTGCTGCCGTATGTGCGCATAAGCGCGTCAAGCCCGTAATATTTTTCAAGCGTAAGCTCATGCTTGAGGTATTTGAGCTGTGCTTCGACCGTCGTATAGTCGAGGGAATTGCTTCTGCACCAGCTTATCAGCTCCTGCTTTCTCTCTCCGAGCCACTGGCAAAGCCCGTAGCTTCCGCTGCTTTCGATATAGCTTCTGAATGAAGATTCCTTATAGATGTTAGCCATAACGCCGCAGGCTGCCGCAGGGGAGTAGCCAAGCTCGTTTACGCAGAAAAAGTATACCGTCTGCTCAATGCACGGATATGTAAGGTGAACAAGCCTTCCGCTTGAAATAAAACGTTGGCTGACATTATATATGCAGGTTTCAAACAGTGCGCTTTCGCCGGTGGCGCGTGTGAGCACGATACCGAGATGCGCGTCGTCTGCGGAAACGACTATCGCATAATTTTTTGCATTTCCGTTTTCGTCAAACCAGAATATTATATCGCCCGCCTGCGCGGCAAGCGTACCGCCGAAGAGTGCAAGCTCCCCGAGCGAGCATGAGGGAAACGCGTTGACATTTGTAAGGCAGCTGTACTGCATCGAGCAGTCGGGGAGTACATCAAAGGTTCCCACATCTGTAAGACCGCTTGCATCGACGCAGCTGAGCAGGAAGCCGATGTTGGCGTTTTCTCCGAAAATGACCGAATCCGTAAGATCGGCAGAAAGATCGTATACCCCGTACTTTGCTATGACGGTACTGCGGACGATTTTTACGAAATCGCTTCTAAGCTCATCGTTGCTGAGTGCGCTTATCGGAGAATAGCGAAGGTATGCGGCCTTCTGACCGACCTCTGCAATGCTGTCTATTTCAGGGGGCGGCGTGGGTTCCGGTGTCGGATCGGGAGACGGAGTCGGCGCGGCTGTCGGAGAGGGAGAGGGAACAGGCGTGGCAGAAGGCGCCGGAACAGCGGTTTCGTCCGGCTTGTTGACCTCGGCGTCATCGGCGATAGCCTGCATATCGGACATTGCGGTTTGCAGAAATTTCGCCGCAGAGTGCGTACTGGACGAACATGCGCTCAGAGAAAACAGAGCAATAATTATAAGCAGTACCGCTGTACGTGGTTTTGACATAATATACCCTCAGAAAAATTTTTTAATAATTGAGACTGTCGAAAAGAGCCTCGCAGAGTTTTTTGCCCGCAGGCAAAAAATAATTTTGATCGTTTTATCCGGCGGCGTGTACGTCGGATAAAACACTTCTGCGGCGAATAACCGAGGCGCAGAGCGCAGTGCAGCCCTTTTGTCAAAGAAGCTTGCTTCTTTGACAAGCTAAGTAATTATAGCATCGTCGGCAAATAAATGCTTAAATTACTGTAAATAAATCTGCAAAGCACGCCCAGACCGCCGGACGGGTGCAGACGTGAAAATGCGTGTTTTGCTCTTGACCGCCGGCAGGGAAATGGAATATAATTGCTGACAGCTTTTGAATGGAGAAACAGAGATATGAAAACCGGCAAGTATACAAGGGCGATAGCGGCGGCATTAGGCGTTTATTTCATATGGGGCTTCACGCTCCTTGCTTCCACCGTTGCGCAGCGCTTTACGACGCCTATGGTGTTTTTGATGTACAGATTTGACGCAGCGGCGCTTTTTATGCTTTTACCTGTTTTGTTCGGCAGGAAGAGCTTGCGCCTTAACACAAAAAAGATAGTTCCGCTTATCATAATGGCCATATGCGAACCGGCGGTTTATTTCATCGGTGAGCAGTACGGCATGAAATATACAAATTCGTCGTTCACGGGCATATTTATTTCGATTATCCCGCTGTTTACAACAGTCCTTGCGGCGGTTTTCTTCAACGAAAAGCCCACGCTCCTGCAATGGGTATTCTGCGTGATAAGCATTTGCGGCGTTATCGCAATAAGCGTTTTTACCTCCGATGCAGGCGGGAATATATCGTTCAGAGGCGTCGTCTGGCTGCTGATAGCCGTTTTTTCCGCCGGTATATATACTATACTTAATAAGAAGGCGGCGCACGATAACTTTGGCGTATATGAGAGAACTGTGGTCACGCTCCTTGTCGGCGCGGTCTTCTTCACCTCCGGCGCGGTGATCGAAAACGCCGGTGAGCTTGGAAAGCTTATAGCCCCGGCGAAAAACCTTCCGTTTGTTCTCGCGGTTATTTACGTTTCGCTGTTTGCCTCCATTATCGGCTATACGCTGTTCAACTACGCCGTGGCGAATGCCCCTGTGGCAAACGTAGTATCCCTTAACAGCCTCGTGACGGTTCTGTCCGTTGCGGCGGGGGTTGTTTTTCTTGGCGAGCCGTTTTCCGTCAAGGCTGCTATCGCAATGGCGGTCGTTATCATAGGCATATGGGGCGTCCAGAAGTTTATGCGAAAAGAAGAAATTCCCGAAACGGCAAATACCGATTGAGCATACGCTTATTTGCACCCTTGAAAGCTTGAGACTTTCAGGGGTGTTTTTTATGCTCTCCGACCGCGGAACATTCTTATCTCACGCGGCAGGACGGCTTGATAAAAAAACTCGGAAATGTTTGCGGAAACTATTGACAATCCGGACAAATGATGATATACACTATATATATATATATATATCGTACTTTTGTATCTGAGCGTAGCCGCAAAGGTTTTTCCCCATACCTGCTATGTGCTTTCAACGGTTTTTTTCTTTGGGAGGTATCGCTTTGGCTGATAAATATAAACAACATAGAGGTTCCGAGGAGGAGCCGCGCCGCGGTATATCCGCGGTGGAGGTCGTGGGGCTTGTGCTGTGCGTTGTATTCGCGCTGCTGCTTGTCTGCAACCTTACTATTATAATAAAGGGCGCGATAACGCCGGATACTCCGCCGTCCGTCCTTGGGATAACGCCGCTTGCGGTGCAGTCCGGCTCGATGAGCGGTACGTCAAGCGACCATATTGAGATCGGCGATCTTATATTTGTCAAGCCCGTCAGGGCGATAGACCTGCGCGAGGGCGATATTATCGCTTTCAAAGAGGGGAGCATCGTCGTCACGCACCGTATTGTGCGTATTGAGACGGAGGACAACGGCACGCTGAAATTCGTCACAAAGGGCGACGCCAATAATGCGGAGGATACACAGCCCGTTTCCGCCGCGAACCTCGTCGGCAAGTATGCCGGGCGTATCCCGCACGTGGGCGATGTGGCGCTGTTTGCACAGAAGCCTGTCGGCATGGCGCTGTTCATCGCCGTCCCTGTGCTCTGCTTTGTGCTGTATGACGCTTCTGCCCGCCGCCGCGAAGCTGCTAAGGCGGCTCAGCGCACACGCGCTCTTGAAAGAGAGCTGGAGCGTCTTAAAAGAGACGGCACGGAGTTTTAATCGGGTTATTCACCACATTACGCCGCGTTACGGCAATAATGTGGGAATATACATAAATTTACTTTTGCGAAAAAATACATAGGAGGTCTTTCAATGAAAAAGACAGGATTCATGAGGGCAGCCTTGCTTCTGCTTGTCCTCACGCTCATCACGAGCTGCTTCGTCGGCGGGACTTTTGCTAAGTACACCACCAGCGCGACTGGCTCTGACACCGCAAGGGTTGCAAAGTTCGGCGTGCAGATAACGGCCAACGGTGCAACTTTTGCTAAAGAGTACGCAACGGATGATGCCGGAGTCGCTGGGACTATAGCAAAATCAGTTGTGAGTACGGGCGAAAATGTTGTTGCCCCCGGTACCAAAGGAGATATGGTGAAGATGGCGCTTTCCGGCACTCCTGAGGTTGCAGTCAGAGTTGGATATACTGCCCATGTTACTGTAAGTAACTGGACTGTAGACGGCGGATTCTATTGCCCAATTACAATTAAAGTTAAGGGAGAAGATGGAAATCTCGTCTTCCATGGCTTGGACTATACTGATGCCGATCGATTCGCGCGTGCTGTCGAGAGTGAAATTGCTGCTTTCTCTGCAAATTACGCTGCTCAAACCGATTTGAGCACAGCCGGTGTCACCGCCCCTGAAGTTTCTTGGGAGTGGGTATATGAGGCTGATGGCGTACATCAGACCAATGAAAAGGATACCGCGCTTGGTAATGCGGCTGCACCCGCAACTATAACGCTTGCGATTGAGACCACCGTAACCCAGATAGACTAAAGCGACTATTAAGGTTTTAAATCCCCTGCCTCGCCCATTGCGGCGGGGCAGGGCAGAGGTCTTTTCCTGCGCTGAAATCAGTGCGCTTTCTAAAGCGGCTTGATTTGAACTCAGGAGAACACCCGGAGGGAGAAATATGACAGGAATCAGAAAGTCTATTGATAATAACCGTCGGCGGATAATTCCGGCACTGTTGGTGCTTATCGTGCTGACGGCGGTGACGATGCCGTTGGCGCTCAATCCTACATGGGCGGCGCCCGGCGGTGTGCCTGACCGCGTCCTCACGTACAGTCTCAACCGCCTTACGTGGGACAGCGCGGCGTCTATTCGCCCGGACGGCTCGGCTGAGCTGTCCCTGTTCTCGGCAAATTATCCGAATGTCGTCTCGTCGGACGGGGCAAAAGTCGTCGCCCCGGGTACGGACGGGTATAACACCGTGCGCCTCAAGAATAACATC
Source organism: uncultured Eubacteriales bacterium (assembly GCA_900549485.1). Classification (GTDB taxonomy): domain Bacteria; phylum Bacillota; class Clostridia; order Oscillospirales; family Oscillospiraceae; genus Limivicinus. The sequence goes on from UROG01000023.1 coordinate 30,705, forward strand.
GGCGGCACGATAAAGTTTACCGCCGTGCTGTATGCGATAAAGAGCAATCCCGCGCTGCCGGTCAGAACGGCGCTTTCCGGCACGAATCTTACCGATACAACGGTGTATTCTCTCCCGATCGGCGTGGACAGGAGTAATGTTATCCGCGCCGTATCCGGTTCTGTACGAGCCTTCGGTCTGCAGGATTTTGATATTTCATGGCTATGGAATTATTATGCCGGCGATGCGCAGGACCGCACGGATACCGCTCTCGGTAATGCCGCGGCGCATGGACCTTTGACCCTCGGTACGGCGGACAATATTACAGTGGGGCTTTATATAGTTGTTGAGGACAACAATACCTATTACTATCCTAAAACCGGCGACGATACGCCCATAGCGCTCTATGCCGGCCTTATGACTGCCGCCGCTGCCGGCACTGCCGTTACTGTCATAGTGTACAGAAAGAGAAAACATGCGGAGTAAAATACTCCGTCTGTTCTCGGCGCTGCTTACAGCCGCTCTTGCGCTGCTGCTTGCGGCAAATGTTTATGTTATCGCTGTCCGCGCCGTGACCGGCGAGGAGCAGCCGACGGTACTCGGCTTTACCGCTGCGGTCGTCGTCACGGGCAGTATGTCCCCCGCGATAGAACCGGGTGACCTTGTCGTCTGCCGCCGCGCCGCGGATTACGGCGAGGATGATGTGATAATGTTCCGCTCCGGCGCGTCGCTTGTTACGCACCGTATAGTCGGTGATACGCCTGACGGCTTTACCACGCGGGGCGACGCGAACAATGTCGCCGATATTGAACCCGTGCAGCGTGGAGCGATCGTCGGGAAAGTCGTTTTTACCGTGCCGCGCATCGGTCTTTTTATTGAAAAACTCAGAACGCCCCTTGGCATGACTGTGCTCGTGCTGACCGGCTTCGCGCTTATAGAGCTTCCCCGCGTATTTGATAAGCCGGGGGAGAACAAGGAGGTTTACCATGGAAAACACTCGGAATAAGCCCACGCCCCGCCGTCTGCCGCTGGCGGTATATCTTGCGTTTCTGCTGGCTGTGGTACTCGCGTTTACCGGGACGACCGCCGCATCGTACAGGACGGAAACAAACGCCGAAGACAGCGCAAGAGTTGCCGGGTTTGCTGTAAGCGCAGTTTCGGACGAAAAGGAAATGAACCTTAAAGTCGGAGAAACGCAGGTAGATAATGAATATTCCTTTACTATAAAGAGTAATATTGAGGTCACCGCTAAAGGCAAAATATCTGTGACAGGCGTCCCGGCTGGGGTAAGTGTCAGTTTTCAAACGCAGTCAAAAGTGTCTGACGGCGCACCTATTTATTTTGAAACAGGAGTTTTTCAGTCCGGAGATACTGTTTTCACGCTTGTATTTGAGCCCACAGATGCAATCACCGAGAATATTGAGCGCGCAAATATAGGTATAGAATTTACAGCGGAGCAAATTGATTGAGAGGTGAGGAAGAGTGAAGAGACATACTCGCGGACTTCGGTATAGATTGCTTGGCATCGTATTGCTCTGCATATGCACCGCGTTTTCAGTCACGTCTACGGCGGCAAAGTATATTTCTACGATCACCTCCGGAAATATAATTCTGAATGTAACAGCCAAAAGCACAGTTGTTGAATGGGAAAAAGTCTATGGCGACGACAACGCTCCGTATGAAGACGCGAACGGAAAATATTATATTCGATATGTAGGTGACGTTACTCACAGAACTTGGGTCGATGTGACCGGTTATGGCTGGGAGAACGGAAAGATACTTGACACAACTATAACAAGCACCTATAAAATGTTTGAAAAATCCGATAATACGCAAAGTGTTAATTGGGTATTTTTGGATTATTCACAGCTTGGTGACCTGAACAGCAATATGCTCAGCGGACAGGAAGCGCGTGTAAGCGTTGTTTACAGAGATAATAATATAACCGACGGTGACGTCAGCGTTGATACATTGAACATGGTGAGGTCAGTTTACCCTCAAAATGATGTTTATTGGTGGCTTGAACAATCTACTGTAAACGGTGATCCGTATCTGGGAAATGGGATAAAGGCCTATTTGGGAAATATTACCAGCGTTTATGTTCCGGCAAGCGCAACAAGCGTTGAGGGAAGTTATACAATTGCCGGTCTGTTCTCACAGAACAGAAAAATCCAGAGCGTTATGATTGACCCGGCGGGAACGTGGACATCTATGGCGGCTACATTTCAGTTATGTTTATCTATCAAAGAATTTCCTGCTGAGTTTGCTATTCCTGCAACTGTAACAAATATGAATTTAACATTCAGCCAATGCTTGGGACTTGAGAGATTTACGGCAAAAATTCCTGACGGCGTTACTCTGATGAACCGTACATTTAATCTGTGCGCACCTCTGACGGCTGATATAACGTTACCGGCAGGTGTGACGGATTGCCGTGCAGTTGCACTAATGTCCGGGTATAAAGAGCCGGGGCTGAGCAACCTTGTATATGACGATGCAGGCAACTTTGTCGGAGCCGGCGGAAAGTACAATCTGGTCATTCGCTATAACGGTTCGGGAAGCGCGGATTACGGTACTTCATTAAGCGGAATGAAATATGATGCGGAAGAAACAACTGTATTTATAAATTACGGCGGTACTACCACATATTCCGCAACAGGCGACGACGAGACGGCAAACGGCTTTGGTTTTGCCCCGGGTATAGTTTCCTGAACTTTCTCATCCAAGGAGATGAAAAACCATGAGTAAAAAGTTTTTTTATACCGCGCTTGCGCTGATTCTGGCTTTTGCGGTGCTTGCCGTTCCGGCATCTGCCGATGACGCAGCACCGGGAGATACTGTCGTTCCGCCGGAAGAAACGGTCACCGTTCCCGAAGATGGGACTGCCGACCCTGCTACGTCCGAGGACGCTGCTCTGCCGGAAGCGCCCGCCGCCGGAAGAACCTTCACATGGACGGATAATGAACCGCTTGTGATCGATATCTGTGCCGACGAAGGCTTCTCCATGCCGGAGTTCTTTATCCTGCGTATCAACGATGTTGAGTATACCGTTTCTACTGCCGGCGAGGGGAACCCGGAAGGGATCACTTATGACCCTGACTCCGGTAAGCTAAGCATCGCGCCGACGCTCATCAAAGACGGTGATACCTTTGCCCTCATCGGCTCTGCGGTCGGTGTGCGCATCAATGCGGACGCTCTTACGGATATTGACGTTGTCTCAGAGCTTGGACGCGACTATTCGGCCGCAAAGCCGCTGGAGATAGCAATTGCCCCGGCGGAGGGATACGTTCTTCCGGATGAGCTGCACCTGGTGATGGACGATATTCTCTATACCGTACATACAGACGGTAAAGTGTATACCGACGGCGTTGCCTTTGAACCTGACAGCGGGATACTCACGGTAGATCCAATGTATCTCAGCGTCGGCCAGACAGTTGCGCTCTCCGGCACGGCGGTTCCGGACGATACCGTAAAAGAGGAACCCGAGGAGCCTGAACAGGAGCCAGGCGAGGATACGGAAGAAGAACCCGAGGAGCCTGAAAAAGATACGGAGCAGGAATCCGCGGAAGAACCGGAACAGGGATCAGCGGAGGAACCGGGACAGGAACCCACGGGGGAACAGGGACAGGAACCGGAACAGGATGCTGACGCAAATCTTTCTGTCGCTGTCAACGTAACTATGCTGGAGAATGTCGTGTTTACGGAGCCTGCGTCACAGACCGTGCTGACGCCTACCGAAAACAATATGCTCACTCTCGCTCCGGGACAGGATCTTGTGCTTGGCGTTGCCCCGATGCCGGGTACGGCTCTGCCGGAAGCGTTCACAGTCGCCATTATCCGTGCGGACGGCTTGGTAATTACGGAGACCTTCCGCTTTGACGGACAGGGGAATGTGCCTTTCCTCACGTTTGACCCGATGCTTCAGCAGATACATATTGTGGCAAGCGCTATTCTTGACCTTGATACGGTGATCATTGCACCCGTCATGACCGCGCCCGCTGTCACACCCGCGCCGACCCCGACGCCGACACCCGTGCCGACTGAGCCGGGCACAGAGCAGCCGGACGAACCGGGTACCGAGCAGCCGAGTGAGCCGGGCGCAGAACAGCCGAGTGAGCCGGGCGCAGAGCAGCCGAGTGAGCCGGGCGCAGAGCAGCCGACTGAACCTGTTACCGAACAGCCGACTGAACCTGTTACCGAGCAGCCGACTGCACCGGCTACCGAGCAGCCGACTGCACCGGCTGCCGAGCAGCCGACTTCACCGGTTACTCCACCGCAAGAGTTGTTTAAGCGCTGAATCCGTTCATAAAAATGATGTTTTCCCTTTTACGGTATTCAAATCAAGGGTTTTATGAAAGATTTGCAAAGTAAAAAAGCTTACGGATAAGCTGTTAAAGCAAATAAACACCCGCAGTCCTAAGGACTGCGGGTGTTGGCTTTTCAAGTGATTTTGCCGCTACATTGCTTCTATCTCTTTGATATTGTACTCGTTGCCGGTTACAAGAAAGGTGTTGGAGCTATGGCAATACGGACATATCTTGGCATATTCAACTGTCGGGTATGTCTTTTTGCAGTCCTGACAATAGGTGACGCCTTTGATCGTTTCGATTTTCAGCTCCGCGTCTTTCAGATAATCGGATTTTTTTCGGGCATAGAGCCAGAAATCAGAGAGATAATCCGGAATGATTCCGCTGACCTCGCCGACTTCAAGCGTGACCGAGCCGATTTTTGTAAGCTTGTTTTCGACGGCGAGTTTTTCAACGGTCTCGATAATATAAATTACGGTTCCTAATTCGTGCATTATTTTGTCAGCTTCTTCTTCAGGATCTTCACTTCGCGCTTGAGCATATACGGAAGTATCGCCTTCATCTTGTCCTCGGCCTTGACCATTCTGGACGCTTCGGGCAGATCACGTGAAAGGTGGATCGCGTCAAATTCGCATCTGGTGGTGCACAGACCGCAGCCGATGCACTGGTTTTCGTCTACCTCTGCCGCGCCGCAGCCCAGACAGCGGGCAGCTTCTTTCCTTACCTGCTCTTCCGTAAAGGTGAGACGGTCGTCCATAAAGCTTTTTGCCTTTGCGGCGTCCTGACCCGGAATCTGGCGGGAGGAGCTGTCAAAGCTTCCGGCGGCGAAAACAACGTCGTCCTTGTCAAGCTCATAGAACTGACGGAGATTGCGGGCAAGAGTAAGGCTCTGACCGGGGTGGACATACCGGTGAAGCGATTCGGCGGCCTCGCGTCCCTGCGCGATAGCGTCGATAACGAATTTTGGACCGGTGTATGCGTCGCCGCCTACGAAAATATCCTTCTGTGCAGTCTGAAAAGTTATCGGATCGGCGATAACGGTTCCGTTTTTGTTAAAGGTCATGGCTTCTGGGGCGATGCCGCCAAGCTCAACCTTCTGACCGATAGCGCTTATTACGCTGTCAACCTCTATAAGCTCAAATCTGCCGGTTCCAACGGGCTTTCTGCGGCCCTTTTCATCCGCCTCGCCAAGCTCCATAAGCTCAACCTTGAGACCGGTGACCTTGCCGTCTTCACCGACGATCTCAACGGGAGCGTTGAGATATCTGAATTTGACGCCTTCTTCAACCGCTTCCGCGACCTCTGCCTTATCTGCGGGCAGCTCCGCCTCGGAGCGGCGGTATATGATGTATACTTCCTCCGCGCCGAGACGCACGGCACTGCGGCATACATCCATTGCAACGTTGCCGCCGCCGATAACGGCGCATTTTTTGCCTATGGCGGGTTTTTCGTCGAGATTGACTGCGCGCATGAACTCAATACCGCCGAACACACCGGAAAGCCCCTCGCCGGGGATGCCGAGCGCGGCGGATTTCTGCGCACCGATAGCCAGATAGAAGCCCTTATAGCCGTCTGCGCGAAGCTGCTCTACGGTAATGTCCTTTCCGACTTCAACATTGCATCTGAATTCAACGCCCATCTGGCGCAGAACGTCGATTTCGGCGTTGATAACATCCCTGTTGAGGCGGAAGGAGGGGATACCGACGGCAAGCATACCGCCGGGAACGGCGTTCTTTTCAAATACCGTTACATTATAGCCCCTGTTTGCAAGGTAGTAAGCGCAGCTCATACCCGCAGGACCCGCGCCGATGACCGCGATCTTCTCATCGTAGTTTTCAAGGGTTTCACGCTTTGTTCTCTTTGCGGGAACATAGCGCGTTTCGCTGTTAAGCTCCTGCTCGGCGATGAACTTCTTGATCTCATCAATTGCGACGGGGGAATCGATCGTGCCGCGGGTGCAGGCATCCTCACAGCGGCGGTTGCATATGCTTCCGCATACGGCGGGGAAGGGATTGTCCTGCTTTATAAGCTTGAGCGCGTCAAGGTAACGTCCCTCGGCGGCCATCTTGATATAGCCCTGAACCGCGATATGCGCGGGACATGCGGTTTTGCATGGGGCGGTGCCGCTCTCATAGCAATTGAGCATATTGTTGTCGCGGTAATCCTCATCCCACTTGTCGGGACCCCAAGGCGTATCGTCGGGCAGCTCGTGCTTCGGATACTTGACCGGACCGTTCTTTGTGCAGAGCTTCTGACCGAGCTTTGCCGCACCGGCAGGGCATACCTCGGCGCATTTGCCGCAGGCGACACAGTTGTCCTTGTCAACATGTGCGCGGAAAGCGCTGCGCGAGAGGTTGGGCGTATTGAAAAGCTGAGACGTGCGCAGAGCGTAGCAGACGCCGGGCGCACAGTTGCAGATGGCGAAAATTTTGTCTTCGCCGTCGATGTTTGTTATCTGATGTACATAGCCTTCGTCCTCGGCGCGCTGGAGGATCTCCATTACCTCGTCATAGGTGACGGTTTTGCCGTCCTTGCCCGTTTCGTCGCAGTACCGCGCACAGTCGCCGACGGCGATGCACCAATAGTCCTCAATATCGCCAGAACCGACGCCGCGCTTGCTCTGCGAACGGCGGCATGAGCAGATGCCCACGCTGTAATAGTCGTATTTTTTAAGCCAATGAGACAAATGCTCAATGCTTACGGATTTTGAGTTTGCAGGGATCGCCTTTTCAACGGGGATAACGTGCATACCGACACCAGCGCCGCCGAGAGGGATCATGGGCGTGACGGCCTCAAGCGGAAGTCTGGACATGCGCTCAAAGAAATCGCATACTTCCGGATGCTCATTGACGGTGGACATTCTCATGTTGAGAAATTCCGCCGCGCCCGGAACAAAGAGCGGCAGGATATACTGCTTGTGATGATCCTCGTTCTCCCAATTATACTCGATAAGGCCGAGGCAGCTCATATCAAAAAGCTTCTTCTCAAGCGCCTCCTTATCCGTCCAGCCGCAGGCTTTTTGGATATCTTCAAATGACATGGGGGTACGCTGTTTCATGCTGAGCGCTATATCGACCATATCGTCGTCAAGCACATTGACAAGCCCCCAGAATTCAGGGCAGTCTTCTGTCATTTTCTCAATGCCAAGTTTGTAAGGGATTCTGTCGGTCATCTTTTTCCCAAGCGCGAAAAGCTTTTCTTTATTTGTTACCATAGAAACCTCCTGTTTATCATTTGACAATCAGCCGATAACAGAATACCATATTTATATTTTTTTGTCACGGGATTTTTGATAAAATATAAGCAAAAATGCGCAGCCTGTGGTATAATCTGTGCAGTGTCGAGGTGATAGCATGGAAGAAAATAAAAATAGACCGCAAGAGAAAAAAAATATGCGCATAAAGCGCATTTTGATATCCGCGGCCGTCGGCGCAGCCGCAATGATGATTTTTCTCGCGGCGTATTATCTGATAAGCGGCGCGCAAAGGGACACATTTTATGACGGTGCGGGGGAATACTCTGCTTTTATGGCCGACGGCGCAGGGATAGAGAGCGCATTCAGCGGCGTTGAGATCAGGCTTATGTCAGACGGAAATTGTACGATAACGTTTGACGGACGTTCAGAGAAAGGAAAATGGTCGCGCTCCGGCGATGCGGTCGATATTTTATTCGGGGCAGAAAGCTTCAGCGGAACGATAAGCGGAAATTTCCTTGAAATATCGTATGGCGATTCAGGTTCAGACCGGATCATTCTGAAAAAAAGCGGAGATACCGCCGAGACTTCCGCTATTCCTGCGGGAAGCTGGAAGATAGCGGAAATCACCGACGTCTTCTCCGTTTATCCAAAGGACATACTCGAAAAAACCGGATATGGAGATTCATATTTGGTGATCGACGGCATGGGAACGGGAAGCGCGGATATATTTGGCCAGGGCGAAGCGGAAATATCTGCTGACGGAAAATATATACACTACAAGGGTTTGCTGCTTGAATATACATTTTCGGATAAGCAATTGGTTATAAGATATTCTGACGGCGTGTCGCTTGTTTTTGAAAAATGAAAAATATGAATTTGCCGGAAAAAGCCCCGTCACGGACATCTTGACAGCCTCAGACCGCCGCACGATTCTGAACTGCACACCAACATTTATTCCAGAACCTAAGTTTTGGTTGGCATTCCAGCATCAAGCTGGGCTTTTTTCCGACTCTTGCCTAAACTGCAATAAGGAGAGCAACTGCTTGACCAAAGCCTCCTTGGGCTTGTATGCCCGTACATAAGACTGCCAGCTATCTCCTTATTGCAGCGTTCGATTTGCGCAGGTTGAGCTATAGAGTTTGTGTCACCCAATAGATTGAACCGGCAATGAGAAAAAGATGTATTCCGGTTGCAAATTCGTAGAAGATGATAGCCGAGCCGTTTGCAAAGCAGGCGGAGCTTGACAGGAAAACAGC